>NZ_JAQEQF010000003.1:239-336530 GCF_027698965.1 Clostridium fessum
GAGGCCGCGGGTTCGAGTCCCGTCTCGCGCTCTTTTTTATTTCTAGGATTTATGCGGGTTCCGAGGTTTTCGGAGCCCGCTTTTAATTTACATAGAATTGCTAAAAGTTTTTACTGAAGGTTTTGTATTATCATTCCGTATATGCTTGCTGGAAGAAATTCAAGAAACGAAGAAAAATGAAGGAAAATGCGTGATTTTTTTAATTTCCACTTGCATGTATACCTTGCCTGTGATATAGTATAAAGGCTGAAAATTCACGCCGGTCGGATTTGCGCAGGACGGTGCTCATTATGAGTCCCCGCGGAAAGCATGAGAAGACGGCGGAAGAAAAACCAAAATTGGAGGAAAGAAACATGAGCGTTATTTCAATGAAGCAGTTACTCGAAGCAGGTGTACATTTTGGACACCAGACCAGAAGATGGAACCCGAAAATGGCTCCGTACATCTACACCGAGAGAAATGGTATCCACATCATCGACCTTCAGAAATCTGTAGGTAAAGTAGATGAGGCTTACAAGGCAGTATCCGATATCGCAGCAGACGGCGGCACAATCCTGTTCGTTGGTACAAAGAAGCAGGCTCAGGACGCTATCAAGACCGAGGCTGAGAGATGTGGTATGTTCTATGTAAACGAGAGATGGTTAGGCGGTATGCTGACAAACTTCAAGACCATCCAGAGCCGTATCGCTAGATTAAAACAGATCGAGGCTATGTCTGAGGACGGAACTTTCGACGTTCTGCCGAAGAAAGAAGTTATCGAGCTGAAAAAAGAGTGGGAGAAGCTGGAGAAGAACCTGGGCGGTATCAAAGATATGAAGAAGATCCCGGATGCTATCTTCGTAGTAGATCCGAAGAAGGAAAGAATCTGCGTACAGGAGGCTCATACTCTGGGTATTCCGCTGATCGGTATCATCGATACCAACTGTGATCCGGAAGAGCTGGATTATGTAATCCCGGGTAACGATGATGCTATCCGTGCCGTAAAACTGATCGTTTCCAGAATGGCAGACGCTGTTATCGAAGCTAAGCAGGGCGAGGCTGAGGCAGCTGCAGCAGAGGGCGAAGCAGAGGCTACAGAGGCTTAATTAACCCCAAAATTAAAAACTGAAACCAAAAGACCAGGAGCACGCCGCGGTTTTCCGCATAAAAGCGTGCTCCGCGCGGGTATACGAACGTGTACCTGAATTTATATACACGGAGGGATTTAAGATGGCAGTTACAGCCGCAATGGTAAAAGAGTTACGTGAAATGACAGGCGCTGGTATGATGGACTGTAAGAAAGCTCTTGCAGCTACAGATGGCGACATGGACAAAGCTGTTGAGTTCCTGAGAGAAAAAGGACTTGCAGGCGCTACTAAGAAAGCTGGCCGTATTGCAGCAGAGGGTATCGTTATGACTAAGGTTACCGCTGATGAAAAGAAGGCAGTTGTAGTAGAAGTAAACGCAGAGACAGACTTCGTAGCTAAGAACGAGAAGTTCCAGAACTATGTATCTGATGTTGCTGAGCAGGCGCTGAACACAAGCGCAGCAGATATTGACGCATTCTTGGCTGAAAAATGGGCAAAGGATCCGTCCCTGACAGTTGCAGAGGCTCTGTCTTCCCAGATCTCCATCATCGGCGAGAACATGAAGATCCGTCGTTTTGCTCAGTTAGCTGAGGAGAACGGTTTCGTTGCTTCCTACATCCATGCAGGCGGCAAGATCGGCGTTCTGGTAGACGTTGAGACTGACGTTGTAAACGATGCAATCAAAGAGATGGCTAAGAACGTAGCTATGCAGGCTGCAGCTCTGAAACCGCTGTACACCAACGACAGCGAAGTAGATGCAGATTACATCGCAAAAGAGAAAGAGATCCTGACTGTAGCAGCTAAGAACGAGAAGCCGGACGCAAACGACAAGATCATCAGCGGCATGGTTATGGGTCGTATCAAGAAAGAGCTCAAAGAGATCTGCCTTCTGGATCAGGTATATGTTAAGGCTGAGGATGGCAAGCAGAGCGTAGCTCAGTATGTAGCTCAGGTTGCTAAAGAGAATGGTGCGAAGATCACTGTTAAGAAGTTCGTTCGTTTTGAGACTGGTGAAGGTATCGAAAAGAAGGAAGAGAACTTTGCAGAGGAAGTTGCAAAGCAGATGGCACAGTAAGCGAACTACTTGTTGTAACTTCATATAACTTATTAGAAAGTGCTGAACCCCAGTATTTATGTAGGGTTTCAGCACTTTTTTATGTACTGTTTTTTGATACTTTTTTATATAACTTGTTGCAATTTATTATATCTTCTTATGCGAATTGTGTAAAAAAGTGTGTAGTGAGTTGTGTAGAGGTTTTGGGGGATTTGTGTAATAACACGAATGGAACGCCTCAGCTGATTGCAGACGCGCCTTTGCAGTCTGCTCAGCATTACATTTACCGGTCTCAGGATCCCATTAGCGATTCTTTTGGGTGGCATTATGGGACTCACCGGAATCTGGCGGGCGCTTACGCTGACCTTGATCGTGAAAGGATAGGGGATAAAAGTGTACCAGAAAGTCACACTTGAAAATTCCGCCAGATGCGTTATAATAAGTCTGGCGATGGTTCAGCAGGGAAACATTGCAAATTTGATAAAAACAGGGGAGCTCGTTGGCGGGCTGAGAGGAAGTAATCGAACTTCGACCCTTTAACCTGATGCGGATAATGCCGTCGTAGGAAGTCATGAGATGAATTTTTACAGGAGATATCCGCAGGGGTATCTCCTGTTTTTTCATATAACAGGAAAATCCGTTGAAATTTCCTGTTATATAAAAAGCCCTACCGGGCGGGATCGCACTGCGGCGGAAGGGAATCATGTCGCAAGCGACCGCGCTCGGCGCGGGAATGTGCCAGGGCACATTCTTTTAAAATTAAATTCTTTGAAAGGGGGAACGTATTCCGCATGTGTGCGGCGAGCTGAGGGGGAGCGCCCTGGGCTTTGTAGGCAGCGATGGGAAGCCGTGTTCCGGCGTGAGAGGATACCAGAGAGTATCGACCGAATTTCATGCAGAAAACGTAAATTATTCGTAACTGTTCAAGAATATCAAAGAAACAGAACAGTTGCAAATTTTCAAAGAAGGAGAAGAAAAATGAATAAGACAAACACGAAAAAACTGGCGATTGCGGCTGTATTCTGTGCCGTTGCCGTCGTAGGAAGTTTATTTTCCGTTCCGGTGTTCGGAAGCAAGTGTTCCCCGGTACAGCATATGGTAAATATCCTGTGTGCCGTTCTTCTGGGACCGGGCTATGGACTGGGAGCGGCCTTTGCAGCGGCGCTGATCCGAAATCTGTTAGGACTTGGAAGCCTGATGGCATTTCCGGGCAGTATGTTTGGCGCCCTGATCTGCGGACTGGTTTACAAGAAAACGCAGAGTGTGTTCGCAACTTTGATCGGTGAGGTGCTTGGAACGTCCATTCTGGGCGGATTTGCGGCATATCCGGTGGCGGTTTTCCTGATGGGAAAGAGCGCGGCGGGACTGGCTGTCTATGCCTATGTGGTTCCGTTTTTGATCTCGACCGCGGGAGGAGCGATCATAAGCGCGGTTCTGATTTTAAGTTTAAAGAAAGCCAATATTTTAGCAGGAATGCAGGAAGCACTGAGAGAGGAGAAGCCAGCACATGTTTAAAGAAATATTTGATAATGTAAGAGAAAAATGTCCGTTAATCCACAACATTACGAACTACGTGACTGTCAATGACTGTGCCAACGTGGTACTCGCATGCGGCGCGTCCCCGATCATGGCGGATGATAAGGACGAAGTTTCGGATATCCAGACCATCTGCGGCGGACTGAATATCAATATCGGCACATTAAACAGCCGGACCATCGAATCCATGCTGCTTGCCGGAAAGCGGGCAAATGAGCTGGGTCATCCGGTAGTTTTAGACCCGGTAGGCGCCGGTGCGTCGAAACTCAGAACAGAGACCGCCAATCAGCTTTTAAAGGAAGTCAGGTTTACCGTGATCCGCGGGAATATTTCGGAGATTAAGACACTGGCACTTGGAAATGGAACGACGAAGGGCGTGGATGCTGATCTGGCAGACCGGGTGACGAAGGAAAACCTGGACGAGGCGGCAGCTTTTGCGAAGGCATTTGCCGGAAAGATGAACGCGGTCGTTGCGATCACCGGTGCGATCGACATTGTGGCGGATGCGGAGAATGCATACTGCATTTACAACGGTCGTCCGGAGATGTCTTCCATCACGGGAACCGGCTGTCAGCTCTCGGCTCTGACGGCGGCCTTTGTGACAGCCAACCAGGAACAGCCGCTTGAGGCAGCTGCTGCGGCAGTCTGCGCGATGGGACTGGCCGGGGAGACGGCATACGCCCGTTTAAGTGAACTGGACGGCAATGCGACTTATCGGAATTATATCATTGATGCTATTTATCGCATGAACGGAGAAGCGCTGGAGGCTGGAGCAAAATTTGAAGTAAGATAATAGAGCTTTAGTGTCCGTTTTTATAAGAACAGCTGAGAAAAGGAGGAAATGCAGATGAACTGCAGACCGGAAGATATGCTGCTTTACGCGGTGACAGACCGCGCATGGCTGAAGGGGGAAACTCTGGAGAGTCAGGTTGAGAAAGCTTTGAAGGGCGGGGCGACGTTTGTCCAGCTGAGAGAAAAGGAGCTTGACGAGGCGGAGTTTCTGGAGGAGGCAAAGAAGCTTAAAATGCTTTGCAGAAAGTATCAGGTTCCGTTTGTGATCAATGACAACGTGGAGATTGCCCTGGCGGTGGATGCGGACGGCGTCCATGTGGGACAGAGCGATATGGAAGCGGGAAAGGTCCGGGAAAAGCTGGGACCAGATAAGATCATCGGCGTTTCCTGCAAAAATGTAGAACAGGCGCTTCTTGCGAAAAAGCATGGGGCGAATTATTTGGGAGTCGGAGCCATCTATCCGACGGGAACCAAAAAGGACGCCGATGCCGTGACGCCGGGGATGCTTTCCAAGATCTGTCAGGCAGTCGATATTCCGGTTGTTGCGATCGGCGGACTGAATAAAGAACATCTGGAACTGTTAAAAGGAACAGGTGTGGACGGCATTGCAGTGGTCAGCGCCTTGTTTGCGGTCGATGATATTGAAAAGGCAGCAGAGGAACTGAAGGAAGCTGTAAAAAAGGTTCTGTAAAGATGAAAACGTTGTCATTTTGTCAAAAAAATGGCATGAAAAAGTTTATAAGAAAAAGCTTGTGAAAAAAGCTTCATAAAAAAATGGTAAGAAACTTTGCAAAAAGTTTTTTATGGCGGCACATTGGGGGCACCACCTTGTGTCGCCTTATAAAAGTTATTGATGCCTGAAAGGAGTTAATTATGAAGACAGCATTAACAATCGCTGGAAGTGATTGCAGCGGAGGCGCCGGTATCCAGGCCGATTTAAAGACGATGATCGCCAATGGAGTATATGGAATGAGTGCGATCACGGCGCTGACGGCCCAGAACACAACCGGCGTCCAGGGGATTTTTGAGGTAACCCCGGAATTTCTGGAACAGCAGATTGACAGCGTATTTACGGATATTCGTCCGGATGCGGTAAAGATTGGCATGGTTTCATCAACCGGACTGATCAAGTCGATTGCGAAGAAGCTTTGTGAGTACCAGGCAGAAAACATTGTTGTGGACCCGGTTATGGTGGCGACGAGCGGAGCAAAGTTAATCAGCGACGACGCCATCGATACCTTGAAAGAATCGCTTTTTCCATTAGCGGCGGTTCTGACACCGAACATTCCGGAGGCGGAGGTCTTATCGGGAATGGAAATTAAGTCTGCCGACGATATGATTACGGCAGCAAAATGTATCAGTGAAACGTACCATTGTGCGGTTCTCTGCAAGGGTGGACATCAGTTAAATGATGCCAACGATCTTTTATACCGGGACGGCGGATACCGTTGGTTTAACGGAAAACGCATCCACAATTCCAACACCCATGGGACGGGCTGTACCCTGTCCAGCGCGATTGCATCCAATCTGGCGAAGGGCTATGATCTTGACACCGCGGTGGAACGTGCCAAGGCATATATTTCCGGCGCACTGGGAGCGATGCTGGATCTCGGCAAAGGATCCGGTCCGATGGATCATGGATTTGATTTCCGGGGAAAAGGATTTGCGGAGGAACGCGTATGACAATGACAGAGAGGCTTTTGGAAGCCACAAAGGAGATCTGGGCTGGTTACAATGAAAAACCGTTCGTAAAAGGCATTGCGGACGGCAGTCTGGATCATGATAAATTCAAATATTATATGATACAGGATTATCTGTATCTGATTGATTACACAAAGGTGTTTTCCATCGGGGCGGCAAAATCAACGGATCTCGCATTTATGCGCCTGTTTGCCGGATATACCCACTCGATTCTGGATGGGGAGATGGATATTCACCGTGCTTACATGGAACGTTTGGGGATAACCAGAGAAGAGGCGGAACAGACGCCGGTCGCTCTGGATAACCTTTCTTATACTTCTTATATGCTTCGCATCGCTTATGAGGGGGGCGCGCCGGAGGCGGCAGCAGCGATATTGTCCTGCGCCCTCAGTTATGAATGGATTGCGAAGAAAATCGCAGCAGACAGACCGGATGCCGACAAACATCCATTTTATGGGGAGTGGATCCGGGGATACGCTTCCGAGTCTTACCACAAGGAAAATGAAGTCCTTGTAGAGTGGATGAACCGTCTGGCAGAGGATCTGTCTGAGAAACAAAAGAAACATCTGGTGGATATTTTTGTGGCCTGCTCCCGCTATGAAGCGGCATTCTGGGATATGGCGTGGGAAATGAGGCGGTAAATATGCTTACATTTGACAATGTGCGTTTCCAATATGCGGTAGAGGATTTTTCGATCATTGACCATCTGTCGTTTGAAGTCCAGGATGGGGAGTTTGTGTCCATCATCGGCGCTTCCGGCTGTGGAAAAAGTACGATCTTCCGGCTGGTAAATAAGCTTCTTACCCCGGCTTCCGGTGTGATCCGGGTGGATGGGGAATCGATCGAAACGAAGAAAAATTACTGCGGATATATGCCGCAGCAGGATCTGCTGTTTCCATGGCGCACCGTGCGGGAGAATCTGATGCTTCCGATGGAGATTCAGGGCGGATATTCGAAGGAACAGATGCAGAAAAAAGCGGATGATGCGCTTCGATCGGTTGGACTTGCAGACTGGGGAGATAAGACGCCGAAAGAGCTTTCCGGCGGTATGCGCCAGAGAGCCGCCTTTGCGAGAACGGTTCTGACGGGTTCAGACCTTCTGCTTTTGGATGAGCCGTTTTCAGCCCTGGATTATCTGACAAGACTGTCTATGCGGGAGTGGCTTCTGGAACAGTGGGAGAAGGAGAAAAAGACGGTTGTTTTCATCACGCATGATGTGGAAGAAGCGGTGTTTCTGTCCAGCCGGATTCTCGTGGTGGAACAGTCACCGATCACACATCTGCGCTCCATCGAGGTCCCGGCGGGATATCCGCGATCCCGGGAAGAGCTTCGCAGACCGGAGATTCTGTCCTTAAAGGAAGAACTGATCGGAATGCTTAAGAAGGAGAAGGCGTGATGGAACAGAAAAAAACAAATAAAATGGGAAGCCGGATGAATGCGAATCTTCCAGCCCTGATTCTGGTGGCGGTGCTTCTGTTTACATGGCAGGCAGCGGCTATGGGGATTGATGCAGCCTATATTCTCCCGTCTCCGGTTCAGGTGGTTGTACGGCTGTGGGAACTTCGGGGTCCATTATTTACGGCACATCTGCCGGCGACGATGTCGGTAGTTGCGATTGGACTTTTGATCTCGATCGTGCTGGGCGTGGGACTGGCTGTGCTGATGGATGCCAGTGAGACGGCAAGAAAGGCGCTGTATCCGCTGATCATCGCCTCGCAGACGATCCCGACGACGGCGCTGGCACCGCTGTTTGTCCTCTGGTTTGGCTACACGATCTGGAGCAAGGTGCTGGTAACGGTGCTGATTACGTTTTTCCCGATCACGATCACGGTATTTGACGGGTTC
This sequence comes from Clostridium fessum, assembly GCF_027698965.1. NCBI lineage: Bacteria > Bacillati > Bacillota > Clostridia > Eubacteriales > Clostridiaceae > Clostridium > Clostridium fessum. The sequence continues at coordinate 8,235 of NZ_JAQEQF010000003.1, forward strand.
CGGTCGGTGAAGACGGAAATGGAAGAACTTTTGTTTACATTTGGCGCGGATAAGCGTCAGATCTTTTTGAAATTAAAGATTCCGGCGACGCTTCCGTACTTTTTTTCAGCGATCAAGATGGCGGTACCGCTGTCGATCATCGGAGCGGCGATTGGAGAATGGCTGGGCGCTCAGAGCGGACTCGGATATTTCAGCCGGAGAATGATGACCCAGTTAGATGGAGCCGGTGTATTTGCACCGATTCTGCTCCTATCGGAAGTGGCGATGGCGGCAACGTGGATTGTCTCGCTGCTTGAAAAGCGGATGATTTTCTGGAGGAATGAGTAGGAAATTGTGATATAGGATGAAATTTTGAAGTATGTGTGCGGATATTGAAAAGTCTGTATTTTTGAAATGTGTGCTGCAGACCGAAAAAAGTGTATTCACAAAAAAGCTACTCGTGAAGAAGTGCAGATCTTTGAGATTGGTATGTGAATCCAGCAAGTCATATGCCAAAAGAACTGGAAAACAGGTAAGTGATAGGGAAATATAAACGGAAATTTGTAAAAATGAAAGGATATGAGATGAAAAAACGAATGAAAATGGCTGCCGCAGTGATGGCAGCAGTGATGGGAATGATGACACTTGGCGGATGTGGAACGGCCAGCGAAAAGAGTGAGACAGCTGCTCAGGCAGAGGGCACGGATGCGAAACAGACCTCGGAAGATGGAAAAAGTCAGGATCTTAAGGAGATCAATGTGGTTCTTGACTGGTATCCGAATGCGATCCATACCTTTATTTATACGGCGATCGAGCGCGGTTATTATGCGGAAGAAGGACTGGATGTGAAAGTGCGTTTTCCGGCCAATGCGAACGATGCGTTATCACTGGTAGCGGCTGGAAAGGCGGAGATCGGCATGTACTATCAGCAGGATGTGATCCAGGCGGTTGCCAATCAGGGAACGAAGATCAAATCCATCGGTGCGATCGTGCAGTCCCCGTTAAGTGTCGTTCTTTCTTTAAAGGATAAGAATATCACAGGACCGGAAAATCTGGTTGGAAAAACCGTTGGTTACGGCGGAACAGCACTCAGCGAGGCGGTTGTCAAGAGCATGATGGAATATGTGGGAGCGGATGCATCGGATGTAAACCTGATCGATGTCGGATTTGAACTGATGAGTTCTATGACGACCGGCAATGTGGATGCGACGATCGGATGCCTTGTTAACCATGAGGTTCCGCAGATGGAGGAAGAGGGCTTTGATGTCAACTACTTCATGGCAGCTGGATATGGAATCCCGAATTATTATGAGGAAGTATTCCTTGCCAACAACGAAATGATCCAGCAGGAGCCGGAAGTTCTGGAAGGATTCTTACGCGCATCGAAGAAGGGCTTTGAAGACTTTAAGAACGATCCGAATGGCTGCCTGGCAATCCTGATGAATAATCAGAATGAGGAAAACTTCCCTCTGACCCAGAGCGTGGAGGAGAAGTCCTGTGAGACACTTCTGCCGCTCATGGAGAGCGATGAGGTTCCGTTTTTGACCCAGACCGAAGAGTGCTGGCAGGAAAACATCGACTGGATGAGCGAGAGCGGGCTGATCGATAAGAAAGTGGATGTTTCGGATGTGATGGTAAACCTGCAGGAGTAAGAGCCAGAAGTAGTCAGAGACTGGCTGTTTGCGCAGAGCAAGTAAATTTCCGGAACTGGAAATTCTGGTGTTTAACATATATATGCAAGACAAGAATGGTAACAGAGTTACTGTTCACGGGTAGGCACTTTTGGAACCGAAAGTGCCGTGAGAAAACGTGGTGGCAGCAGGAATTTGCCGTATTTAAATGCGAAGCCACGGCAAATTCCGTTACTGGGCACGTATGCGTGTACAGTAAACAACAGGGCGTTACTGGGGAAGATGGAGTCTCAGAATGTTGACAGTCTGCCAGCCAGGATATATAATATTTTCGTAACTGTTCAGTACCTTAACAGTCACGCGCAAAAATCCATTAAAGAAAAAACACCAGAATGGAAGGGGAAACAAATAGATGAAGAAAATTATTTTAACCGGCGATCGTCCTACCGGGCGCTTACATGTCGGACATTATGTTGGCTCTCTGAGCGAGAGAGTGAGACTTCAGAATTCCGGCAAATTCGACGAGATCTATATTATGATTGCCGATGCGCAGGCACTGACGGACAATGCCGATCACCCAGAAAAGGTGCGTAAAAATATTCTGCAGGTTGCCCTGGACTATCTGGCTTGTGGAATTGACCCGGAGAAATCCACCATCTTTATCCAGTCGATGGTGCCGGAGCTGACAGAGCTTACTTTCTACTATATGAACCTGGTTACGGTATCCCGTGTACAGCGAAATCCTACCGTAAAAGCAGAGATTCAGATGCGTAATTTTGAGGCAAGCATTCCGGTTGGATTCTTTACTTATCCGATTAGCCAGGCGGCGGATATCACTGCATTCCGCGCGACGACCGTTCCGGTTGGAGAGGATCAGATGCCGATGTTAGAGCAGTGCAAGGAGATCGTCCACAAATTCAACAGCGTGTACGGCGAGACTCTGACGGAACCGGAGATCCTGCTTCCGTCCAACAAGGCATGTCTGCGTCTGCCGGGTATCGATGGAAAGGCAAAGATGAGCAAATCGCTTGGAAACTGCATCTACCTTTCTGATTCGGAAGCAGATGTGAAGAAGAAGATCATGTCCATGTTTACAGATCCAAATCACCTGCGTGTCGAGGATCCGGGTAAAGTCGAGGGCAATCCGGTCTTCATCTATCTGGATGCATTCTGCCGTCCGGAGTATTTTGCAGAGTTCCTTCCGGATTACCAGAACCTGGACGAGCTGAAAGCGCATTACCAGAGAGGTGGTCTGGGCGATGTGAAGGTGAAGAAATTCTTAAACAACGTCATGCAGGCTGAACTGGCTCCGATTCGCGCGAGACGCCAGGAATGGGAGAAGAGAATCCCGGATGTATTTGACATCTTGAAAGAGGGAAGCAAGGCAGCAGAGGCGAAGGCTGCTGAGACACTTCGCGATGTGAAGGCTTCGATGCGGATCAATTACTTTGATGATGACAGCCTGATTGATACGATCGAGGACTAAGATAAAAAGTGGAAATTCGGCGTGGCTTTCTGGAATGCCGGGAGTGTGCTGCCGGAAATAAATTGAATTAAGAAATAGAGAAAAGTCTGTCTTTTGGCATGGGAAAGGTGTCGGGGGACAGGCTTTTTTGCGTGATTCCCACTTAAAAACGGTTTACATAGTCCCTAAAATTCGATATAATAGTCCATATTGCGTTATAACGCAAGGCTATATCAAATATGAAATGAAAGAATACTAAGAGGGCTACACATGAGTAAAAACAAACAATGGGCGAGTAAGCTGGGCTTTATTATGGCGACGGCTGGGGCGGCGATTGGATTGGGAAATCTGTGGAAATTTCCATATCTGATGGGAAAGAACGGTGGATTTCCATTTCTGGTTGCGTATCTGTTTTTTATCGTCGTTCTCGGACTGCCGGTTATGATCACGGAAATGTCCCTGGGACGGAAGACGCGGCATGATCCGGTGCAGGCATATGCGGACATTCATCCGCACGCACGGATTGTCGGTATATTCGGCGTACTGGCGGCGTTTATTATTTTGAGTTATTACAGCGTCATCGGCGGCTGGATTTTAAAGTATATTGCCAGCTATGTGACGACGGCGGCAGCGCCGGATTTTAACGCCTTTATCGGCAGCAGCGAGCCGGTGATCTGGCATATTGTATTTATGGCAGCGACTATAGCTGTCTGCTATTTTGGCATCAATGGCATTGAGAAAGCGAGCAAATTGATGATGCCGATGCTTCTGGTTCTGTTATTTGTCATCATTTTCAGAAGCGTGACGCTTCCGGGAGCTTCGAAAGGACTGTTATTTATCTTCCAGCCGGATTTTTCGGCGTTCACGCTTTCTTCTGTCAGCGCGGCACTGGGACAGGTGTTTTATTCCCTGAGTCTCTGTATGGGTATCACGATCACCTACGGAAGCTATCTGAGTGGAAAGGAAAATATTCCAAAAAGCTGTATGATCGTCGGTGGTCTGGACACCGTGATTGCGGTTCTCGCGGGTATCGCGATCTTTCCGGCAGTATTTGCCTTCGGTCTGGAGCCGGGACAGGGACCGGGACTGATTTTCGGCACACTGCCGATGGTATTTGCGAATATTGCGGGGGGAACTTTCTTTGCAATCCTGTTTTTTGCGCTGGTTTTTTTCGCAGCCGTTACGAGTGCGATCGCACTTCTGGAAGTCTGTGCCTCTTTTGCGATTGATTCGCTGGGCTGGGAACGCAAGCATGCGGCGCTTGTGATTGGTACGGCGATCACGCTGCTTGGCATTCCGAGTGCGCTGTCCTTCGGCGTCCTGAGTGATGTCACAATCCTGAATCAGTCGGTCTTTGATTTCGCCGGACTGGTAACGGATAATATTCTGATGCCGCTCGGTGGACTCACGATGTGCTACTATGTAGGCTGGAAATGGAAACCGGAGTATCTGCTTGCGGAGATCGAGGCGGACGGTACGAAATTCCGTCTGGGAAAACTCTGGGTGTTCTGCATCCGATTCCTGACGCCGATTATGGTGGGAATCGTCAGTGTAACTGGATTTTATAATTTGTACTTGGCGATTCGGTAGGAAGAGCGGTTTTGTTGACAAAAACAGGAAATTGCCGTATAATTTGTTAAAGTTCAGACAAGGTCATGGAAATAGGGATAGGATGTGCTTGACGGTGGATCAAGGGCGGAAAAAGACCATTTGTGTGATAATCTGAATGGACAGACAACTTGGGGAAACTTGAATATAAGACAATTAAATTATGGGGATACCGCAGAATGACAAGGATGTGATTAGGCGGTGTCCCTACTTCGACTGTCGGGAATGAATCGGATATGAGGCATTGCCGCAGGCAGAAAAGCTGCGCCGTGTGAGTGAGCACAGAATCACAAGCCGGAAGACGTTGCGGAGAAAGCAGAGAAGGAGGATGAGATATATGGTTCAGAGAAAGAAAACATTAGCCAAGACAGCGGCAAAGAAATCTGTTTCAACGGAAGAGAAAAAGGTTCCGTCTGTTGTGGAGAAAAAAGAGACAGCCGTAGCTGAAGTGGCGAAGAAAGAAACGGCAGTGGCAGCAGTCGCAAAGAAAGAGACAGCGGTAGCGGAAGTGGCAAAGAAGGAAACAGCTGTTGCAGCGGTGGAGAAAAAAGAGACGGCAGTAGCATCCGTTCCGAAAAAGGAAACTGCACTGGCACATGTAGAGAAGAAAGAAACAGCCGTAGCGCCGGTACAGAAGAAGGAGACCGCCCTCGCAGAGAAGAAAGAGATGGCAGCAGCCGCAGAGAAAAAGGAGACAGACGTGACCGTAAAGAAAACAACTGCAAAGAGAACCACAAAGACAACCACAAAGACAACCACTGCAGCAAAGAAGACAGCTGAGAAAAAGGAAGTAAAGACAGTTGCATACGTACAGTACGCAGGTGCGGAGATTTCTATCGAGAAGCTGGAGGCAGAAGCAAAGAAAGCATATGCAGCTCTGGGACATAAAGAGGACGAGATTGAGACTCTGACCCTGTATGTTAAACCGGAAGAGCGTGCCGTTTACTATGTGGTAAATGGAGAAGGTTCCAGCGAGTACAAGATTGTGTACTAAGGTGGGCGTTCGGTGAAGTTTCCGGCTCTGTATGACGGGAAGTTTACATACCATATCTGCTTAAAATGAGGGAGCAGGTATAAAAATCTAAGAATGGTAAAAAGCCAGTTTTTATATCTTTGGTGTATTAAGAGAGATATAGAACTGGCTTTTTTTGTTGATAGGGAGATGTTTAAAAAACGCTTTGCAAGAATTACAACAGGGAATGCGGATGATTCGATGCCAGGCGTAGTGAAGGAAAAAACAGCCAGAACAGTACGCCAGCGGTTAAGGTCAGGCAAATTTCCATGGCACTGTTGATGATTCCCGATAAAATCCAGCTGTCCAGACAGAAAACACAAGAAATCCAGAGAAGCAGGAGGCAGAGGCGCCCACGGGCAGCAGGAGAATCCAAAGAGTGAGTCAATTTGCTGAAAAAGGCAGTATGGGAGTTTGTTTGGGAATAACGGGCAGGAGCTGGGGACGAAAGATAGAACTGCAAGCTTAAATAAAACAGATTATAAAGAAATAACAGTGCAGCCGCCAGCGCCAGAAGCGTGTGAAGGATAGCACAGACTGGGAGGTGCTCCGGGGTATAGGGCAGCAGGGCAGCGGCAGTGAGGAGAAGCAGGCAGCATTTTGCCTGGCGGGGGCGGTACAGGGAGAGTTGGGAGTAGAAAAAGCCGCCGCAGAGCAGGCACCAGAGAAAAAATTCCCCACGCCGGTGCAGTGCGATGCTGATACTGGAAAAATTGGAAGAAAACAGATTGCATCCGCGTGTGAGTGAGAAACTAAAAAATGGGAGGAGAACGAACGTAAATATCCATCGAATCATGAGGATAGTGTGGGAAAATGGGGCGGAAAAGATACTGGAAAGAAGAGGCAGAAATAGTTGACGGAATTGCTGTTTATGTAATAGTATTATTATTTAGAAAAGATGAATTATATGTTTGATTAAGAAGGATAATACAAAACCATGATAAATTTACCAGCAGCATTTACTGAACGTATGAAACAGATGCTCGGCAGGGAGTACGATGCGTTTATCGCCAGTTATGATAAGGAGCGCTCACAGGGACTGCGCGTGAACGGACTGAAAGCGGATCCGGCTGAATTTGCTAAGACGGCTCCATTTTCTCTGAATCCGGTTGCGTGGGCGGCGGAGGGATTCGCTTATGGGGCGGAGGAGCGTCCGGGGCGTCATCCGTACCACGATGCGGGCGTTTACTATATTCAGGAGCCGAGCGCGATGATTGCGGCTTCGCTTTTAAACCCGCAGCCGGGGGAAATGATTCTGGATCTCTGTGCGGCACCGGGCGGAAAATCGACGCAGGCGGCGGCGAGACTGGGCGGAGAAGGACTTCTGGTGAGCAATGAGATCCATCCGGCGCGTGCAAAGATTCTCTCGCAGAATATCGAGCGCATGGGAATCCGGAATGCGGTTGTGACAAATGAAGATTCCGGGCGGCTGACGAAGTATTTTCCGGCATTTTTTGATGGGATCATCGTGGATGCGCCGTGTTCCGGCGAGGGAATGTTCCGCAAGGATGAGACGGCGGTCACGGAATGGAGTCCGGAGAATGTGCATCGCTGTGCTGGGCGGCAGCAGGAGATTCTTGAAAATGCGGCGATGATGCTGAAACCGGGCGGACGTCTGGTGTACTCTACATGTACTTTTGCACCGGAGGAGGACGAGCAGGCGATCGGACGTTTTTTAGAGGCACATCCAGAGTTTACGATAGAGGAAACGCCGGACTATCCGGGACTTTCGCACGGCGTTCCAGCCTGGGGCGCGGGCGTGACGGATGGAATTGAGAAAACGGTCCGTATCTGGCCGCACCGGACCGAGGGAGAAGGCCATTATGCGGCACTTCTTCGAAAAACGGGCGAGCCGGAGAGCGTGAAGCGTAAATATCCGGCTTCGGTGAAAGACAAGAAGCTTCTGGCAGTCTATGAGGATTTCTGCAAAGAGATATTTATTGAGCCGAAGAAATGGACAGCGGACAGTACGATGACGATGTTTGGCGATCAGCTTTACCGGACGCCGGAGGAGATGGTCGATTTTAAGGGGCTGCGGGTGCTTCGCCCGGGGCTTCAGATGGGAGAATTTAAGAAAAACCGTTTTGAGCCGTCCCACGCGCTGGCACTTGCCCTGCATCCATCGGAGGTAAAACAGAACGTGAACCTGTCTGCCAACGCGCCGGAGACGGCGGCATACCTGCGTGGCGAGACGATCCAGCTTTCTGAGGAAGACGCCGGAAAAGGCTGGTGCCTTGTGAGTGTGGACGGGTATTCGCTCGGATGGGGCAAGAAGAGCGGCGGGACGCTGAAAAACCATTATCCGAAGGGACTGCGGAAGCAGTATTAATAGAAGAAGGAAAAATCCTCCGGCATCGGAGCCGTAAACTCCATTGCTTCCCCAGTGATCGGATGCCGGAATGCCACCGTATAGGAGTGAAGCGCCTGCCGTCCGATGAAGCGGTAATCCGGGTTGTATAGAAAATCCCCTAAAAGCGGGTGCCCGATGGCTTTCATGTGGACCCGGATCTGGTGGGTGCGTCCCGTTTCCAGGCGAAGCCGGACGAGGGAGCAGCCGAGATCGTCCCGGTAATCGAGACACCGGTAATGGGTGACGGCGTGTTCCCCATGATCCATATCGATGCAGCGTTCGATGGTGGAACCATCTTTTCGGGCGATCGGCAGATCGATGGTGCCAGATCCTTCTGGTTTACCGGCAACAATCGCGAGATATTCGCGGCGTATCTCTTTTTTTGCAGTCATGGCGGAGAGAAATGCGCCGCTTATTTTATGTTTGGCGATCAGCAGAAGACCGGTGGTGTCTCGGTCTAAGCGGTTCACGGCACGGAACACGAAATGTTCGCCGCGCGAGGCAAACCGGTACGCGAGGGCGTTTGCCAGCGTATTTTCATGGTGTCCCTGGGACGGGTGGACAGGCATTCCGGTGGCTTTGTTGAGTATTATGAGATCTTCGTCTTCATATACTATATCGATCGGAAGATTGACCGGAAGAATATCTGAAGAAACGGGTTCGTCCGGGAGAAAGAGCGTCAGGGTGTCTCCGATCTGAAGCGGTGTGTTCAGCCAGGACGGTGTTCCGTTCAGGCAGATCTGCTTAGGGTTCTGTTTGAGCTCGATGAGGATGCGGCGGGAATATCCGGCATCGCGGAGGAAGGCGCCGATGGTGTCAGCTTTGTTTTTATTTGTAATAGTGTATGATAATGTCCGTTTCATTTAGGGAACCTCTTTGTAATCATTGTGATGCCAATAAGGATAACATAAAAGCAAGGAGGCTGCAATCTCATAGTATTTTTTGAAGGATTCTCGAAACCCTATTGACTTGCGATCAAAAACCTAGTATCATTACTAATAAGTAAGGCTGTTTTTATTCAAATTACTTATAAGTAGAACTAATAAATACAATGCAGAGAAAAGGAGAATGAACGATGGCAAAAGTAGGAATTGTAATGGGAAGCGATTCGGACATGCCGATCATGGCACAGGCAGCAGATTTTCTGGACAAGATGGGGATTGATTATGAAATGACAATCATTTCTGCACACCGTGAGCCAGACATCTTTTTTAACTATGCAAAATCCGCTGAGGAGAAAGGCTTTAAGGTTATCATTGCAGGTGCTGGTAAGGCAGCGCATCTGCCGGGTATGTGCGCGGCACTGTTCTCGATGCCGGTGATCGGTATTCCGATGAAAACCTCGGATTTAGGCGGAGTTGATTCTCTGTATTCGATCGTACAGATGCCATCCGGTATTCCGGTTGCAACGGTAGCGATCAACGGCGGTAAGAACGCGGGTATTCTGGCAGCCAAGATTCTGGCAACTTCCGATCCGGAGCTGTTAGCGAAATTAAAGGCATACTCCGAGGAGATGAAGAATGAAGTAGCCGGTAAGGATGAGAAATTACAGAAACTGGGACATAAAGAGTATCTGGCACAGAAATAAAAACAAAAAATATAAACAAGGACATACGGAGGAAAACCATGGATTACAAGAATTCCGGAGTAGATATTGAGGCTGGTTATAAGTCAGTAGAACTGATGAAAGAGCATGTAAAGAAAACGATGCGCGAGGAGGTGCTGGGAGGTCTGGGCGGCTTTGCCGGTGCATTCTCCCTGGCAAAGATTAAAGAGATGGAAGAGCCGGTTCTCTTGTCTGGTACGGACGGCTGCGGCACAAAGGTAAAGCTGGCGATCATCATGGACAAGCATGACACGATCGGTATCGATGCAGTTGCGATGTGTGTCAACGACATTGCATGTGCAGGTGGCGAGCCGCTGTTTTTCCTGGACTATATTGCCTGCGGCAAGAACTATCCGGAAAAGATCGCGGATATCGTAAAAGGCGTTGCAGAAGGCTGCTTACAGTCGGAGGCAGCTCTGATCGGCGGCGAGACAGCCGAGCATCCGGGGCTGATGCCGGAGGAAGATTATGATCTGGCTGGTTTTGCTGTCGGTGTGGTTGATAAAAAAGACATGATTACCGGCGAAAACCTGAAACCGGGTGATGTACTGATCGGTATGGCATCCACCGGCGTTCACAGCAATGGTTTCTCCCTGGTCCGCAAGGTATTTGAGAAGGAACTCAACAAAGAGGGATTGGAGACCTACTATGAGGAGTTGGGAACCACGCTTGGCGAGGCACTTCTGGCACCGACCCGTATCTATGTAAAGGCGCTGAAAGCAGTGAAGAATGCAGGCGTGACTGTGAAAGCGTGCAGCCATATCACAGGCGGCGGCTTCTATGAGAATGTTCCGCGTATGCTGAAAGACGGTGTCCGCGCAGTCATCAAGAAAGACAGCTATCAGATTCCGCCGATCTTCGGTATGCTGGCGAAGAAAGGCGATATCGAGGAGCATATGATGTACAATACCTACAACATGGGTATCGGCATGGTCGTAGCAGTCGATGCGGCTGATGCAGACCGTGCGATGGAGGCAATGAAGTCCGCGGGCGATACACCGTACATTATCGGTTCCATTGAGGCGGGAGAAAAGGGAGTAACATTATGCTAAGAGTCGTTGTAATGGTGTCTGGCGGCGGTACAAATCTGCAGGCAATCCTGGATGCGGTTGATAACGGCAAGATCACGAACGCAGAGGTTGCAGCGGTTATCAGCAACAATGAGGGCGTTTATGCGATTGAGCGCGCGAAAAAACACGGTGTCCCGGCGTTTGTTGTGACTCCGAAGGCGTATGAGACGCGAGATGCATTCGATGAGGCGCTTTTAGAGACCGTCAAGGCGTGTAAGCCGGATCTCATCGTTCTGGCTGGATTTCTTGTGAAGATTCCGGCGGCGATGATCGAGGCATACAGAAATAAAATTATCAATATCCACCCGTCCCTGATTCCGTCCTTCTGTGGCGTCGGCTATTATGGACTGAAGGTGCATGAGGCGGCACTGGCGCGCGGCGTCAAGGTGACGGGCGCGACGGTTCACTATGTGGATGAGGGAACCGATACCGGTCCGATCCTCTTCCAGAAAGCTGTAGAGGTGCAGCCGGATGATACGCCGAAGACGCTGCAGCAGCGCGTGATGGAACAGGCAGAGTGGGTACTGCTTCCGCAGGCGATCGATGCGATTGCAAACGGAAGAATATAAGGAGAAGAACATGAAAGTTTTAATCGTTGGCAGCGGCGGACGTGAGCATGCGATCGCATGGAAAGTGGCTCAGAGTCCGAAGGTAGATAAAATTTATTGTGCACCGGGCAATGCAGGAATCGCAGAGTATGCAGAGTGTGTGCCGATCAGTGCAATGGAATTTGATAAGCTGGCGGCATTTGCGAAAGAGCATGAGGTTGATCTGACCGTGATTGGCATGGACGATCCGCTGGTCGGCGGTATCGTGGATGTGTTCGAGGCACAGGGACTGCGTGTATTTGGACCGAGAAAAAATGCGGCGATTCTGGAAGGATCGAAGGCATTTTCCAAGGATCTGATGAAGAAATACAACATTCCGACCGCAGCCTATGAGACTTTTACCGATCCGCACAAGGCGCTGGAATACTTACAGACCGCTAAGATGCCGATCGTTTTGAAAGCAGATGGTCTGGCACTTGGAAAAGGTGTTCTGATCTGCAATACTTTAGAGGAAGCAGAGGCAGGCGTCAAGGAGATCATGGAGGACAAGAAGTTTGGTTCTGCCGGCAATCAGATGGTCATCGAGGAGTTCATGACAGGACGCGAGGTTTCTGTCCTTTCCTTCGTCGATGGCGATACGATCCGCATTATGACCTCCTCCCAGGACCACAAGCGGGCGCTGGACGGCGATCGGGGCTTAAATACAGGCGGTATGGGAACCTTCTCACCAAGCCCGTTCTACACAAAAGAAGTAGATGAATTCTGCAAAAAGTACATCTATCAGCCGTCGGTTGACGCGATGAAGAAGGAAGGACGTATCTTCAAGGGAATCATTTTTTTCGGTCTGATGCTGACCGAAGATGGTCCGAAGGTGCTGGAATACAATGCTCGTTTCGGCGATCCGGAGACACAGGTTGTCCTGCCGCGCATGAAGAACGATATCGTGGAAGTCTTTGAGGCATGTATCGACGGAACCCTGGATCAGATCCAGCTGGAATTTGAGGACAATGCGGCAGTCTGTGTTGTTCTGGCGTCGGATGGTTATCCGGTGAAATATGAAAAAGGTTTCAAGATTCACGGTCTGGAGAAATTCAAAGACACGGACGGTTACTATGTATTCCATGCAGGCACGAAGTTCGATGCAGACGGCGATATCGTGACAAACGGCGGTCGAGTGCTGGGCGTTACTGCAAAGGGCAAAGACCTGAAAGAGGCGCGCGCCAACGCATACAAGGCGACCGAGTGGATCGATTTCGCTAACAAATATATGCGCCATGATATCGGGCATGCGATTGATGAGGCGTAGGGGAAGCGGAAGCGATTGTCAATACAGAAATGTGATTCGTATTTGCGGGACTCATTGCCTTCCTTATCACGAGAAAGGTACGGAACCGCTGCATTTACGAGAAAACAGTAAAGTGCCCATATAAGAGGCGCGGAGCGGAAAACTGTAAGACCTGCCAATACTTCTATAAGAGAGGTGTGACATCGGAAGACAAGAAGGGCTTCGAGAGATTCAAAGAAGAGAAATAACGAAAAATGCCGGGTAAGACGACGATTCTTATCCGGCGTTTTTGCATATGTTCTTTTCTTTCTCTTTCTTTTTTATAAAAAATGTGAGACAATAAAAGAAAACAGAAGTTCTAAAAAAGTAAAAGCGGGAGGATTTTATGGAAAAAAAATTAAAACTTCCGGTTGGAATTGATGGATTCGAAAAGATACGTCGAAATGGTTTTTACTATATCGACAAAACAAAATTAATCGAACAGTTATTTTTAAATTGGGGTGAAGTGAATCTTTTCACACGCCCACGCCGATTCGGAAAGACCCTCAACATGAGTATGCTGAAGAGCTTTTTTGAGATTGGAACGGATACATCACTGTTTGATGGGCTGTATGTTTCTGAGAATAAGGAACTGTGCGAGCAGCATCAGGGGCAATATCCGGTTATCTTTCTTTCTTTAAAGGACGTGGAGGGATTGAGTTTTTCAGAAGCAAAACGTAAATGTATTCAACTGATCAAACGGGAAGCTGAAAGATTTTATGATCTGAAAAACAGCGAGCGACTTCTGGATATAGATAAAAAGAATTATTGCCGACTTTTAGATATGACAGTCCAGGAAGAAGATTCCGACATTGTATCTTCTTCTATAAAGATGCTGTCGGCTCTTTTATATAAGCATTATGGTAAAAAAACAGTCATTCTCATCGATGAGTACGATGTCCCGCTGGATAAAGCATTTCAGCATGGATATTACAAAGAAATGGTTCACTTTATTCGCGGACTGTTAGGTGAAGCATTAAAAACAAACGATTCGCTTTCATTCGCAGTGCTGACCGGCTGCCTTCGTGTTTCGAAAGAAAGTATCTTTACGGGCCTCAACAATTTCAAGATCCTGTCGATCACGGATACGCGTTTTGACGAACAGTTCGGTTTTACAGATACGGAAGTGCGGAAACTGCTTTTAGATTATCATCTGGAGGATCGCTTCGAAGAAGTGAAGGAGTGGTACGATGGATACAGATTCGGAAATGCAGATGTATACTGTCCATGGGATGTAATAAATTTTGTGGACCGCGCGAAGGATGACAAAGAGGCAAAGCCGGAAGCGTACTGGATCAACACAAGCGGAAATGACCTCGTAAAGCGTTTTATCGATAAAGCAAATAAAACGACGAAGAATGAAATTGAGCGCCTGATCAACGGTGAAGCCATCGAAAAGGAGCTTCGCCTGGATCTCACGTATGAAGAGGTCGATCAGAGCATCGAAAATCTCTGGAGCGTTCTTTTTACGACCGGGTATTTGACGCAGAGTGGAAGAAATGAAGACGGAGCTTATCGGCTGATTATTCCAAACCGGGAAGTACGAGAAGTCTTTCGTCTTCAGATTAACGAGTGGTTTAAAAAGTCGATCTTCAGTAACACGGAGCGTCTAACAGCATTCTGGAAGGCTTTTGAAGAAGGAGATACCGAAGGTGTCGAGCAGTATTTAAACCGCGTACTCAGTAATTCCATCAGCGTATTTGATACAAAGGCAAGGAAAGAAGAAAAAGAAAGCTCTTATCATAACCTTCTCGTCGGGATCCTTACTGGAAACGCAGACTGGCTTGTAAAGTCAAACGTTGAAGCCGGAGAAGGATTTGCGGATATCATCGTAGAAACGGACGATCCAGATGCGGGAATCGTCGCAGAACTAAAATATACAAAAAACTTTGACGATATGAAGATGACTTGTCAAAAGGCTATTGATCAGATCAGGGATCGCCGTTATCAGGAATATCTTCTGAATGATGATCGGAAGGACATCCGGCTGTATGGTATTACCTTCTGTAAGAAACGGTGCTGTGCAATCAGTGAAAAACTGTGAGATATTGAGGCTTGTGATGATCGTGCGATCACTTTGTAATTTTCTCAAAAATACGTATCTGAAAAACAAATTGCCCTTTAAACCATTATCCGCTTGTGAGATAATAAGATTATAAGAAAAACAAAATACTCAAAAAAAGGAGAGATGAATATGAAGATAAGAAAGAAGCTAATCGCATCTGCAATGATTGTAGCCATGATGATGGGCACAGCAACGACTGCACTCGCCGGTCAGTGGCAGCAGAATTCAAAAGGCTGGTGGTGGCAGGAGGATAATGGCACTTACCCAAAGTCACAGTGGCAGTGGATCGATGGCAATAAAGATGGCATTGCAGAATGCTATTACTTTGATGGCAGCGGCTATATGCTTTCAAATGCCACAACCCCGGATGGATACGTAGTAAACGGTGATGGGGCATGGACGGAAGGAGGAGCCGTAAAGACGAAGAATGTAAGCACAGAACCCGTAACGACAAATACGTCAAACGGCACGGTTGCAAATTCACAGGCTCCGGCAACTGATGTCTATAGCGGAACCTATGCATACAATATTGGCACTTACTCGTTTTCAATGAAGATCGTGTATGATCCGGCAACCAAGACGCTGACAGATACCGAGTGGCTTCCGGGATTTGGCGGAGTCACGGATACGTACCATTATGCAGGTGTGAATGAGATGGGCTACACCGTGTTTGAGTGCATAAGTTCGAATAAAACCGCCATCAGTAGCAATTCATATATTTATTTCTCGGCGCCTGGTGTAATGGTCGTAGAGACTGAGAATGGCTATGAGAATGTAAAGAAGCAGTAAAAAGGAGAAATCGATGAAGTTACGAAAGAAGTTAATCGCGTTATCTGCGCTTACATTATCACTCATCATGGTTGTTCCGGTGTTTGCAGATAACCCGATCGGATGGCAGAAGAATGAAACAGGATGGTGGTACGGAACGAATGCCACCGGAACAACCTGGTATCACGATGGCTGGCAGTGGATTGATGGAAACAAGGATGGAATTTCAGAGTGCTACTATTTCACTCCGAACGGATACATCGTGACAAATGGGAAAACCCCGGATGGATATGATGTAAATGCCGATGGTCAGTGGACCATAAATGGTGTCGTACAGACCATAGGCGCTGCGGCAGCTACAACAAATACCAATAGACCATCATCGAAGGAAATTCTGGATTACCTGTATCGTGGAAGAACAGATACACAATATTTCGGAAAAATCGACACTTCAAAACCGGAGTGGAACAATGGCGTCACCAACATTTACATGATAGATGCTGTTGGCGCTCCACGTTGGAGCCATACACATGGCGGATGGTATTATTTAGGCTACGACAATACGGACGTAGAAGCGGTTGCGCTGAATGATGAAGGCTATCTTCTTGCAGATACCGTGACACCGGATGGATATTATGTAAATAAGCGGGGTGTGCTCGAAATTGATGGCCGTGAAGTAACGCACTGCGAAGAATGCCTGTATACCGCAAGCAGCGTAAATGTGCCGGATCCAAATCATGTGGATCTAAGTAAATATAACGATTGGGAAATCGGCATCGGCCATAGTTGGCGCATGAGTAGTTTCCCATACGGAAAACTGATTTATAATCATGTTACTGGAATGGATAGAGAACAGGGTGGCATCGGCTCCAACATTGTAAGCCATAATGATTTCGGTGTTTGTTCGGTATGGGAAGTAGAAAACTCTTATAAGCACACAAAAAAATAAATAGATTTTAAAGCAGCGGGAGGAATCCTGCTGCTTTTTTTGTGCTGATAGAAAAACACCGGATTTTCACGAGACCAAGGAAGGTACGCATGAATTTCACCAAAAACACGATTTACACAACATATAATAATTAGGATAACACCGGAAAAAGAACGGGGGCAGACAATGATAAAACGAAGAAAGAAAATAGCGGCGATGCTTGTGGCAAGTATGATTCTTGTGACAAGCCTGCCAAATACAGCAGAAGCGTTTAGGCTCCAGCACAGGAAAAGAGCCATAATGATTGTCTGGATTTTGGAAAAAAATGCTTTTAAAAAATACATTAAAAACATTCAATCGTACTATAATAGAAAGAAAAGACAAGCTGTTTTTATGCAATTAAAAGGAGGACAATGCAATGGCTAACAAATATGCAGGAACCCAGACGGAAAAGAACCTGAGGGAGGCTTTTTCTGGTGAATCACAGGCAAGAAATAAATATACCTATTTTGCATCCAAGGCAAAAAAAGAGGGATTTGAGCAGATTTCCGCCCTTTTTTTAAAGACCGCAGACAATGAGAAAGAACACGCAAAGATGTGGTTTAAGGAATTAAACGGTCTGGGAAATACCGCAGAGAATTTGGCATCTGCTGCAGACGGCGAGAATTATGAGTGGACAGATATGTACGATGGATTTGCCAAGACTGCTGAGGAAGAAGGATTTTCGGAACTGGCAGCGAAATTTCGTATGGTAGCGGAGATCGAAAAGCACCATGAAGAGCGCTACCGTGCCCTGCTTCACAATGTGGAAACGCAGGAAGTATTTAAGAAGAGCGAAGTGAAGGTATGGGAATGCCGCAACTGCGGTCATATCGTAGTAGGCGAGAAAGCACCGGAAGTCTGTCCGGTATGTGCACATCCGCAGGCTTACTTCGAGATTCATGCAAAGAATTACTAAATCTGGGGATTTGCTTTCAATAGGGGCTTGCTATTTGGGAGAAAATTGTATATAATCAAATCAGAACAAATGTTCTATACTTGGGAGGGGGACAGATGGTGGCAGCAGGCGCTGCCGATTCCTTATTGTGTATAAAAAAGGAAGATGCATCATATAAAAGATACGAAAATTAAGCAGGCTGTTTTGGAACAGTTCATATGAGATCGTCTTTTTTATCATTCGCACCAGATGTTTCGAAGGAACAATGCCGGGTAGAACATTGGATTGACACAGGAAATGCGCCAGGAACAGTAAAAATGACGCCGGAAGAAATTGAAAATTTGAATGCACGGATTTTACGGACATCTGGAACGGAAATGCATGATTTGAAAAATGAAGCCTTTGCCAAAGAAGAGAGAGTTGTTTATGATAAATGGTGTGGAAATTTCTTATCATTTGGGATACAGGGGATAAATTGGACTGTGCGTGATGCTCAAAATTCCGTGGATAAAAATGTTCATATCAAATATGGAATCGCGATTTCACAGGGGTTGATCAAACAGTTTCCGATGGAGACTTTTTTAGCCGATGAGGAGGATCCATCCGATCCGGAGTGGGATGAGGCAGCACTTTGTCTCTGTATGGTCGGGGAACCGCTTTTGATTTTGGGTTCGGTGCAGGAGGAGAGTTATCTGTATGTCCGGAATGAATGCAGCGAGGGCTGGATATCGGCAGAGTCGGTGGCAGTCTGTCGGAACCGGGCGGAATGGCTGATGGCGGCATTTCCGATCCATCCGTTAGTAGTGACAGGGGACATGGTCTGGCTGGAAGCAAGTGCGGTCTATCCGGGAACCAGTGCATACCGGCTTCGGATGGGTACGGTGTTGGAATTGTGCGTGGAAGAAGGAATTCCAGAGATAAAAGAAACAATAGAAACAAACAGAATAAAAGGGACAGGAGCGCTAATAGAGACAACAGAAGCACAGGCAGAACAGAGGGTACAGAACAGACTGTCTTGGAATAATTACATCGTCTGGCTTCCATGCCGCGCCCCGGATGGCAGTTTCTTCCGGCAAAAAGGACTGATTCCGATGAGCCGGGATGTATCAGTGGGGTATTTGAATCTGACAACCGGTGGGATTCTTAAACAGGCATTCAAGTGTCTGGGAGATCGTTACGGCTGGGGCGGGATGCTGGAAAGCCGGGATTGTTCTTCCTATATCCGGGAAGTGTACCGCTGTTTTGGATGGATCCTGCCTCGCAATACGACCGGTCAGCTGCAGATGCCAGTTAGAAAAATAGAGCTGGCGGGGCGGTGCTGCTCAGAAAAAGAGCAGATTTTAAGAGCATTAGAACCGGGCACACTTCTATATTTTCCGGGACATGTGATGATGTATCTGGGATATGAGAATGACAATTTTTATGTCATAAACGATGTGAGCAGGCTGGTAAAAGAAGGAGAAACGATGCCAGTGCGTGTACGATCGGTGATTGTCAATACGCTGGCAGTCAGACGTCCCAATCTGCGGACTTGGATGGAGGAGCTGACGCTTGCTTTGATTCCTTGGGAAACATGAAGCGTACAGCAGACAGAAAAAGGGAGAAAAAGAGAGATGAAGATAATTGTATGTGTGGATAATCAGAACGGCATGATGTTCAATCACAGACGGCAGAGCCAGGACCGCGTGCTTAGAAAGCGTATTCTAGAGCTGACAGGTGGGAAAAAACTGTGGATGAATGCATACAGCCAGAAACAGTTTTTACAGGTGAATGGAAATATGTCAAAAGAACAGGAACAATCCGGGCAGATTCAGGCAGATGAAGCGTTTTTGGAAAAGGCGGGGCCGGGAGAGTACTGTTTTGTCGAGAACAAGGATGTTGTTCCGTATGAGAGCCGGATCGAAGAAGTGATTCTTTGTCATTGGAACCGGGATTATCCGGCAGATATGTATTTTAAGATGGATCTGGGCAGCTGGAAGCTGGCAGAAACGCAGGAATATGCGGGTTCCTCGCATGAGAAAATCACAGAAGAGCGGTATGTGCGCAGGTAAAAAATATACATAAAAAGTAAGTACAATATAAAAGAGTAAGAAAAACATAAAAAACAAGTCAAATATAAAAAAGAGCCGGTTCTGCACCTGAAAATCAGGCGCCAGAACGCGCAAATCTACATGGCTCTGAAAGGGATAGGCTTAAACGGAAAGGCAGAAATTCATATGAGAAAATTGAAAATGTGGCTTCTGGGGCTGGCTGCAGCGGCGATGCTGTCTGTTTCAGCGTGCGCGCAGGAGATTCCAGAGGAAAGTCTGAATGGAAACGGAAGTGTCAGCGCGGAGGAAAATCAGGCGGAAAGTGCGGACGGAGATTCGCAGGCGGTGTCATCGTCAGAAAATGGTGGAAACCGTGTATCTTCTGCTTCGGGAACGTCATTTAATCTGGCGGATGTACCGGCATATTCCGGTCAGCCGTATGTGGCGGTCAATGGAAATGTGCCGTATTTTACCGATGCGGACCTGACGGATGTATCATTTGAGAGTTACAGTGATCTGGACAGCCTGGGGCGCTGCGGCGTGGCATATGCTTCGGTCTCGCAGGACACGATGCCGACGGAGAAGCGCGGCTCGATCGGGGAAGTCAAGCCGACGGGCTGGCATACGGCGAAGTATGACAATGTGGATGGAAAGTATCTCTATAACCGCTGTCATCTGATCGGCTACCAGCTTACGGCGGAGAATGCCAATGTCGAAAACCTGATTACCGGAACCCGCTATCTGAACGTACAGGGAATGCTGCCATTTGAAAATCTGACAGCCGATTACGTGAAAGAAACCGGAAACCATGTCATGTACCGCGTGACACCGGTTTTTGAGGGCAATAATCTGGTTGTCTCCGGCGTCCTGATGGAGGCGGAATCCGTCGAGGATCAGGGCGAGGGAGTGCTGTTCTGCGTGTACGTCTATAATGTCCAGCCGGGTATTGCGATCGATTATGCGACAGGAGAAAGCTGGGCGGACGGTTCTGGAAGTGCGGGAAGCACAGCCGGACAGGGAACGGCTGGAAATGGCAGCAGCCAGAATCAATCGGCTGGATCGGGAGCAGCTGGTTCGTCGGGAGGCGGCGCTGGATCCTCTGGAAGCAGCGCGACGGTTCAGACCTACATTCTCAATACCAACTCGAAAAAATTTCATCTTCCAAGCTGCACATCTGTCACCCAGATGAAGGCGGCAAACCGGCAGGAATTTACCGGTACGCGCAATGAAGTGATTGCAGAGGGATATGAACCATGTAAGAACTGCAATCCCTGATAAAACAGGGATGCAAAGTGTCTCGTTTGTGCTGTGTATGGAAAGAATCGGATGAGAACACGGTTAAGGAAGTTTCAAGAAGAAGCAATTCCTTAAAGAAAAGTTATAAGAGAAATTTTCCGCTTACGATACGCCCCCGGTGTACATCCGGTCAGGCGTTTGAAACAGGAAGAATAGTAGCTTTGTGTTGTAAAGCCGGAGCTTTGGGCAATTTCCGCGATAGATAGGCGGGAGTTGTTCAAAAGCTCCTGGCTTTTTTTGATCCGGTATTCAAGGAGATACTGGAAAATCGTGATGCCAGTCATCCGTTTGAAAAAACGTTCACATTCTTCCGGACAGAGGCAGACTGCGTCAGAGATCTCGCGCAGGGTGATTTTCTGCGAGTAATGCGCCTGCAAGTAGTGAAAAATCTCTTTCAGGCGGCTGTTGGCGGCAGAAGTATCACCGCGTTTATTGAACGTGGATTCGTCTTGACGGAGAAAGCGCCAGGCGATGATCCAGAGGGAAAACAGGATACCATATACCTGAAACGAGCTTTCAGGTGTGTGATTCTCTGAAAGCTGTAAAATACGGCAGATGGAGTCCGCCAGCAGAGAGCCGTCGGGGGTGAGGGCGTCAAACTGGAAAAAAGACAAGGTTTCCTCATTCAAAAGGGGCAGAACCATCGCATCCGACAAAGCAGCCCCGCTGGCAGCAGTCAGAAGCGCCGGGGAAAAATTGATGCAGTAGTAGGAGGAATCCGTCGTCAATGGCAAAGCGCTGTGGACGAGCCGCCGGTTTAAAAAAATACCGCAGCCGGACGAAATCGGGAATCTGGAACCAGGCGTCTGAAAACAGACCTCGCCGCGCTTGACCAGGCAGAACTGGAAATCTTCATGCCAGTGCCAGCTCACAAGCTGATAAGACGGATCGGAAAAGTCGGTTCGGTACACCGAAACCGGAAAATCCGGGAAAATACGAATCAGGTTTTCCTCCCGGTCAGAATTTATGGAAAGATAGTTTGTAATCATAATAACCTCAATATAATGAAAAAACAAGCCGATATTTTTATATATAAATAAAGATAATACCGATATAATGATAAAGTCAATGAAAAAGAACGAAACTCATAAAAGAATAGTGGAGAAATGAAAGATGTTAAAAAGGAATAGAGATGGAAAGAATCAAATGAACATCAAGGAGTCGAATCATGCCACAGAAAAACAGGCATCAAATTCCACAGAAGTTCCTTCTTCGTCTGCCCGCCTCGGCGCTCTCTGCTGCATGATCGGCGCGACTAGCTGGGGATTTTCGGGAACATGCGGGGAGGCACTGTTTTCATCCTACCCGATCGATGCGGCGTGGGTGACGGCGCTTAGAATGCTGGGGGCGGGGACGATTCTTCTGCTTGCTGCCGCTGCGAAGGGAAAATTGCCGGTGCGGGCACTGGTTCAGGATAAGAAAGCGATGGCTCAGATGGTGCTGTTTTCGTTTCTGGGATTGGTGCTGTCCCAGTATGCGTACTTAAATGCAATCAAATGGACCAATTCGGGAACGGCGACGGTGCTGCAGAATTTATCGATTATCTTCGTGGCGGTCTTTGTATGCGCGGCAGAACGTACATTGCCCACGAAACGGACGTTTTTCTGTATCTGTCTGGCATTCTTTGGAGTCTGGCTGATCGCGACGGGAGGAAGACTGGACGGCATGGAACTGACGGCGAAGGGACTTTTCTGGGGAATCATGGGAGGTGTCGGCGCAGCTGCGTATTTCCTGCTTTCAAAAAATCCGGTGAAGCAGTGGGGAAGTATTCCTGCAACCGGAATGGGAATGTTTATCGGCGGCGTGTTTCTATCGGGAGCCGTCCGCATCTGGGAAGTTCCGGCGGAGCTGGACGGTCATGCCGCATTTTATCTGGGTGTGCTTGTGATACTGGGAAGTGCGGTTGCGTATACTCTTTTTTTAAAGGGAGTTTCTTTGACGGGACCGGTGCGCGCTTCGGTGCTTGCCTGCCTGGAACCGCTGACGGCGGCGTGCCTGTCAGCGGTCTGGCTGAATTCCGTTTTTACACCGGCAGAGTTGATTGGATTCGTCTGTATTCTGGCGACGGTTTTGATTATGAAATAGTATAAGAATAATATTAGAGATTTACTTTTTTAACAACACTTTGCAAGAATTCTCCTATCCTCTTTAGTGTGGCAGTATCAATAGAGAGAAAAAGGATTGATAATTTCACAAAATATTCACAAATAATTAGCACTCACCTATTGATAATGGAAGTCGATTTTTGTTCTGTCTTGTGTATCCTAGAAGTGCCTGTTTTACAGGCTTTCCGGGGCATCAGCCATTTTGTCTGGTATTGTAAAGCAGTGTCAGATTTGTCGTAAATGTCGTAAATTTGTGGTCAAAAAAAGATGAGAAATGGAGAGTGCTAATAAAATGAAATTAACGTATACAAATGTAAATGGATATCTAATCCCGAATCTCACCTATAAATCCGGTGAACAGATGGAGCAACTTGGCAAGTATGGTTTTCTTCGCAGAGATTATCTGAAAAACCATCGAAATTCAACTTATCAGGTGATGCTTCTGCAGGACACCATTGGAGAGCATCTTCTGGAAGTGGACAAGGCAGCCAGAGAATGGGAAAAGGTAATTCTGAAGCAGTTAGAAGAAAAAGAACCACTGCCGGATAAAGAAGCAGATCAGATGACCTGGGTAAGAGCTGTTAATCAGCACAGAGCGATTGCGGAAGAAATTATTCTCAAGGAATTGATTTATGTTTAAATGAAGGTGATGAGGTCGTGGAATGCGACCTCATTATTATATGTGACCATGAAAAAGCAGTAGGCAGAATGAGAAAAATAGGGTAATATAACAGTAAGCAGTTGGGACAGTTTTGAAATGCCAATTTGGCATTTCAAGTTATAGAAGGGGATCGATAATGAAAAAAGAGATATTAATAGCAGATAATATTGATAATATTTATGATGAAATAAATGCGTTAATCAGGGAAAAGAAAACTAATGTAAAAAAAGTTGTGAATGATGCCATTATTTCTCTTAATTGGGGAATTGGAAAAAGACTTAGTGTGGAGTTAACTGGAAATAATAAGCCTGAGTATGGAAAAAAGGTTGTTGCAGAAGTCAGTAAACGGCTGGAACAGGAGTATGGTTCGGGATTTGATAAAACATCAATTTCAAGAATGATTAAGTTTTATCAGGAATTTCCTGACTTCGAAAAAGTTGCGACATTGTCGCAACAATTGACCTGGTCGCATTTTGTAGAGATTCTGCCAATACAAGATGAGTTAAAAAGAGATTTTTATGCTGCAATGTGTATGCAGGAAAACTGGTCAGTGCGAACACTGCGTGAAAGAAAAAAATCCATGCTTTATGAACGAACTGCAATATCGAAGAAACCAGAAGAAAGGAAAGAAGAATAGAAATTTTCAATTTAATAATGAAGTGCAGAGAAAGGCGTGAGTCATAGAAATGTGGCTTGCGTCTTTTTCTGTCTGGAAAGGAAGTGAGATAGAATGGCACAGATTTTTCGTGTAGAGAGAACTAAGAATTTTACGGTAATGAGTAATCACCATTTCAAGAATAAGAAGCCAGATTGAAAAAGGGGAAGTCATTGCATGGAGCAAAGATAAATATAACCTGTTCCATCAGCAGGTGAAAGACAGCTTAGTAGCGGATTGTGCAATGGCAGTGTTAAAAGCACTGGAAAATTGTATCAGCAAAGAAAAGTTTAAGGAAAAAATGAAACAGTTTGGATGGAATGTAAATTGGACAGAGAAACGGAAGCACATTACTTTTCAGAACCAGGATGGGAAGAAGGTGAGAGACAGCAATCTGTCAAAAACATTTCATCTGGATATCAGCAAGGAGGGACTAGAGAATGAATTTGATAGAAATAGGAAAAAATCCAGAGATATTGAAATCAGAGAAAGCAGAGCAGCCGAAGAATTTACAAATTATTACAGAGAACTTGACACAGCTATCGCAGCTGCCGGAGGAATCACCGATCAAGCTCAAAGTAGAAAAAGATCTTCTAATGCAGAGTTTCGAGAGAGCGAAAGAGTTCATGCGGACACAGAAAAAGCAGATACAGATGCTGGAAGAAGAGAAACAGACGATCTTGTCCGACAGGCAGAGATTGCGAGAAGAAGTTCGGAAATCAACCGTAGGAATTCAGTGTCTGACAACCGAATTGTCCGAAACGCAGAAGCTGAATCAATCGCTTCAGCAGAGCAACGACGATCTGAGGAACAGAAAATCTGTCTGAATAGAACAGACTTGTAAAACTGCAGAAAGCATCTGCGGAGTGGAAACTGAATACACGAGGAAAATAAAAAATTGAAACACCAAGACTTGACAAATTCCTGTAATGAGTTAAAATATAACAGTGTTATATAGCACTGTTATATTTTGAAAAGAAGTTTAGAGGATACGAAAAGAATGTCGACGAAAGCAGAAGATACACAGAAAAACATATTAGATACAGCCAGAAAACATTTTCTGAAAGATGGTTTGACAGGAGCATCTTTAAGAAATATTGTAAAAGATGCAGGACTTACTACTGGCGCATTTTACAAATATTATCCGACGAAAGAGGCACTTTTTGATGCACTGACGGATCCTTATATGGAACATATTTATCAGATTTATGACCAGATCGTTGAGGAGTTTGAAAAGCTTTCTGCCAGTGATCAGACAAGGAATATGTCGGATACATCCAGTGATGGGATGGAGCAGATGGTTGATTATATCTATGATCATTATGATAATTTCAGATTATTGTTGAAATGCGGAGACAGTGGAAAATTTGAATTATTCATACACAATATGGTAGAGCGGGAAATGAAGTCCAGCCTGAATTATATGGAAAAGATGAAAGAGAACGGTGTAAAAATACCGATTGTAGAGGAAAGCCTTATGCATATGATCTATACGGGATTTTTTTCATCAGTATTTCAGATCATTGAGCATGATATAGACAGGGAGACTGCAAAGAAAAATGTACATCAACTGAAAGAATTTAATACAGGTGGCTGGGAACGATTGTGGAATATTGAATTTCCAGTATAACTGATGCAGGAATTCTGAATAGGTTATGTGTGTTGCAGGTTCTGGATTTCTGAATAAAGTTCAGACAGGATAATAATATCAGGTGGTTGATGCCAGTAGACCACCTATTTTATTATATGTTGGTTAGTGCTAACTAACAGAAGGTAAAATAATAAAACGAAACAATAAAACGAACGTAAGGAGTGAAAAGATGTGAAAGAAAAAAAGAAGTCGGCAGTCAGCTGGATCCTGACGTGGGCCGGACAAAAAAGAATTGCCTATGTGTGGAGTGTGTTACTTGCAATAGGAAATGTGATTTTTAAGATTTTGCCGTATTTTATTATTGCAGATGTAGTAAAGCTGTTTTTAAATGGTGAAAAGGAGTTTGAAATATATCTTGCAAAAGCGGTTTTGATTGCATTATCGTTTATCATTGCAGAACTGCTTCATTCACTTTCGACAGCATTGTCACATAAAGCAACGTTTGCAGTACTTGCAAATATAAGAAAATCCTGCTGTGACAAGCTGGCGCGGGTACCTCTTGGCTATGTGAAAGGCACACCTTCCGGTACATTTAAAAATATTATGG
Organism: Clostridium fessum; assembly: GCF_027698965.1. Taxonomy (NCBI): domain Bacteria; kingdom Bacillati; phylum Bacillota; class Clostridia; order Eubacteriales; family Clostridiaceae; genus Clostridium; species Clostridium fessum. The sequence continues at coordinate 34,471 of NZ_JAQEQF010000003.1, forward strand.
TGGAAAGAATCGACAGTATCGAGACAACACTGGCGCATATTGTCCCGGAATTCACGTCCAATCTGCTGGCACCGATTGTGATTTTGATTTATTTCTTCCTGACAGACTGGAGACTGGCACTCTGGTCATTGGTGCCGGTTATAGTGGGATTTCTTTCCTATTTTGGAATGATGCTGGATTATAAACCAAGCTTCGAGAGAACGGTTCAGACAACAAAAGATCTGAATGATGCGGCAGTGGAATATATTGACGGAATCGAAGTGATCAAGGCATTTGGAAAGACAGAAAGTTCTTATGCAAAATTTACAAAGGCGGCTATGGCTTATGCAGATTCCTTTATTTCCTGGATGAAACGGTGCTCGATCTTTCATGGACTGATGATGGTGGTCACACCTTATACGCTTCTTACGGTGTTGCCGTTTGGGGCACATTATGTAGCCAATGGAACACTTGCGATTTCAGATTTTGTCATCTGCATTATTTTATCACTTGGAATCGTTGGACCGTTGATCACAGTGGGTTCCTATACAGATGATCTTGGCAAGATCGGAGTGATTGTTGGTGAAGTGGCAGGAATTCTGGAACAGCCGGAGCTTGAACGTCCAGAGAAAAGTAAAAGTGTTCCAAAAGATAACTCCGTTACTCTTGAAGATGTCAGATTTGGTTATCACGACAAAGAAATCCTGCACGGAGTAACTATGGAGCTGAAAGCAGGAACGGTAAATGCAATCGTAGGACCTTCCGGAAGCGGCAAGTCGACCATCGCAAAGCTGATTGCGTCCCTGTGGGATGTGGATTCCGGAAGCATCAAAATCGGTGGAGTTGATGTCAAAGAACTGGCATTTGCAGATTTTAATCGGAAAATTGCATATGTTGCACAGGACAATTATCTGTTTAATGAAACAGTCCGTGAAAATATCAGACAGGGAAATCCGGATGCTACAGATGAACAGATCATCGAGGTGACAAAGAAAAGTGGATGCTATGAATTTATCATGCAGTTGGAGAATGGATTTGATACGGTTGTAGGAGGTGCAGGAGGACATCTGTCAGGTGGTGAGAGGCAGCGTATCTCCATTGCAAGAGCAATGTTAAAGGATGCTCCGATCGTGATCCTTGATGAGGCAACTGCCTACACAGATCCGGAAAATGAGGCAATTCTGCAGAATTCTATCGCAAAACTGGTAGCAGGGAAGCCCCTGATCGTAATAGCACACAGACTTTCTACTGTTAAGGACAGTGACCAGATCTTTGTTGTAAATGATGGAAATGTAACAGCACATGGCACACATGAGGAACTTCTGGTGTCATGCCCGCTTTATAAGGAAATGTGGAATGCCCATATTTCTGTAAAAGATACGGTGAAGGAGGGAGAATGATATGTTTGGGATTCTGGCAAAATTCTTTCGTTTTTCAGGCAGGGAAAATGGCAATAAATTTAAACTGTCGATAGTGATCGGACTCATAGAGGCTCTTGCCTCAGCAATGAAGATTCCGGCTATTATGTACATACTGATTGGTCTGCTGAGTGGGAAACCGACAGGAAAATATATTGGAGGCTCCGTTGCGATTATGGTTCTTGCAATTGTAGTCGACGTAATCTGCAAGAGATACTCTACAGTGCTTCAGACAGAGGGAGGATATAATGCAAGTGCTTTTATGAGAATCAAGATTGCAGAACATCTGCGATATCTGCCGATGGGGTATTTCAATTCCAATAGTATCGGGGAAATTTCTTCCATTACAACCAATACAATGGAAATACTTGGCGATGTGGCTGCGAGAGTGGTTATGCTGACAATGCAGGGAATTCTGGAAACATCAATGATCATTCTTATGCTGTTTATTTTTGACTGGAGAATTGGACTGATAGCTGCAGCAGGAGTACTTATTTTCTTTGGGGTCAATTCTGTGATGCAGAATGCGGGTAAAAAAGATTCAGAGCAAAAAGTGGTATGCGATATGGAGCTTGTAAACCAGATCATGGAGTATCTGCAGGGAATATCAGAAGTTAAATCATATAACTTGCTTGGGAAACAGGCGAAAAGATTAAATGATGCAAATGAAGCATGTGAAAAGATCAATACAAAGATGGAAATGCTGTTTGTGCCCTATCATTTTCTGCAAAGTGTGATAACCAAAATTACAGGTGCTGTGATCGTGGCTTGCAGTGCATATTTTTATATTAATGGAACTATGAGTGCGGTCTATGCGATCGGTATGACAATTTCAGCATTTATGCTTTATGCCAGTCTGGAATGTGCAGGAAATTATTCATCTCTTTTACATGTGGTAAGCGTATGTGTAGATAAAGCAAATGCAATATTGGAGCTGGATACCATGGATATCGACGGTAAAGAAATACAGCCGGAAAATTACGATATCAGACTTTCTAATGTTTCGTTTTCTTATGACAAACGGAAGATCATTGATGATATATCGCTCTCTATTCCGCAGAAAACGACGACAGCAATCGTTGGACCATCTGGTGGAGGAAAATCAACACTTTGCAATCTGATTGCCAGGTTCTGGGATGTGGATTCCGGGGAAGTGACACTTGGAGGTGTGAATGTAAAAGACTACAGCATGAACAGTCTGATGAGTAATTTCTCATTTGTGTTTCAGTCGGTGTATTTGTTTGCAGACACCATTGAGAATAATATTAAATTCGGACGCCAGGATGCAAGTCATGAGGAAGTGGTGGAAGCGGCGAAGAAAGCATGTTGTCATGATTTCATCAGCAAACTTCCGAATGGATATGACACAGTGATCGGAGAAGGAGGAGCCACACTTTCCGGTGGTGAGAAGCAGCGTATTTCGATAGCCAGAGCGATTATGAAGGATGCGCCAATCGTCATATTGGATGAAGCAACGGCAAATGTTGATCCGGAGAATGAAAAGGAGCTGATGGATGCAGTAGATGCACTTACAAAGGAAAAAACGATTATTATGATTGCCCACAGATTAAAAACAGTCAGACATGCAGACCAGATTGTGGTTGTTGAAAAAGGAAGAATTGCACAGCAGGGAACACATGAGCAATTAATGAAACAGGAAGGTATTTATAAGAGATTTGTGGATGCAAGGCATCAGGCGGTAAGTTGGAAACTGGTGCACTGAGAAATAATCCACAGTCGGTGAATATCCAAATTGAATTGTCTGAAAGAGATTTAATTTAAGTTTCGCTAAGTTTCACTTATATAGGCAGAATGAGGGATATTCAATAATGTAATATGAAAAAAGCACTGAAAACCGTTGGATTATGAGTTTTACAGTGCTTTTCCTTTTGCCAAAGAGGAAAAATGCAGTGAATTTAAGTTTTGCTACGTGTTGTGGATTTTAAGACATCTCACGTAAGGACGTTCTTTTCTGCATTGTCAGATGAAGGACTGGCACACAGTACGATCAAAGGTCTTTATGGCTTATTGAATCCCAGTTTTGAACTGGCAGTGGAAGATGGGATTATCCGCAAGAATCCAGTAACAGGAACACTTGGAGATTATGGGGCTCCGGCAAAGGAGAAAGAAGCATTGACACTGGAACAGCAGGAAAAACTTTTGAAGTTTGTTGAACAGAGTAATGTGTATAAGCCTCATCTTCCAATGATGCAGGTTATGTTTGGGGCTTGCCTGAGAGTGAGTGAAACAATCGGCTTAACCTGGTCAGATGTGGACATGAAGAACCGGGAGATCCATGTAGGTGGACAGCTTGTGTATTATGAAGGTGATGACGGATATTGTTTCCATGATTCAGAAACTAAAACGGATGCAGGAATCAGAAATATTCCTATGACACAGATGGTATATGATGCGTTCCGTAAGCAGAGAGAACTGAACCTGATGTTTGGTTTACAGAGTAATGTTGAGATAGGTGGACGCAGTGGATTCATCTTTAATACAAAGCATGGACGTCCGATTATGCCAGCGGGAGTGAACAGCTTTCTGAAAAATATTGTTAATGCCTATAATAAAAAAGAAAGCAAATTGGCAGAAGAAGAGAAGCGAGAGCCGGAGTTGATGCCTCCTATTTCATCGCATACCCTTCGTCATACGGGATGTACCAGATTGGGTGAGAACAATGTCAATCCCAAAGTTATGCAGTATGTGATGGGCCATTCAGATGCACAGATCACAATGAATGTCTATAATCATATTTCAGATAAGTCTCATGTGGAGAATGAGATGTCTAAAATGAACCTGCCAGAAACCGTACCTGCTGTGGTATAAACCATAAGTTGTTGTCGTAAAATGTGGTAAGAAAATCAGACGAATATATTTTTCCAAGAATTTGTCGTAAAAATGTGGTCAAACCAAGAAAATTGAGTGCGAAAGTAAGTGAAAAATCCCTGTGAAGTAGTGGCATACGCCATGCACAGCTCGGGAAAGACTTCCCTCGCTGTAGGGCTGTCGCCCTATACATTTCCATGAAAGAGCCATCTTTATCAAGCAAGCTTGAAAGATGTCTCTTTCACGTAAATGTGCATGGCTCGTAGCGTTCACAAATTCTTCACAAAAAAAATAGCACTCGACTCTTGACAGTGCTAATAAGAAGTGCTATAACATAGCCAGAACGAAGGAAGAGGAAGAAAAGAAAAGTTCCCAGACCGTCCCGGTTCCGAAAATGTTGGTAAATAAACATAATGAAATGAAGTTAGAAAAGGAGAGATGACTTATGTTAATGCCGAGTATTTTTGGAGAAAATTTGTTTGATGATTTCTTTAATGATTTTCCGTTTTATGATGATAACGCCGGACAGAAGATAGAGAAAAAGCTGTATGGACGCCATGGACAGAACCTGATGAAGACCGATATCAAGGAAATGGAAGATGGCTATGAGCTGGAGATGGATCTGCCGGGATTTAAGAAAGAAGAGATTTCGATTTCCCTGGAAGATGGTAATCTGACGATTCAGGCTGCGAAGGGACTGGATGAGGACGAGAAGGAGAAAAAGTCCGGTCGTTACATCCGCAGAGAGCGTTATGCAGGTTCCTGTGCGAGAAGCTTCTATGTCGGTGATGATATAACAGAGGAAGATATCAAGGCGGAATTTAAGCATGGTATTTTGAAGATTTTTGTTCCGAAGAAAGAAGCAAAACCGGAAGTCGAGCAGAAAAAATATATTGCGATTGAAGGATAATGTAGAAGAAGCAGTCAGCCGGATTGATGGATGCAGTTGTCTGGCTGTAACGTAGAAAAGAGCGCTACGGCACTCATGGAGCGGTTTTACCAGAAATGGAAAGCCGGTTTGTGAGTGTTGCGGCGCTCTTTTTCACTATTTTATATCTGATTAGTAGTTAATACCTGTGATACCGATAGATCCCTCTTTGTCCAGACCAAAGGTAACTGCCGGTTTACCGGATGGATTGCCTACGATGAAACCTGCCTTGGTCAGTTCGGTGGAAGAAACATCGGCTGTCTTGACTGCCTCAATCAGCGCGTCGGTAAATACCTTGTCTGCGTCGAGAGCCATAAATTCAGTTCTGTTATTTACGACAATCCCGTCATCGATGCCGATGTAGGACGGATAGACAAGCAGCTCGGCTAAATCGTTCATATTTTTATTGGCGATGATGCTTTGAAGGGATCTGGCAAAACCACGGTAAAGTTCTGTGATTTCTTTTTCGCTCAGAGTCTCGTCTTCTGCATAATCTGCATCCGTTGTCTGGGCGGTTTCTTTTTCTCCGGCAGTAGTTGTTTCGCTGGCATCGCTGCTTTCTGCTGATGTATCGTTTTCCTGTGTGGATTCAGCGGCAGTTGTTTCAGCCGTGGTTGTTTCAGACGGCTGGCTGGAGCAGGCGGTCATGCTGGCGGCTGCGATGAGAGTGGAAACCATCAAGGTATAAATTGATTTTCTCATAATTTCCTCCATTTGCAATTAATGGACTCCCGGAAGCTTTCTGTGCTTAATGTTGTGAGATGATTTGCAGGAAAGACTCCGAGAGTACCTATCAATAAGGTATGGACAGTAGGTGTCCTCTGCCTGTATGTTTGGCTGATATGATTATCATATCACAAGGCGATGGGAATGTATATGAGGTTTAATGTAATGCGTTTAAATCCGCCTTTTTTAGCCTTTTATTTTTTATAGAAACAATTCCCACCAACCACCTGATAGCTGGAGTAGCTGTCGTAGTTTGCTGATTTGGTCGAGGTAAAATAAAGGTAGTCGCCTATCTGATTCTCCCCGGCGAGCGCTGCCTTTGCCGCCTTGGTGGCAGTAGAGGACGGTCCTCTATCGAGATATTTGTCAAGCAGGCCGGAGGTCGCGCCTGGGAACTGTCCGTCCGCGTAGATGACGCTGGAGATGGATTTGCCCCATTTGCCAGATTTGACGCGGTTGACGATCAGACTTCCGACTGCCAGATAGCTTTCATAGGATCCTCCGTTGGCTTCCATCGTGAGGCAGGCGGAGAGCAGATAAACGTCGCTCTCGGAGGCGGAGACCACGTAGGACGATTTAGCGGCTGGTGCAGCCGTGCTCTTTTTCGAAGAGCTTCCAGAATTTCCAGATTTTCCCGAAGTCTGGGAGGAACCTTTAGCCGCGTTTGCTTCTGCCTGCGATTTTGCGGCTGCAATCTGGGCTTCCTCGGCGGCTCTGGATGCCTGCTCAGCTTCTTCAGCAGCCTGCCGTGCCGCCTCCAGCGCTGCCATCTCAGCCTCAATGCTGATTGCGCGTCCTGGCTTGACGCTGATTGTGACATAATCAGAAGAAACGTAACCGGAGGTGTCAACGGAAAGCTGGATTTTGACCCATCCAGTTTCCTGACTCAGTACAGGATAGTAGTCTTCCGCGGCAGCCAGACCGACGATGGCAGAATCCGTGCTGGCTTCCTCACGTACATGGAGTGTCTGTGTGCTGACGGTAGCGATATAGAGACCGAGCTCTTTGGCGAGCGGCTTGATATCATCGCCAAATACAAGATAATCGTCCTTGAGCCATCCCTCCAGCCCACCGGAGCGGATTTTTGTCCAGCCATTTTTGCGTTTTAAAATGGTACCGCCGCCTCCGCGGAAGCAGGTGCCGAGTACCTTGGCATCTGTATCTGGTTTTTCTCTCAGGTTCAGCGCATCATCCACATTGGCGACCGCGAGATTTTCATACGGATCGACCGGCTTTTCTTCTTTGATTTTGGCTTTCGCCGTACTTTTAGTATCGGTGCCGGTCTGATGACTGTTTTTTAAGGTGCTGGAAGAAGCAATGGAAGGATCAGAGCCTGCTTTGTTCTTCTTATCAGAAGGTTTAGAGAGGCATAGAAATACCAGCAGAGCCGCCCCGGCCACAATAAAAAGGATCAGGAAATAGATCGCCATCATTGTTTTATCCATTTTTTTGCGCCTGGAAGAAGCAGGTTTCAAAGGGGAATCGTTCATATTGTATATCCTTTCTGATATAAAAACATCTTGGAAATATTACAAAGATATTACAAAATTCTTCATTTACTATAGCAAATGGGGAAATCCTTGTCAACAAAGGGGGATTTTACGATTAGAAGAGGAGATGAAACTGAGTAAAAATGATGTTTTTGGAAACACTATTCCATCAGTGACAGCAATCGTTTCGCCGGAATTCACACGAAACAATCAATCAAAAACAATCATAAAAAATCAAAATTGTGCAATATAACCCAAAAAGAGGTAGCATGTTTGTGAATAAGTTTGATTGATTTTGAATGAAAATGATTTTATAATACAGTCAGAATCAATCAAGATAAGAAAGGAATGAAGGCTTATGATTTATACGGTAACCTTTAATCCATCGTTAGATTATATTGTGTCAGTGAGCGATTTTAAGCTCGGACTGACCAACCGGACAGATTCGGAGCTTTTGCTTCCGGGCGGAAAGGGAATCAATGTTTCGATGGTCCTTCAAAACCTTGGAATTGCCAATACGGCGTTTGGCTTTACTGCCGGGTTTGTCGGCGAGGAGGTTCGGAAGGAAGTGGAGCAGCTGGGCGTGAAAGCCGAGTTTATTTCCCTGGATGAGGGAGTCTCCCGCATCAACCTGAAGCTGAAATCCATCGACGGGACTGAGATCAACGGTCGGGGACCGAGGATTCCGCGGGAAGCGGTGGATGCGCTGATGACCCAGCTTGACCGGCTGGGGGCGGATGATACGTTGGTGCTGGCTGGAAGTATTCCAGCGTCGATGCCGGATGATATTTATCAGAAGATTATGGAGCGCCTGGATGGCAGGGACGTCCGGATTGTTGTGGACGCGACCAAGGATCTGCTGCTCAATGTGCTGGGACACCATCCATTTTTAATCAAACCGAACAATCATGAACTGGGAGACATTTTCGGCATGAAGCTCTCGGAGCGGGAGGAAGTTGTTCCGTATGCGAAGAAGCTGCAGGAAAAAGGTGCGGTCAACGTGCTGGTTTCGATGGCAGGCAAGGGCGCGGTTCTTCTGGCGGAGGATGGAAGCGTCTATGCGGCGGAAGCACCGAAGGGAACCTTGAAAAATGGTGTCGGAGCCGGAGATTCGATGGTAGCCGGTTTCCTGGCCGGATACGGGGAGAGCGGAGATTATGAACACGCCTTCCGCATGGGACTGGCAGCTGGAAGCGCGAGCGCCTTTTCGGAGCAGCTGGCGACGAAGGATGAGATAAAGAAAGTGTATGAGACCTGTAAAATCACAAAAATCGGATGAGGTTGTATGCAGACATTTTTGAAGCTGGCAGAATGTACTGCCGGATATGCAATGCATACCTGACATTCGGGCATAAATAGGGAGGCAACAGATATGAAGATTACTGATTTACTGGATCCGAGAAGTATATCGCTGGATGCGGCACCCACCAGCAAATCGGAGACACTGGACAAGGCGGTAGAGCTGATGGCGGCGAGCGGAAAGCTGTCGGATGTCGAGGCATTCCGCAAGCAGGTTTATGCGAGAGAAGAAGAGAGCACGACCGGTATCGGCGAGGGGATTGCAATTCCTCATGGAAAATGTGATGCGGTCAAAAAGCCGGGGCTGGCGGCGATGGTCATCAAAAATGGCGTGGATTTCGACTCCCTGGACGGCGAACCGGTCACTCTGCTGTTTCTGATTGCAGCGCCAAATACAAAAGATAACGTACATCTGGATGTGTTGAGCAAGCTTTCCGTTCTCATGATGGACGAGCATTTCTCAGATTCCCTGCGAAATGCCTCTTCGGTGGAAGACTTTCTTTCCATTATTGATAAGGCAGATGCAGAACAGGCAGGCATCGATGAGAGACTGGCGGCTGATTCCGGCGAAGAAGCGGCAGATACAAATGGAGAGAATGCCGCACAAGCAGGTGGTCAGGAGATTCAGGCGCAAAAAGCGGGTGCAGAGACGGAACAGACAGCCGGACCGAAGATCTTAGCGGTTACTTCCTGTCCGACCGGTATCGCGCACACCTACATGGCTGCCGAAGGCCTGGAAAAAGCGGCACGCGCGAAGGGATGGAAGATCAAAGTTGAGACGCGCGGTTCAGCCGGAGCAAAAAATGTGCTGACGGCACAGGAGATCGAGGCGGCGGACTGCATCATCGTGGCAGCGGACGCACAGGTGCCGATGGATCGGTTTGACGGAAAACGAGTGATCGAATGTCAGGTTTCGGACGGTATCAGCAAGGCACCGGAGCTTTTGGAGCGCGCGGCGTCCGGGGAGGTACCGGTTTACCACGCAGCATCATCTGGAAACAGCAGCCCGGCAAAGGCAGCCTCTGGCGGCAAATCGGGCAGTGTCGGACACCAGATTTACACACAGCTGATGAATGGTGTCTCCCACATGCTCCCATTTGTAGTCGGCGGCGGCATCCTGATTGCGATTGCGTTTCTGATTGATGGTTTCAGTGTGGATATGAATGCACTTCCGCTCGACCAGCGTGTAAACTTTGGTACGATTACCCCGCTGGCGGCATGGTTTAAAAATGTCGGCGGTGTGGCATTTGGCTTTATGCTCCCGATTCTGGCTGGTTTCATCGCGATGGCGATCGGAGACCGCCCGGCGCTGGCAGTCGGTTTTGTCGGCGGCATGATTGCTTCTCAGGGAAAATCAGGTTTCCTTGGCGCCCTGGCGGCAGGTTTTATTGCCGGATATCTGATTCTGGCGCTTCGGAAAGCGTGCGAGAATCTTCCAGAGGCACTGGAAAAGATTGCTCCGGTCCTGATTTACCCGGTTGTGGGCGTCCTGCTCATCGGACTGGTTATGAGCTTCGTCGTAGAGCCGGTCATGGGCGCGATCAATATGGCGTTAAACAATGGTCTGAGCAGCATGGGTGGTTCGAGTAAGTTGATTCTTGGTTTTGTGCTGGCGGCGATGATGGCGATCGACATGGGCGGTCCATTCAACAAGGCGGCATATGTATTTGGTACGGCGGCAATCGCCTCCGGCAACTACGATGTGATGGCAGCTGTTATGATTGGCGGTATGACACCGCCGTGTGCGATTGCGCTGGCAACCATGCTGTTTAAGAAGAAATTTACAAAGGAAGAGCGCGAGGCAGGACCGACCAACTTCATCATGGGTCTGGCATTCATCACGGAGGGCGCGATTCCATTTGCAGCGTCCGATCCGGTACACGTGCTTCCAGCCTGCATCGTCGGTTCGGGTGTTGCGGGAGCGATGAGCATGTTATTTAACTGTACGCTGATGGCGCCGCATGGCGGAATCTTCGTATTCCCAGTCATGGGAAATCCGCTGTTCTATCTGCTGGCACTGGTGGTTGGCATGGCGATCTCGACGGTACTCTTAGGAGTTCTCAAGAAGAATGTAGAAGAATAGATAAATAATTTTTTTTGACGGAATGTGAATCTTTATTAGAAATTTTTTGGTCAAATCAATCAAAATAGGTTATAATGAGAAGGAGAACATCATCATGAAAGAGTTTAAATATACCATTACAGACCCGGAAGGAATCCATGCACGCCCGGCAGGTGAACTGGTAAAGGCGGCAAAACAGTTTACGAGTACGATCAAGCTGGCGAAAGATGGAAAGAGCGGCGACTGCAAAAAGATTTTCGGTATCATGGGACTGGCGGTAAAGAACGGACAGGAAGTAACCCTGACCTTTGAGGGCGAGGACGAAGAAGCAGCTTATGAGGCAGTCAGCCAGTTTATGAAGGAAAATATGTAGTTTAATAAAGATGCCGCGATGTAAGGGATTATTACATGGCGGCATTTTTCGATAATGGATCAATGGAAAGGGGAATGATCATGCAGACGTATCGCGGAAAAAGTGTATTTGGCGGTGTCGCAGTTGGAAAAATATGTGTGTATCAGAAAGGCGAGCAGACCGTAAAACGGACAAAAATAGAGAATGCAGAGCAGGAAAAAGCGCGGTTTAATGCGGCAGTTCAGGAGTCCATCCGCCAGCTCGGCGAGTTATATGAAAAGGCGGTAAAAGAAGTTGGCGAGGCGAATGCGGCGATTTTTGAGATTCACCAGATCATGCTGGAGGACGAGGACTATCTGGACGCGGTTCAGAATATCATCGATACGCAGAAGGTCAATGCCGAGTATGCGGTTGCGGTGACCGGTGACAATTTCGCCCAGATGTTTGCGGCGATGGAGGACGAATATATGCGTGGGCGCGCGGCGGATGTCAAAGATATTTCGGAGCGGATTGTGCGCGTTCTGTCCGGAGGCGCAGGTCAGGGCATCCATACGGACGAGCCGGTGATTATTCTGGCAGATGATTTAGCGCCATCGGAGACGGTACAGCTTGAAAAGGACAAGGTGCTATCCTTTGTGACGGTACACGGTTCCGTCAATTCCCACACGGCGATCCTGGCGCGTACGATGAGCATTCCGGCGCTGATCGGAACGGACGTGGCGCTCGATGAGACGGTAGATGGGAAATTTGCGGTTGTGGATGGTACTAACGGAGTCCTGTATGTGGAACCGGATGAGGAGACATTGGAAACAATGCGCCGCCGGCAGAGGGAGGAACAGGAGAAGAAAGAACTGCTGCAAACACTGAAAGGGCGCGAAACAGTCACTCTGGATGGCAAGAAGATCCGCCTGTATGCGAACATTGGCAACAGCAAGGATCTGGCGTCGGTCATTCATAACGATGCGGCGGGCATCGGACTGTTCCGCAGCGAATTTTTGTATCTGGAAAAAGAAACATTTCCGACGGAGGAGGAGCAGTTCCAGGTATATAAACAGGTAGCGGAAACGATGGCGGGCAAACCGGTCATTATCCGCACGCTGGACATCGGCGCGGACAAGCAGTGCGATTATTTTGAACTGAAAAAAGAGGAAAATCCGGCGATGGGCTGCCGGGCGATCCGTATCTGCCTGACAAGACCGGAGATTTTCAAGACACAGCTTCGCGCGTTGTTTCGGGCAAGTGCCTATGGCAATCTCCAGATCATGTATCCGATGATCACAAGTGTCTGGGAGGTCGAGGCGATCGCGAAGATTGTCGAGGAGGTCAAGACGGAGCTGACCGCACAGAATCTCCAGTTTGGCGACCCGAAGCAGGGCATTATGATTGAAACCCCGGCGGCAGTCATGGTAAGCCGGGAACTGGCGAAAAAAGTGGACTTTTTCAGCATCGGAACGAACGACCTGACCCAGTATACGCTGGCAGTTGACCGTCAGAACCCGGAGCTGGATGCATTTTACGATCCGCACCATCCGGCGGTGCTGGCGATGATCCGCATGGTTGTCGAAAATGCACACGCCGAGGGCATCTGGGCAGGTATCTGCGGCGAATTGGGCGCGGATCTGAGTTTGACAAAAGAATTCCTGAAAATGGGTGTGGATGAGCTTTCCGTATCGCCGGGGCGTGTGCTGCCGATTCGGAAGGTCATTGTCGAAAGCAGCTGCAGTTGATAAGAATATTAAGACAGAGAGAAGTGAAAAATTGAGCTAAAAAAAGTTCAACCACAGCAGAAGATGAAAGGAAAAGAGTCATGCTGACAGAAAAAAGATACGAACTGATTTTGGAACTTCTGGATAAAAAGAGGAGTGTGACAGTTCCTGAGATTAAAGATGTGCTGGGAGTTTCGGAATCGACGATCCGGCGGGATCTGAATGCGCTTGACAAGGCGGGGCGCCTGACCAAGGTGTTTGGCGGCGCGGTGTCCTCAGACGGGACATTTACGGGAACCGAACCGTCAGTGGCACAGAAGATGGAATTGCAGCAGGAGGAGAAAAGGAGAATCGCCCAGTTTGCGGCGGGACTTATCCAGCCGGATGATTTTGTCTATCTGGACGCGGGCACGACGACCGGGTATATCTTAGACTATCTTCCGGCGCGCAGCGCCACGTTTGTGACGAATGCGGTATCACATGCCAAACGGCTGGCAGCCGCCGGAAACCGCGTAATTCTGATTGGTGGTGAGTTAAAGGGCACGACGGAGGCGGTCATCGGAAGCCAGGCGATCCTGACGATCCAGGGCTATCATTTTACAAAGGGATTTTTTGGAACCAACGGCGTCAGCAAGCGCCACGGTTTCACGACGCCGGATCCGAATGAGGCATTAGTCAAGCAAGAGGCGATGCGCCAGACAGAGCGCTGCTATGTGCTGGCGGACAGCCAGAAATTCGGCATGGTAAGTTCGGTGACGTTCGGGGTGTTTGAAGAAGCGACGATCCTCACGGAGACAGAGCCGCCGGAAGGATTTAGCGGCAGCAAGAATATCCGGGTGGCAAAGTAGAATAGTGAGCAGTAACAATCGTGTTTTTCTAATGAAATCCTAACATATATACGATTTGACAAACTATTAGAATATTGCTATATTATGATGATACCAGGGTCAAAAGGTCAGAAGTTCGACGCAAGCTTGCTTGCAGGAAAATTTTTGACCTTGGGACCCGCCAAAAACATGAGTAAGTAGCCCTTTTTCAAAGAAAAATGAGCGAATTACGAATGGTTTTGAAGATTGCGGGAGCATATAGTGCGGAGCAATCTGGTATCGCAAATCAATAGGGTGGCAAACGGGCAGGATTATGTATGACGATCGAGAGGAACGATGGATCCGAACCGATCGCAGTCAGCATGGATCCTGAATCGTTATGCTGCCCTTGTTAGTGTTTACAGTTATGTAAAAGGAGAACTTTCTAAAAGGAGAATTTACCATGCAGCAATTTCACGGCAGTGACGAATACATCGCTTCGGATGAACTGATCCGCAGCGTTAACATTGCGGCGGCGCTCAAAAAGCCGCTCTTAATCAAGGGAGAACCGGGCACTGGAAAGACGATGCTCGCGGAGGCGATTGCCAGATCCCTCGATATGGAACTTTTGATCTGGAATATTAAATCGACGACTCGCGCACAAGACGGTCTTTACGTGTACGATACGGTACAGCGTCTTTACGACAGCCAGTTTGGTGCGGATGGCGTTGATGATATTGCCAGATATATCCGCCTCGGAAAGATGGGAGAGGCATTTGAGAAGGAAAAGCAGACGGTTCTTTTGATCGATGAGATCGATAAAGCGGATTTGGAATTCCCGAACGACCTGCTCTGGGAACTTGACAAGATGGAATTTTACATTCCGGAGACGGGAAAGACTGTCAAAGCGAAGCACCGTCCGATTGTGATTATTACCTCCAATGCGGAGAAGGAGCTGCCGGATGCGTTCCTGCGCCGCTGTATCTTCCATTATATTGCATTCCCGGAGCAGCCGATGATGGAGAAGATCATCAAGGCACATTACCCGGATCTCGACCAGAAGCTGATCGACGGCGTGCTGGACGCCTTCTACCGGGTGCGCGATCTGCGCGGCCTGCAGAAGAAGCCGAGTACCTCCGAGGTGTTGGACTGGATTCAGGCGCTTGTGATCGGCGGCGTGCCGGTGGAGAAGCTGGAAAAGGAGATCCCGTTTGCGGGGGTACTCTTAAAAAAGACAGAGGATTTAAAGCTGGTGGAGAATAACCGATATGTTTACTGATTTTCTGTATCTACTCCGTTCTTACGGGATGAAGACGAGCCTCAATGAGTGGAACAGCCTGATGGATGCGCTGGAAATGAACCTGAACGACGCGAGCCTGACGGAGTTTTACTATATGGCGAGGGCGGTTCTGGTCAAAAAAGAGTCCGAATATGACAAATTTGACCAGGCATTTCTGGCATATTTTAAAAATGTGCAGACGTTTGAGGAACTTCCGAAGGAGGTCTTAGACTGGCTTGCCAAGGCGCACGCGCAGACGCCGTATGATAAGGATGAGGTCGATGCGCGGTTTGCGGGACTTGATCTGGACGATATCCGTAAAATGATGGCGGAACGACTGAAAGAGCAGCATGAGCAGCACCACGGCGGCAATAAGTGGATTGGAACCGGCGGTACGTCGGCATTTGGACATTCCGGTTACAGCCCGAAGGGCATCCGCGTGGGCGGACCGGGCAAAAACCGGAGCGCGCTGCAGGTGGCGGAACAGCGGAATTACCGCGATTTCCGCGACGATGCGGTCATCCAGATCCGGCAGTTCCAGGTGGCGCTCAAAAAGCTGCGTCTTTTATCCTGCCGTGAGGATGGACCGAAAACGGAACTCAATGTGGAGAAAACGATCGAGAAGACCTGTGACGAAGGCGGACGTCTGGAGCTCGTCATGGAGCGCCCGAGAAAGAACCAGACGAAGCTCCTGCTTCTGATGGATAGCGGCGGGTCGATGTGGGCATATGCGGATCTGTGCAACCGGCTGTTCCAGGCGGTCAATCAGTCGTCCCATTTTAAGGATTTGAAGATTTATTATTTCCACAACTGTTTCTACGATCAGCTGTTTACGACGCCGTCCTGCTCCTGGCGGGATAAGATCTCGACCGAGTGGGTCTTTCACAACCTGAAACCGGAATACAAGGTAATTCTGGTCGGGGATGCGTCGATGGCGCCGTCGGAACTTCTGTACCGCGGCGGCAGTCTCGACTATTTCCACAGCAACGAACGGACGGGCATTTACTGGCTGCAGGAGATGCACCGGCGTTTTCCGTCGGCGATCTGGCTGAACCCGATGCGGGAAAATAACTGGGCATATGCCTACGGTGCGTACACGATCAGCCTGATCCGAGATGAGATCCCGATGTTTCCGCTGACGGCGGCAGGGCTTGAGGCTGGGATTAAGGAATTGAAGAAATAAATTATGGAAGAAAGGGCGTTTCCCGATATTGACAACTAAGTAAACTTGTGCTATTATTCATCATAAACTCTTTGCACTGCATATCAAACTACAGTACAAACTGAGCAGACCGTGAATATCATGGGGTCGGGTCGCAGAAGCGACAGTGGAAGTTAGTTTCATCCACGGGACAGTAGTTACTCATACTGGTTCGTGGGTGTTTTTTTATACTTTTTTACGGGTTAAACCGCAGCACCCACCTATCGTTAGTGCCATGAGATATTTTTTGGAGGTAACGAATATGAAACAGAACGATTTTCAGAAGGTGGCAAATCAGGTGTCTTTTGTAACGATAGTAGTGAACATCCTTTTGTCGTTTATGAAGCTGTTAGCGGGTGTGTTCGCACATTCGAATGCGATGATCAGTGACAGTATCCATTCGGCGTCCGATGTGTTCAGCACGATGATCGTGGTGATTGGAATTAAGCTGTCGTCCAAACAGCCGGACAAGGAGCACCCGTATGGACATGAGCGGATGGAGTGTGTGGCTGCGATTGTCCTCTCGATGGTTCTCTTTATGACAGGTCTGGGGATTGGCGTGGAGGCGCTTACGGACGTGCTCAAGGGAGAATACAGTCACCTGCAGGTTCCGGGAATGCTGGCGCTGGCAGCGGCTGTTATATCCATTGTCAGTAAAGAAGCGATGTACTGGTACACCCGATATTATGCGAAAAAGATTGATTCCAGCGCACTGATGGCAGATGCATGGCATCACCGTTCCGATGCGTTTTCCTCGATCGGTGCGCTGGTCGGAATCGTGGGCGCGAGAATGGGATTTCCGGTCATGGATCCGATCGCGAGCCTGGTTATTTTCGTCTTTATCGTGAAAGCGGCGTATGAGATTTTTAAAGATGCGATGGATAAAATGGTCGATCATTCCTGTGATGAGAAGACTGAAGAACAGCTGCGCGCCTGCGTTCTTCAGAATCCAGATGTGGCGCGGATTGACCTGCTTCAGACGCGGATCTTTGGCAATAAAATTTATGCGGACATTGAGATTGAGGTAGATGGTTCCATGCCGCTGCGGGAGGCGCACAAGATTGCCGAGGTGGTGCATAACAGCATTGAAAAGACATTTCCGAAGGTAAAACACATTATGGTGCATGTCAATCCGGAAATTGACCGGAAATAGAAAGAAGGACTGCCGCAGACTGGCATATTTCCTTTTAAGCAGACCAAGATAACAATAAAAATCTTGTTTACTTAGAAGAGGGCATGCCATATGCGGCGGTCCTTTTGGCGCTTTTGGGAACATGAAAATTTTAAACATTTTTAAGGACGTTCTGAAAGTTATACTTCCCATTTGCAATGAATACCATCATACTGCAAAATGGAAAAACTGCAATCATGAATATGGAAAAAATGAAAGAAAAAGGAAAGAAAAAAGGAACCGTTAAGAAATTCTTACGAATCGGATCTTTTGACGATCTTTTTTAGAATCGGTCTGGACTTTTTTTCCGACTCTGCTATAATAAGGATTCAGAATCCATATATACAGGCCGCAGCCATATGGCGCGGCAGAGAGGTTTGTGAAAAAATGAAAAATAAAAGTATGAGTATACTTAAAATGACTGGTGCAGCAGCTGCACTGGTGCTGATGTTTGCACAGCCAGTACTGGCAGATGGCAGTTTTGCAAATGGAACAAGTGTAAATGGCGTCGCAGTCGGCGGAATGAGCAATGAGGAAGCGAAGGCAAAGCTGGAGCAGAATTACGGTTCTTATAAATTAACGATTAAAGAACGTGGAGGCAAGACAGAAGAGATCACCGCAGCGGAGATCGGCTATAAAGTAGTGATTACAAATGAGCTGCAGGCAGCGATTGACCAGCAGGCAGCAGGGGTAGCTGGAGCAGGAGCGCTGACGATCGCGATGCCGCTTTCCTGCGATCAGACGATGCTTGCAAACCGCATTGCTTCCTTAAATTGTATGTCAGATAGTGTAGCGCCGACGGTAGATGCCCATATATCCGCCTGGGAAGAAGGAAAAGATTTCACGATTGTTCCGGAAGTAAAGGGAGAATCTGTGGATAAGGCAAAGGTACAGACGGCGATCAATGCGGCGATCGCCTCCGGCATGACAGAGATCGATCTGGAAGCATTGGGATGTTACACACCGATCCAGGTGACTTCCGGCGATGCATCCTTAAAAGCACTCTGCGCCCAGATGAACCAGGCTAAAAATGCGACCATCACCTTCCATATCGGTGATGCAACCGAGACACTGTCCGGTACTGAATATGTCAGCTGGTATACAGGCGGCGAGAATGGCATTACTGTAGACCGCGATAAGGCAGCTGCCTACATCAAGGCGCTGGCAGCGAAATACGACACAGCTGGAACTACCCGTACTTTCCATACCACTTCCGGAAAAGAGGTAGCCTTGACAGGCCCTTATGGATGGAAGATTGACCAGACTGCAGAGACAGACAATCTGGTTCTGATGGCGCAGACAGGTATCAATCAGGAACGTGAAGTCCAGTTCTCCCAGCAGGCAGCCAGCCATTCAGACGCAGACTGGGGCAATACCTACGCAGAAGTTGATTTCGGCGCCCAGCATGTATATATGTATGAAAACGGCGCCCTGACTTGGGATGCTCCGTGCGTAACCGGAAACGTATCCAAAAACTACACAACCCCGGAAGGTATTTACAGCCTGACCTACAAGCAGGCCGACCGCGTTCTGCGCGGCGCCAAACGGGCAGACGGCACATATGAATATGAAAGTCACGTAGACTATTGGATGCCATTCAACGGCGGCATCGGTTTTCATGACGCAAGCTGGAGAAGTAAATTCGGCGGAACCATCTACCAGTATTCCGGCAGCCACGGCTGCATCAATCTGCCGGTTGATAAAGCAAAACTTCTCTACGAGAAAGTATACAAGGGAATGCCAGTTCTCTGCCATAACTAAACATTTCTTCTAAGCGCACATTCAGTATTTAGAAGAAAGACATGGGGGACTTTCTTGAATATAGTTAGATAAGAAAGTAGATGGTGGACAAAGTAATTTATCATACGGAACGAAAAAAGATCCTACGCCGTCATCCAGCCGCATTCATGCGCTGGATGACACCAGGATCTTAAATTTTACCAAGTTATCATCCAATAAACAGGAGAAAAAGCCGCCCGAGCAAAAATGGAATTTTCGAGACTGTGGATTTACTTGGCAGATTCGGGTTTGATGTTGAAAGAAACCGCAACAAACTTGCTTTGTGAGGATTTCTTTCTGTTTTTAATCAAACCGAAGATGCCTAGAAAATCCCAGTCCTCGAAACCTGATCATTTTTGCCCGGGCGGCTTTTTCTCCGTCCCTCTCACGAAAATCAAACTAATTATCTATTTTCCTTCCCCAATAATCAATTCTTCCCCATACGGCAAGGTCTTGATCCAGTCACAGAATGTATGCCACTCCGCCAGCTTATGATCCTTTCTGGCATAATAAATATTAATCAGTGTCTCATAATTAAACGAACAAGTCCGCATCTGATTATAACTGCTCGGCAGCAGCTGGATCATATCATACCAGTCATCCTTGTTCTTTGTCTCCAGATAACGCAGGCGGATTTCCTCCAGCTTGGCGATAACTGTTTCCATAAATGCGCGTGTTCCGGCTGTCATGTGGTCGCAGCTGAAATCGTCCATCGAAAACGGTTTGCTGGCGATTTTGTGCATCGTGCTGGTTGAATTGGCGACGGTCGCTACTTTATAAGTATCATATTCTTTCCACCAGTAGAGAGGTGCGGTCACATCGACTGAGACAAATACCTGGCGCAGAAACTTGCGGTGGTCGCTGCCTGCTTTGCGGAGACGTTTCGCAAGGTCGAGATCGTTCGGTCCCAGTTTATATTTGCCATTCTCATCATAAAAGCTGTCCATCCGTCCCCAGCTGTTCATCGGATTGCGGGCACCGCGCATGGCATTTTCCAGATTCATGACGCTGGTACGTTCTAATTTAAGCATAATCAAACTCCTTTTTCATATAAGTGAATTATTTTCAGGATAAACTCACTTTTGTGAGTTGTTTCAGGCGGGATCAGTATACCACAAAAACCATGTCCCGTAAACAAAGCATAAAAAAACATACAGAATTACAAGAATCGATAGTTACTGTTCCCGGGTGGGCACTTTTGGAAGCGAAAGTGCCGTAAGAAAACGTGGTGGCAGCAGGAATTTGCCGTATTTAAATGCGAAGCCACGGCAAATTCCGTTACTGGGCACGTATGCGTGAACAGTAAGATCGATAAAAATTACAATCCAAAACAGAATACAGGAAAAAGCAAAGAGATTATGCGATATGCACAGAAAAATATAATGAAAACATGCATTTTTAAATATGAAATAGTATTGACATAAAATGAAAAACATGCTAATATTTAGCCATAGAAATTCACTGATATGAAAATTAAAAAGAAAAAATTAGATTTTACGAAAACGAAGTGAGAAAAAATTTCATATCATAATCACGAATGAGACAAAATGTCAAAAAGGAGAGATGAACAATGAGCAATGGATATTTCAAAGTAGAGATGCCGAAAAATGAGCCGGTAAAAGCATATCTTCCAGGAAGCCCGGAGAGAGCCAGCTTAAAGAAAGAACTGGAGCGCCAGTCCGCACAGGTTGTTCAGGTTCCGATGATCATCGGTGGTAAGGAAGTTTGGACAGAGAGAAAAACCAAAGCAGTTATGCCGCATGACCATGCTCATGTAATCGCAGAAGCAGCTTCCGGCGGTGAGAAAGAGTTAAAGGATGCAATCGCAGCGGCTCTGGCAGCTAGAAAAGCATGGACCGAGATGCCGATGGAACACCGCGTATCTATCTTTTTAAAAGCAGCTGATTTAATTGCTGGTCCGATGAGAGATAAAGTAAATGCAGCTACCATGTTAGGACAGAGCAAGACCGCATATCAGGCTGAGATTGATACCTGCGAGCTGATTGATTTCCTTCGTTTCAACGTATACTACTTACAGCAGATTTATGACAGACAGCCGAACAACACACCGAATGTTTGGAACCGCATCGAGTACCGTCCACTGGAAGGTTTCGTAACCGCGATTTCCCCATTCAACTTCACATCCATCGGTGCTAACCTTCCGACCGCTCCGGCGATCGCAGGTAACGTAGTTCTCTGGAAACCGGCTACCACAGCAGTTCTTTCCAACTACTATGTAATGCAGGCCCTGATGGCTGCAGGGCTTCCGGCAGGTGTTATCAACTTCGTACCGAGCCGTGGTTCTGACATGAGCAAGTACGTATTAAGCGATCCGAATCTGGCAGGATTCCATTTCACAGGTTCTACCGAAGTATTCAGTGGTGTTTACTCCTTAGTAGGCGAGAACATCAAGAAATACAAAACATATCCGCGTCTGGTTGGCGAGACTGGTGGAAAGGACTTCATCTTTGCTCACAATTCCGCAGACGTACCGGGCCTGGTAGCAGCTCTGACAAGAGCATCCTACGAGTATCAGGGACAGAAGTGCTCCGCAGCTTCCCGTGCATTTGTTCCGGCAAGCATCTGGCCGCAGGTTAAAGAGGGTATGCTGGCAGAGATTGAGAAGATTAAAATTGGCGATATAACCGATTTCAGAAACCTGATGGGCGCTGTTATCGATGCATCCGCATTCAAGACCAACAAAGAGTACATCGACTATGCAAAAGCATCCGAGGATGCAGACGTTATCTGCGGCGGATACGATGATTCCAAGGGATATTTCATATATCCGACCCTGATTGAGGCTAAGAAGCCAGATTTCAAGACTATGGTAGAGGAAATTTTTGGACCAGTTATGACCGTATATGTATATCCGGATGACAAACTGGATGAGACTCTGGCAAGCTGCGATACCGCAACGTCCTATGGTCTGTCCGGAGCAATCTTTGCAGATGACCGCGAAGCTATCGTTAAGATGGAAGATGCACTCAAAGGAACAGCCGGAAACTTCTATATCAATGATAAGCCAACTGGTGCAGTTATCGGTCAGCAGCCGTTCGGCGGTGCAAGAGCATCAGGAACCAACGACAAAGCCGGCAGCGAGATCAACATGTATCGCTGGTTAAGCCCGAGAACCATCAAAGAACTCAGAGTACCGTGCCTGGATGTAACATATCCGTACATGGTTGAGGCATAAGCAGTGCAAAGCAGGGCAGTAAGACAGGAACGTTGTGCTTGCACATAAGGAACTGTCTTGCTGGACTGCTTTATAGGGCGCAGCCCGTCCAGCGAAGAAAAGCGCAGCTTTTTTGAGCTGGGGCACTGAGCACGCTGAAGCCACTGAGCATGCTGGGGCGCAGCTCTTCCCCATAATTTACTAAATTAAAACCAACCACCCAGAGGATCGGCGCTGATCCGGAATCTGTGTAACGAAACACACGATTTCATATCGGTGCCGATCTTTTTTATAATTTAGAAACTCTGTTCGTGGTTCCCAAAGTGCCTACCCGTGAACTGTAACAACATTATTCCTTACATTCATCTGAGTTGAACCAGTCCTTGTATTTCTCATAAAGATCCAGTAAAATAAAATCAAATATGAAATATGGATTTGAGGATTTGTTTTTGTTTAAATTTTCTCGGTTCGATTTTAAATTCAAACAAAAAGGATGAGAAAGCAATGACGGTGATCGATGTATCTGGCTGCGGAAGCGGTGCGGTGTTTTTGATAAAGGGAAAAGCCAATCTCCTGTTCGAGGCGGGGATGGCGTATGCTGCCGATCAGATGGTGGAAAATATAAAAAGAGAACTGGGCGATGCAGAGTTAGACGCGGTTCTTTTATCCCATTCCCATTATGATCATGTAGCGGGGCTTCCGGCGGTGCGGAAAGCATGGCCGGGGGTGAAAACATATGCTTCCGAGCGCGCAAAAGAAATTTTAGTGAAACCGGGCGCTTTGAAGACGATCCGGCGTCTAAGCGGCGAGGCGGCAGAAGCGGCGGGGCTTCCATGGGATTCGGAATATGACGATGCAGATTTACAGATTGATGTATCGCTGGAGGACGGCGAGACGATCGAACTGGGCGACCATACGATCTACGCGTTTGCGACGATCGGCCACACGAAATGTTCCATGTCTTACCTGATTGACGATGAGTTGATGCTGTGCAGTGAGACGGTAGGCGTCATGGGGCATGATGGGAGTTATATGCCGTCGTTTCTGGTAGACTATAAGGCGGCAGAAGAATCGATCGAGTATTCATCGGAATTGGATGCAAAAGAGATTATTTTAAACCACTATGGCTTTGTCAGTGAAGCGGATAAGGCGGCGATCTGGGATGTCCTGATGCAGAAGCTTCGTGACAGCCGTGATGTCATGATTGATATTATGAACCGGTTCCCGGAAGAAGAGGCGGCGCTTCGGGAGATGGAGCGCGTGTTCCATTCTCATGTAGATAAGAAAGAACAGCCAGACGAGGCATTCTATATCAATGCGGCGAGCATGATGAAGACACTCAAAAGACAGTTTCCGGAACGGTTTCCGAGACATTTTCAGCTGATTGCGGCAGTGGATCGGAACTGGGGTATCGGCAATAAAGGGCAGATGCTGACGGTGATCCCGGCGGATCAGAAATTATTCCGGCAGGAAACGATGGGAAAAATCATCGTGATGGGCTATAAAACGTTTCTGACTTTCCCGGCTCAGCGACCGCTGGATGGCAGAATCAACCTGATTTTGACAAAAAAGAAGGCTCTGAGCGTAAAGGGGGCAGAGATCTGCCACAGTGTCGAGGAGGCGCTGGTGCGGATTGACGAGCTGAAACAGGAAAAACATCTGACAGATGTAGATGTCGTCATCATCGGCGGCGAGTCGATTTATCGGCAGTTTCTTCCGTTCTGCGACACAGCGCAGATCACCTGGATTGATTTTTCCTATGTGGCAGACACACATATGGTTGATCTGGAGAAAGAAGGCTGGGAACTGGTAAGACGAAGCGGCGAGCAGACATTTTTCAATTTGTGCTATGAATTCAGGGAATATCGGAAGCTGGAAAAGGAATCGCTCTAAGGTTGTCAAAAATAGGACAAAGTGGTAAAATAATTGAGAATTCTGAAAAGTCAAACAATAAAATGTTCATATAACTGTAAGGAGGAATAGAATGTACCCGATTTTAAAAGCTGAAAAACTGGCAGATAAGATTTATCTGATGGTTGTAGAAGCACCGCGTGTAGCGCGTGCATGTGAGCCGGGCGAATTTGTCATCGTCAAGATGGGCGAAGAGGGCGAGAGAATCCCGCTGACTATTTGTGATTTTGATCGTCAGGCAGGAACGATCACGATCGTATTCCAGACCGTGGGAGCTTCTACCGAGAAGATGAGCACCCTCAAGGCTGGGGATGCATTCCATGATTTCGTAGGACCGCTTGGAAATCCGTCCGAGTTTATCCATGAGGATGTAGAAGAGCTGAAAAAGAAGAAATACCTCTTCGTAGCCGGCGGTGTCGGTGCGGCTCCGGTTTATCCGCAGGTAAAATGGATGCATGAGCACGGCATTGATGTAGATGTTATCGTAGGTTCTAAGACCAAAGATCTGCTGATCCTGACCGAGGAGATGGAGAAGGCAGCCGGAAACCTTTACATCACAACCGATGATGGCAGCTTTGGCATTAAAGGTATGGTTACAGGTGTCATCGAGGATTTAGTTGAAAAACAGGGACGCAAGTACGATGTCTGTGTTGCAATCGGACCGATGATCATGATGAAATTTGTCTGCCTGCTGACGAAAAAACTGGAGATTCCGACGATTGTCAGCCTGAACCCGATCATGGTAGATGGAACCGGTATGTGTGGTGCCTGTCGTGTCACCGTAGGCGACCAGGTCAAATTTGCCTGCGTAGACGGACCGGAGTTTGATGGACATCTTGTTAATTTTGACGAGGCGATGGAACGTCAGAGAATTTATAAGACTCAGGAAGGCAGAGCGATGCTGCGCTTGAAAGAGGGCGATACTCATCACGGCGGATGCGGACAGTGCGGAGGTGACAAATAATGGAAGCAAAGAGAGATATGATGAAAAAGGTGCCGGTCAGAGAGCAGGATCCGAAGGTACGTGCGACTAATTTTAAAGAGGTATGTCTCGGCTATAATATGGAAGAAGCAGTTGCGGAGTCTGAGAGATGTCTGAACTGTAAAAATGCAAAATGTATCGCTGGATGCCCGGTTTCCATCGATATTCCGGCGTTTATCCAGGAAGTAAAAGCGGGAAATATTGAGGAGGCAGCGAAAGTCATCGCACTTTCTTCGGCACTTCCGGCAGTCTGTGGACGTGTCTGCCCACAGGAATCCCAGTGTGAGGGACAGTGTGTGCGCGGTATCAAGGGCGAGGCGGTTTCCATTGGTAAACTTGAGCGCTTCGTGGCAGACTGGTCCCGTGAGCATGGTTTTGTACCGGCAGCGCCGGAGAAGACAAACGGAAAGAAAGTAGCAGTCATCGGTTCCGGTCCTGCAGGTCTGACCTGTGCAGGCGATCTGGCAAAACTGGGCTATGAAGTAACCATTTTCGAGGCACTTCATGAGCCGGGCGGAGTATTGACCTACGGCATTCCGGAGTTCCGTCTTCCGAAGGACGGCGTTGTACAGCCGGAGATCGAGAATGTCCGCAAGCTGGGCGTTAAGATTGAGACAAACGTAGTTATCGGAAAATCTATCACAATCGACGAACTGATGGATGAAGAAGGTTTCCAGGCAGTATTCATCGGTTCTGGCGCCGGACTTCCGAAGTTCATGGGTATTCCGGGTGAAAATGCCAACGGCGTATTTTCTGCGAATGAGTACCTGACCAGAAATAACCTGATGAAGGCATTCCGCGATGATTATGACACACCGATCATGGAATCAAAGAAGGTAGTCGTAGTCGGCGGCGGAAACGTAGCGATGGATGCGGCAAGAACGGCTCTGCGTCTCGGTGCAGAAGTTCATATTGTATATAGAAGAAGTGAGAAAGAGCTTCCGGCACGTGTGGAGGAAGTACATCACGCAAAAGAGGAGGGCATCCATTTTGACCTTCTGACCAACCCGGTTGAGATTCTCGAAGATGAGAACGGATGGGTCAAAGGCATCGTATGCCGCCGTATGGAGCTTGGCGAGCCGGATGAATCTGGAAGAAGACGTCCGGTTGAGGTGGTCGGTTCTGATTTCACGATCGATGCAGATACTGTTATCATGGCGCTGGGTACTTCCCCGAACCCGCTGATTTCCAATACGACCAAAGGTCTGGAGATTAACCGCTGGAGATGTATCGTGGCGGATGAGAGCAATGGAAAGACAACGAAAGAGGGCGTTTACGCCGGAGGCGACGCAGTGACTGGCGCGGCTACGGTTATTCTCGCGATGGAAGCCGGACGAGCAGGTGCAAGAGGCATCGACGAGTATCTTTCTGCAAAATAATGAAATCTCATCATGTAGATTTGCTGAATGAAGCAATCGCCCCGGCACTGACCCGACTGGCTCTTCCGATCATGGCGACTTCTCTGGTTCAGATGCTTTACAATCTGACCGATATGGCGTGGATCGGACGCCTCGGGGCAGGTGCTGTCACGGCGGTGGGATCGGCAGGTATGTATACCTGGTTTTCCCAGGGATTTGCGATTTTGGCGAGAACGGGCGGTCAGGTAAAGACCGCCCATTGTCTTGGTGCGGGAGAAAATGACAGTGCGGCGCAGTATGCGAGAGGTGCGCTGCAGCTGGGGATTTTGTTTGCCGTGCTGTATGGGCTGGTTTCGCTCTTTGGAGCCAGTCGGTTAATTGGATTTTTTAAATTAAACAGCCCGGAGGTGATTGCACAGGCAGAATGGTATGTGCGGATCGCCTGTGGGCTTGTGATCTTTTCTTATCTAAATGCGATCTTGACCGGACTTTTGACGGCGGCGGGAAACAGCCGGACTCCGTTTATCGTCAACGTGGCGGGGCTTGTATTCAATGTTGTACTGGATCCAGTGCTGATCTTTGGAATCGGACCATTTCCGGAACTGGGAGTCAGCGGAGCAGCGGCTGCGACGGTCACGGCACAGGCGCTCGTAAGCCTCCTGTTTTTCAAGGCAGTCCTGCGGGAAAAGGTGCTGTTTCCGCATCTGCGTCTCTGGGTGCTGGTTCCAGTGAAGGTTTGGAGGGAGATCGTGCGGATCGGTGTGCCGTCGGCGGTGCAGAACCTGATTTACGCAGGAATTTCGATGATTCTGACCCGCCTTATCACCGGATGGGGTGATCTGGCAGTGGCGGCACAGCGTGTTGGCAGTCAGATTGAATCCGTTTCCTGGATGGTCGGAGATGGCTTTTCGGCGGCAGTCAATGCATTCCTCGGACAGAATTATGGGGCGAAGCGGTATGACCGTGTGCGCCGCGGCTATTTCTGTGCGATCGCGATGACGGCGGCGTGGGGACTCTGCACGACATTTTTGCTGATCGGAATGGCGCGTCCGCTGTTCTCGATCTTTTTGCAGGAAGAAGAGGTCATGGCGCTCGGCGTCAATTACCTGCGGATCGTGGGACTGAGCCAGATGTTTATGATGGTGGAACAGACCTCGATCGGTGCGTTTTCCGGTCTGGGGCGGACGCTGTATCCGTCGATCGTCAGCGTGACCTTTACCTCCGCGCGCATCCCAGTGGCGGTGTTGTTGTCCTCTGTGATGGGACTTAGCGGTATCTGGTGGGCGTTAAGTATTTCCAGCATGGTAAAGGGATGTATTCTGTTCGTTAGTTTTGTCGTGTTTTTGTATGTTTTTTTGGAGAGAAAGAAGATTGAGAAAACCGTCTGAAAAGTTACAAAAAACCTATGGACGAATTGAGAATTTCGTGAGATAATAGGGACAGGATTGATGTGATAAAATTAACAAAGTACAAAATCCAATCATTTCGAAAGGAGTCTTACAATGATTTATTCACAAGAAGTAGAAAATATGTGTCCAGTAGCCCAGGGCGTAAATCACGGCGCTGCTCCGATCCCGGAGGAAGCAAAGTGGGTTAAGTCCAAAGAAGTAAAGGATATTTCCGGTTTAACACACGGTGTTGGCTGGTGTGCGCCGCAGCAGGGTGCTTGTAAGCTGACCCTGAATGTTAAGGAAGGTATCATTCAGGAGGCTCTGGTAGAGACGATCGGATGTTCTGGTATGACACATTCTGCAGCGATGGCAGCAGAGATTCTTCCGGGAAGAACCGTACTGGAAGCATTAAATACAGACCTTGTCTGTGATGCAATCAACACCGCCATGCGTGAGCTGTTCCTCCAGATCGCATATGGCAGAACGCAGAGTGCGTTTTCTGAAGAGGGGCTTCCGATTGGTGCCGGCCTTGAAGACCTTGGAAAAGGACTCCGCTCTCAGGTAGGTACGATGTACGGAACTCTGAAAAAAGGTCCGCGTTACCTTGAGATGGCAGAAGGCTATGTAACAGGAATTGCACTGGATGAAGAAGATCAGATCATTGGTTACCAGTTTGTAAACTTAGGTAAGATGACCGACTTCATCAAGAAGGGCGACGATCCGACCACTGCATATGAGAAGGCAAAAGGTCAGTACGGCCGTGTAGACGATGCAGTTAAGATTATCGATCCGAGACAGGAATAATCACAGGGTACATAGTTAAGGAGGAACATCACAATGGCATTATTTGAATCATACGAGAGACGAATTGACAAGATCAATTCCGTATTAAATAGCTATGGCATTGCTTCGATCGAAGAAGCTGAGAAGATCACGAAGGATGCCGGACTGGATGTATACGATCAGGTAAAGAAGATCCAGCCAATCTGTTTTGAAAATGCATGCTGGGCTTACACGGTAGGCGCGGCAATCGCAATCAAGAAAGGCTGCCGCAGAGCTGCCGATGCGGCGGCAGCGATCGGCGAGGGACTGCAGGCATTCTGTATTCCGGGTTCCGTAGCAGATCAGCGTAAAGTAGGTCTGGGACATGGAAACTTAGGCAAGATGCTTCTGGAAGAAGAGACCGACTGCTTCTGCTTCCTGGCAGGTCATGAGTCCTTTGCAGCAGCTGAGGGCGCGATCGGTATCGCTGAAAAAGCAAACAAAGTTCGTAAAAAACCGCTTCGCGTTATCTTAAACGGTCTTGGCAAGGATGCAGCTCAGATCATTTCCCGTATCAACGGCTTTACATATGTAGAGACAGAGATGGATTACTACACAGGCGAAGTAAAAGAACTGTGGAGAAAATCTTACTCCAATGGACTTCGTGCAAAAGTAAACTGTTATGGTGCAAATGACGTTACCGAGGGTGTAGCGATCATGTGGAAAGAGGGCGTAGACGTTTCCATCACCGGTAACTCCACCAACCCGACCCGTTTCCAGCATCCGGTAGCAGGTACATATAAGAAGGAATGCGTAGAGAAAGGCAAGAAATACTTCTCCGTAGCATCCGGCGGCGGTACAGGACGTACCCTTCACCCGGATAACATGGCAGCAGGTCCGGCTTCTTACGGTATGACTGATACCATGGGACGTATGCACTCCGATGCACAGTTTGCAGGTTCTTCCTCTGTACCGGCTCATGTAGAGATGATGGGTCTGATCGGTATGGGTAATAACCCGATGGTTGGCGCTACTGTGGCGGTTGCAGTTTCGATTGAGGAAGCAGCTACAGCTGGAAAATTCTAAAAAATATTGATTTTTCAAGGGTTTTAAGGGTGGTTAGATGTGGTAAAAAGCAGTAAAAAGTACATCATTTGTTAATTGCTTGTGAATCTGAGAAGAGTGGGAAAAGGGGTCGATTTCGATCCCTTTTCTCGTGAGAGCGTTTGGTTCCTTTTATGATGTATTGTAATCCTAGTTACTGTTCACGGGTAGGCACTTTTGGAACCGAAAGTGCCGTAAGAAAACGTGGTGGCAGCAGGAATTTGCCGTATTTAAATGCGAAGCCACGGCAAATTCCGTTACTGGGCACGTATGCGTGAACAGTAACTAATCCTACATATTTTATATGGTTCCGAGGAAGCGTAGCTTGTACCTTTCCTAAGAACATGGTATCATGAAACCAGTATATAGATGAAACTGCTTTTATCAGGGCAGTTCCGAAGAAAAGGGGAAACGATATAATGTATAAGGATGATACCATTCTGGTGGTCGGTCAGGCGAAACCGAGCAAGGAGGACGCGATTTACAGCCTGCACGGCGAGTTTTATGTGAGTTTTGTGGTAGAACGGGCGACGGGAAAGATTCTTGATCTGGAGTGCAATACGATTTTGTCGGTGACGCGCAATTTTGTTGTGTCGATGCTGCTTGGAAAGAGTTTGAAAACGGATTTGGACGAGATGCAGCAGAGTATCCGGGAAAGGTATTTTGCACTGACTCAGAAGCCGCTCATTGCCTGTCTGAAGGACGCACATAACCGTTATATGATGGTGACAGGGCAGAAGTGATGTGGGTATTGGCGGTGTGCTTGTATAAACCATAAAGGCACGGTGCTGATAAAACGATGTTACTGTACACGGGTAGGCACTTTTGGAACCGAAAGTGCCGTAAGAAAACGTGGTGGCAGCAGGAATTTGCCGTATTTAAATGCGAAGCCACGGCAAATTCCGTTACTGGGCACGTATGCGTGTACAGTAACAAAACGATTGGCAGAGAATTAACAGAATAAAGATGGCAGCTCATCAGCAGAAATTGATGGGCTGCCATTTTGGTTATCATAGAAACGTATTCTACAACATTATTCTTTTCCGTTCCAGCAATACGTACACAGCTTGCACGGTTCCAGACCAATCGACTCGATTAAATCGTCGAGGCGGTGGAACTGCAGGGAGGTAAAGTTTAAGCGTTTACGGATTTCTTCGACCATTTCCTTATAATTCTGGCTGTCTGGGTTTGCATAATCATCCAGAAGCTCCGGGGAAACATTGTCGCCCTCACGGTCGCGGATGATGCGGCGTGTGATGAGGTCCAGCTCGGAATTGGAGCGGGAGAAGTTCAGATATTTACATCCAAACAGCAGCGGCGGACAAGCCGGACGGATATGTACTGCTTTGGCACCGCTCTGATACAGAAATTCGGTTGTTTCGCCGAGCTGGGTGCCGCGGACGATGGAATCGTCGATTAAGAGCAGACTCTTGTCGCGGATCAGGGCGTCTACCGGGATCAGCTTCATACGTGCGATCAGGTTTCTCTGGCTCTGGGTGGTCGGCATGAAGGAACGCGGCCAGGTTGGGGTATATTTAATGAATGGACGGGCAAATGGAATGCCGGATTCATTGGCGTAGCCGACTGCATGCGCGATACCGGAATCGGGGATTCCGGCTACCAGATCGGCGTCGGACTGATCGCGTTTGGCAAGCATACGACCGCAGTGGTACCGCATTTCCTCGACGTTGATTCCTTCGTAGCAGGAGGTCGGATAACCGTAGTAAACCCACAAGAAAGAACAGATTTTCATTTCCTTGCGAGCCGGGCTGAGTACCTCTACGCCGTCGGCGTTCATGCGGACGATCTCGCCCGGTCCCAGTTCTTTGTAGTCCGTGTATCCAAGGTTGATGTATGCAAAGCTTTCAAAGGAAACACAGAACGCACCATCTTTGCGTCCGATGATCGCCGGGGTACGTCCGAGGCGGTCACGGGAGATATAGATGCCCTCCGGGGTCAGCAGGAGAATGGTCATGGAACCCTTGATTTTTTCCTGTGCCAGTTTCAGACCTTCAACAAGGGAATCTGCCTGACTGATGATGGCGCCGACCAGCTCGGTTGCATTGATCTTGCCGCCGCTCATTTCCATGAAATGAATATGCCCGTTCTTAAATGCTTCCTGAATCAGCTCTTTTTCATTATTGATCTTGCCGACTGTGGTAATGGCATAGCTTCCTAAGTGCGACTGAATTAACAGAGGCTGCGGTTCCATATCTGAGATACAGCCGATGCCCATGTTACCCTGCATTTCATCGACATCGTGCTCAAATTTTGTACGGAACGGGGAATTCTCGATATTGTGGATAGAACGGCTGAAACCGTTTTCTCCATAAACCGCCATACCACCGCGTCGTGTTCCCAGATGGGAATGATAGTCCGTACCAAAAAAAAGATCCAGTGTACAGTTTGTTTTTGATGTGACACCAAAAAATCCGCCCATTTGTTACTTCCTTTCAACTCTTTTGTCAATAAACTCCATGTGTTACGTTGCACGCGTTGTGATGCGTAACGACATCATTTTTATCATAGCATATATTAGGTGTATTACACAATATGAAATATTTATTAAAAATACTTATGAATATTCTTTGGAGCTGTTTACAGGCAGGCACATTTGGGATCGAAAGCGTCATAAGAGAACGTGGAGGTAGCAGGAATTTGCCGTATTTAAATGCGAAACCACGTCAAATTCCGTTACCGGGCACGTATGCGTGAACACTAACCTTGTCAGAAAAATGTAAGAAGTAAAATGGGACGAAGTGTTCTTAATAAAGAAAGAATGTGATATAATAAAACCATTGTACGTGAGTATGTCACATGGTCGGCTGTTCCGGATTGCATCGGAATGGCAGAAGAAAAAGAAAACGATTTGGAGGGTTTGGAGCGGTATGAGAAAAACATGGAAAATGAGAGCAGCAGCACTGTTACTTACGGCGGTCTGTACGGTAGGGGCGTCGTTTGCGGCGTATGCGGATGATGTGCCGTCCGGACCGGCATCGGATATGGAGCTGATTCAGAGGCGGGAGCAGGCGTCCGGTTCCCAGAATGAGGCGGGGGATGCACAGACGGCTGCTGGCAGCGAGAATCATGCTGGCGCAGCGGAAGGACAGCAGACAACAGAGAACCAGGAGACAGGAAATAACGGACAGACTGCTTCTGAGACACAGGGAACGGAGCAGGGGGACAGCCAGGTTCCGGATGGAATGGTAGCCAGCGGCGGTCGTTATATCGATCCGAATGCACCGATGGTGGCACTGACCTTTGATGATGGTCCGTATGCCCCGGTTGGAAACCGCATCATGGATTGCGCGGAACAGTACGGCGGCCGTGTGACCTTTTATGTGGTCGGAAACCGTGTGAATTCCTATAAGAGTGAGATTCAGCGGATGTATGCCAATGGGCATGAGATTGGAAATCACACGCAGGATCACAAGTATCTCCAGAAGTTAGGCGCACAGGAGATTCGTCAGCAGGTGGAGGCCTGCAATCAGGCGGTTGCCGCGATCACAGGCGAGCCACCGAAAACAGTCCGTCTTCCGGGCGGTGGAAAAAACAGCACTGTGCTTGCCAATATCAGCCAGCCGATCGTACTCTGGGATGTGGATACGCTGGACTGGAAGACGCGCAATGCGGCTTCATCGGTGCAGACCGTGTTAAACCAGGTAAAAGATGGCTCGGTGGTTCTGATGCATGAGCTTTACAATGCTTCCGGTGATGCGGCAGTCACGATCATTCCGGCGCTTGTGGAGCGTGGCTATCAGCTGGTGACGGTCAGTGAGCTGGCGCAGTTCCGCGGTGGACTGGCAGGCGGAACCGTCTATTACAGCTTCCACAAATAAGAGGCTGCATTCACATACGGCGAAAGCCCCCATATTCTAACAGTAAGGGAAGAATATGGGGGCTTTTTCCTGTGAACCGGGCGAGAGAATGGATTCATTGTAATGAGGCGTACAGACGAGGACTGACAGGAAAAGGCGTCGGAGTGGCGATCCTGGACACAGGGGTATTTCTGCATCCGGATTTGGAAAATTGCGTTTACGGATTTCGGGATTTCCTTAAGAAAAAACAGCAGCCGTATGATGACAATGGGCATGGAACGCATGTGGCAGGGATGATTGCCGGCAGCGGCACGGCGTCGGCGGGACGCTATCAGGGTGTGGCGCCGGGGGCGCAGCTGGTCTGCCTGAAAGTGCTGGATCAGAGGGGAAATGGGTATGTATCGGATGTGCTGGCAGGGCTTCGCTGGGTGCGCCAGAATGGCAGCCAGTACGGGATCCGGATTATCAATATATCGGTTGGTTCCTTTACACCGAAGGGAATGAGTGAGGATTCGGCGCTGGTGCGCGGTGTCGATGCGGCGTGGGATGCCGGGTATGTGGTCGTGGTGGCAGCGGGAAATAATGGTCCAGCCGCGCACACGATCACAACGCCGGGGATCAGCCGGAAGGTCATCACGGTGGGATGTTCGGATGATGACCGGGAGGTAGAGGTGGCAGGCAGCCGGATGGTGGACTATTCGGGGCGGGGTCCGACGGACGCCTGCATCTGCAAGCCGGACATTGTGGCGCCTGGATCACGGATTGTGAGCTGTAACCTGCGGCGGAACGGGTACCGTTTTAAAAGCGGGACGTCCATGTCTACGCCGCTTGTCGCGGGGGCGGCGGCGCTTCTGCTGGAGCAGAACCCGGACATGACGAACCGGGATGTGAAGCTTCGCTTTAAAGAGCGGGCAGTGGATCTGGGGCTGCCGCGCAACCAGCAGGGCTGGGGGGCGCTGGATATCGGGCGGCTGTTAGAGTAGAAGCGGGGCGGTGCCAGATGGCGTGTACAGGCAGGCATTTTTGCAACGGAAGGTTTTGTGTGAACAGTAATGGTGGCAGCGTAACTGTGTCGTACGGAATTTTCCGAACTGAAAATTCCGTACGACACAGTTCGGGTAGCAGCTTTTCTCGGCAAAATAATAGACAGAACCAGCCGGAAAATGATATAATTGTAGATACTTTGAATCGCAGAATCAGGTTATAGATCCGGCAGCATCCTGCAGTGCGTCCGGGGGAAAACCAAAAGAAAACAGTTGACATTTACAGCCGGATCCGCTATGATAGAACTAAGTTTAGAACGTTTGTTCGTGATTGGCCGCGGAGCGGCGTTTTGGAGGGAAAGATGAATAAAGAAGACAAGCTGAAAGCATTGGATGCTGCGTTGACACAGATTGAGAAAGCATACGGAAAAGGCTCAGTGATGAAGCTGGGTGATTCTGGTGCGAATATGAATATAGAGACGATTCCGACCGGCTCCCTGAGCCTGGATATTGCACTGGGACTGGGCGGTGTTCCGAAGGGACGAATCATCGAGGTATACGGACCTGAGTCCAGTGGTAAGACGACGGTTGCCCTGCATATGGTGGCAGAAGTACAGAAGAGAGGCGGTATCGCTGGATTTATCGATGCAGAGCACGCACTCGATCCGGCATATGCGAAGAAGATCGGTGTTGATATCGATAATCTGTATATCTCCCAGCCGGACAACGGCGAGCAGGCGCTTGAGATTACCGAGACGATGGTGCGCTCCGGTGCGATCGATATCGTGATTGTGGACTCGGTTGCCGCACTGGTTCCGAAGGCAGAGATTGACGGCGAGATGGGTGATTCCCACGTAGGTCTGCAGGCACGTCTGATGTCGCAGGCACTCAGAAAGCTGACCGCAGCAATCAGCCGTTCAAATTGTATCGTTATTTTTATCAACCAGCTGCGTGAGAAGGTTGGTATCATGTTCGGAAACCCGGAGGTTACGACCGGTGGACGGGCACTCAAGTTCTATTCTTCTGTCCGCATGGATGTCCGCCGGATTGAGTCTCTGAAGCAGGGCGGCGAAGTGATTGGAAACCGTGTCCGCATCAAGGTTGTGAAGAACAAGATTGCTCCGCCATTCCGTGAGGCAGAGTTTGATATCATGTTCGGAAAAGGTATTTCCCGTGAGGGCGATATCCTGGATCTGGCGGCGAAGGAGAACATCGTGGAGAAGAGCGGCGCCTGGTATGCTTATGAGGGCAGCAAGATCGGTCAGGGACGCGAGAACGCGAAGAATTTCCTGGCAGCAAATCCGGAAATCTGCCTTGAGATTGAGAACAAGGTACGGGTCAAATACGGACTTTCCGAAGACACGATGATGCCGGAGGCGTCCAAGGAAGCACCGACGGAGCTTCCGCCGGTAGGAGTGGACGCAGAGGACGAAAAATAGAGTAAAATCCTGTTACAGGGCGCATATGTGTGAACAGTAACAGGAAAAGTTACAGCTGGCAGCGTGTGAACTGTAGCTATGAAAAGGGGCTGTATATGCGGATTGAACGCGTAGAATCCCTGGATAAGAGAAAGTGCAAAGTTTTCACGGATGAGGACTTTGCCTTTCTTTTATATAATGGGGAATTAGAAAAATACGGTGTCTGTGAAGGCGCGGTTTTGGAAGAAAGAACGGAGAGGGAGCTTTTGGATCTTTTAAGCCGCCGGGCACATGAGCGGGCGCTGAATCTTTTGAAGGTGCAGGACCGGACGGAAGGAGAAATGTGCCGCCGCCTTTTTCAGGACGGGTATCCGGATTCGATCGTGAAGGAGACGATTGGATTTTTGCAGGAATATCATTTTGTGGACGATGCCAGATATGCGGCGAATTACCTGCAGGTTCATGGAAAGCGGAAAAGCCAGGCGGAATTGAAGCTTTACCTGCAGCGAAAAGGCATATCGCGCGAGATCATCCGGGAGCAGCTGGAAGAGACAGAACATGATTCGGGCGAGGCAATCCGCGTCTTGCTTGAGAAGAAGCATTACAGGGCGGGAGAGACAGCGCCGGAGGAGGAAAAAAAGATCATTGCCTATCTGATGAGGCGGGGATTTTCATGGGAAGATATCCGGAGAGAGATGAAGGAGCAGGAGGATGCACTTGGTTGACTTTCAGGCGCAGAGTCATTTACCAAAGATAATTTTGAATGGATTCTGTTTCATGATTGTGAACGTGCAAATGTATTATAAAACAGAACAGAACGCTGTCTGAAGGTGTCCCAGGAAGCTGGTTAGGAAGCGCTTATTCTGCTTGACATACTGTATAAAACCGTTTAAAATTATAGTATTGTATTTTCGTACAATGAAAACTAAATAAGGAGGTGCTCCTGTGTCACAAGTAATAATTGCGGTTATCGTTACAGGTGTTATTGTAGCAGCTATTACTTGGGTCGTTGCGAACCAGCATCGCCAGAAGACATATGAGGCGAAGATTGGAAGCGCAGAAGAACGATCCAGGGAAATAATAGATGAAGCATTGAAAATTGCTGAGACAAAGAAGCGAGAAGCTCTCCTTGAAGCGAAGGAAGAGTCGTTAAAGACAAAGAATGAGCTTGAGAAAGAAACAAAGGAAAGAAGAGCTGAGCTTCAGCGCTATGAAAGACGTGTACTGAGCAAAGAAGAAAACCTGGACAAAAAAGCAGAAGCGATGGAAAAGCGTGAAGCGGGTATGAATGTCAAGGAGGAGGCACTTAAGAGAAAGACTGCGGAGGCAGAGGCTCTCTATGAGAAAGGTATGCTGGAACTGGAGAAGATCTCCGGTTTAACCTCTGAACAGGCAAAGGAATATCTGCTGCGTTCCGTGGAAGAAGATGTAAAGCATGATACGGCGAAGCTGATCAAAGATCTCGAGGCGAAAGCGAAAGAGGAAGCAGAGAAGAAAGCCAAGGATTATGTGGTGACAGCGATTCAGCGCTGTGCTGCGGATCATGTGGCTGAGACAACCGTATCAGTCGTACAGCTTCCGAATGATGAGATGAAGGGACGAATTATCGGACGTGAGGGAAGAAATATTCGTACACTGGAGACTCTGACGGGCGTGGAACTGATCATCGACGATACGCCGGAGGCAGTTGTCCTGTCTGGCTTCGATCCAATCCGGAGAGAGGTAGCGCGTATTGCACTGGAACGTCTGATTGTGGATGGACGGATTCATCCAGCCAGAATCGAAGAGATGGTAGAGAAGGCACAGAAAGAAGTGGAAAACATGATGCGCGAGGAGGGCGAAGCGGCTCTTCTGGAAGTTGGCATTCATGGTATCCATCCGGAACTTGTCAAGCTGCTTGGTAAGATGAAATTCCGGACAAGTTACGGTCAGAATGCATTGAAGCATTCGATTGAGGTTGCACAGTTAGCCGGACTTCTGGCGGCTGAGGTGGGCGTCGATGTACGGACCGCCAAACGTGCAGGTTTATTACATGATATTGGAAAGGCAGTCGATCACGAGCAGGAGGGAACCCACGTAGAACTGGGTGTGGCGCTTTGTAAGAAGTACAAAGAGTCCGCAACCGTTATCAATGCAGTGGAAGCCCATCACGGCGATGTAGAGCCACAGAGCTTGATTGCATGTCTGGTACAGGCAGCTGATACGATTTCAGCGGCACGTCCAGGTGCGAGACGAGAGACTCTGGAAACATATACCAACCGTCTGAAACAGCTGGAGGATATCACGAACTCCTATAAGGGTGTTGATAAATCCTACGCAATTCAGGCAGGTCGTGAGGTGCGTATCATGGTTGTACCGGAACAGGTCAGCGACGATGATATGGTTCTGATGGCGAGAGAGATTTCAAAGCGGATTCAGGAAGAGTTACAGTATCCGGGACAGATCAAGGTCAATGTAATCCGTGAATCGAGAGTTACCGAGTACGCCAAATAAAACCCGGCAGCAGGGCTGCATGGAGTAAACTTGAGCATGAAAATAAAAGTCTTATGGATGAAGATACATTACATTCATAAGACTTTTTTGTTTCATGGGAAATTGCGTCCTATGAAACAAAAAAACGCTCCGCGAGGATGCGCACTCGCGCGAAGAAGAAACATGTCGCAAGCGACCGCGCGAGACGCCCGAATGTGCCAAGGCACATTCTTTACATCTTTTTTGAGAGAGAAAGAAAAACAGAAAAATACAGGTTTTTTTCATGAAGCGGAAAACGGAAACTCTGTTTTTCGGACAGACTGAAAATTTGCATGAGCAGGGTAAAATAAAGGATCGTGAGCGTGAAGGCAGGCGGAGAAATTTTGCTTGCAAACTGTCCAAAAGACGAGTATTATAGCATGATAGAGTTGAAAAATAGTGATTATTTAGCAGCTTCATGCATTTATTGTGGCGTAATGGTAAGAAGATTGAACCGTTACCAAGATGCTGAATAGAAAGCCAGATGTGGCTGTTGGAAAGAGCAGCTGCAGTCAGACAACAAATGGAGGCTCATCCGGCAGGGAAGTGCCGGATGGCAGATGGAGGGAGACAAAGATTATGGCGAAAATTGGTTTTATCGGAATGGGAAATATCGGCTATGCGATCATGCGAAGCCTGCTGAACAAATATAAAACGGAAGACATCACTTTTACGGATCTGAACCGCCGGAGAGTGGCACAGATAGAGAAAGAGACAGGTGTCAAGGCGGTTGACACAAACCAGGATTGTGCGGAAAATGCAAAATATATCGTATTAGCTATAAAGCCGCAGTTTTATGACAATGTACTGGCAGATATCAAGGACCATGTAACGAAAGAAAATATTATTATTTCGATTGCACCGGGTATCACGATTGACAGTGTCAACGAGAAGCTGGGCGGTGACCGCCGTATCGTGCGTGCGATGCCGAACACGCCGGCGCTGATCGGCGAGGGTATGACAGGTGTCTGCTACGACAAGAAGCTGTTTGAAGAGACAGAAAAGCAGATGATCAGCAATTTCTTTGAATCTTTTGGTATGATGGAGATCGTTCCGGAATATATGATGAATGCGGTTGTATGTATCAGTTCCAGTGCACCGGCATACATCTATATGTTCATCGAGGCGCTGGCAGATGCGGGCGTTAAGTACGGCATGCCGCGAGATGTGGCTTACCGGATGGCGGCGCAGGGCGTTGTCGGCAGTGCGAAGATGGTACTCGAGACCGGCAAGCATCCGGGCGCACTCAAAGATGATGTCTGCTCGCCGGGCGGCACGACGATCTATGCGGTCAGCGTCCTGGAGGAGTATGGTTTGCGGAATGCGGTTATCAAGGCATGTGACGCATGCTATGAGAAGTGCATCGACCTGAAATAGTGAAAAAATGTTGAAAAAGAACCCAGAAGGAACCTGGATATAAGGGTGAGAAAATATGGAACAGAAAGTAGAAAAGCAGGCATCGCTGGAGTCCGTGCCGGTCAAACGCCTGAAACGAGAGTTAAAATATCAGGGAACCATCTTGAAAATGTACGAAGATACCGTCGAGGTAAACGGACATCAGGCAAAATGGGATTTTATCCATCATGACGGCGCGGCAGCGGTGCTTCCGGTTACGGAGGATGGAAAGATTCTCATGGTGCGTCAGTACCGCAATGCGCTGGACCGCTATACACTGGAGATTCCGGCTGGTAAGCTGGATTCGCCGGATGAGGCGAAGATTGACTGCGCGTACCGCGAGCTGGAGGAGGAGACGGGCTACCGTTGTGACCATCTGGAATATCTGATGAGCGTCAACACAACGATCGCGTTCTGTGATGAGGCGCTGGATATTTTTCTGGCACGCGATCTCAAGAAAACCCATCAGCATCTTGACCCGGATGAGGAGATTGAGGTAGAGGCGTGGGAACTTTCCGACCTTTTGAAACGGATCTACGCAGGAGAACTGACGGATGGAAAGACTGTGTCCGCGATTCTGGCGTATGCCTGCAAAGCAGGACAGAAGTAAAAATAAGGATCAGCGAAGCACTGTAAGCATCTGTGATGAAATAAATATATGGATTAAACGCTGAAAGACGCATGAAGCTAACAGCATATAGAGGCAGATATAAAGGCATATTATAAAAAACACTGAATACAGATAAGGTAACAAAGGAATAGGCAGGGATTGCATGTGAAAAGGAGATTCCGGCTTCCGGCTTTAAGTACCTGGGATGTATCAGTGTTTTTTTTGATCCTTGGGATTGTATTGGGGACGATAGCAGCCGTTTGTTTTCAAATTTCGTCCGGGAGCGGACATGCCGGGCTGGAAAGTGTGCTGGCAGCGAGGCTTGGACAAGAAATTGGAGATCCATCGGGTGCCGGGTGGCATCTAAACGCCGGAATGAAGGCAGCCAGCCGGGGAACTTTGTTTTTTCAGGTCTGGCTGCAGCGGTCAGGGATGGCGCTGATGCTGTGGCTGGCAGGTATGACGCCGGTCGCATGCCTGGCTGCGTGGGGTGCTTGTCTCGTCTTAGGTCTGGAGCAGGCATGGCTGCTGGCAGGATTTACTGGTTGGGGCGGTTTTTGGGGACTGCCTGTATTTGTGGCGACGTTATTTCCACAGGTGGTGTTTTATATTCCTGTGTTCTGGCTGCTTCTTTCCTGGGCGCTTGCAAAGGAGAGGCGGATACGGACGGCTGGATTTTTAATCCTTTTATTGGTGCTGGGGATGGGAACTGCGCTGGAAGTGTGGCTGAATCCTGGTTTTGTATCATTACTGGTCTCACACTGCCCATTTTAATGGGGCTGTCCGAATAAAAATATAATTCAAAATTTACAACATATGGGGGTAAAAAAAGTGGACGCACCATATGTTGTATTTTTATGTAAATCAGTCGAAAAATGTAGGAAAAGTGGGGAAAATTATGTTTGATTTTATGGGAAAATGTAGATATAATGATACCTGCGGACGATAAAAGCCCTGTTTGTGGAGAAGAAGGTAAGTTGCAGATAGGGTGAGAAAACCTCAGGAGAATGGATGGTTCAGATGGAGGAATCGATAGGATTGCCGCGGAACGATATTTGCCCTGTAGGCTGGGGCTTTGGCAGAAAATGCCGTGAATAAAAGAATGGCGGAAATGGTTACGAGAATAGATTGGGGAAGTATGAGAGGGGAAGTAGACAGATTTGAACAGTACCTGCGGGAGGTAAAACAGGCATCGGAAAATACCGTACAGTCATATCGGAGAGATCTGATGCAGATGATTACTTATCTGGAGGAGAAAGAGATCCGGGAGGCGGCGAAGGTGACAAAGACCAGCCTGCATGGATATATTCTTCATATGGAAGAGCAGGGAAAGGCGGCTACCACCATTTCGCGGATGATGGCGGCGATGAAAGCGTTTTTTAATTATGAATGTATGCAGGCATGCATCCGGCGGAACCCGGCGGAAAGTCTGCATGCGCCGAAAGTGGAGAAAAAGGCGCCGGTGGTCCTGAGT
Organism: Clostridium fessum; assembly: GCF_027698965.1. NCBI lineage: Bacteria > Bacillati > Bacillota > Clostridia > Eubacteriales > Clostridiaceae > Clostridium > Clostridium fessum. The sequence goes on from NZ_JAQEQF010000003.1 coordinate 76,388, forward strand.
GTCGATCAGGTATCAGCGCTTCTGGCACAGCCATCCGGGCAGACACCGAAGGAGATTCGGGACAAGGCGATGCTGGCTCTTTTATATGCGACCGGAATCCGGGTGTCAGAGCTTATAGGGATCCAGATGGAAGATATCAATATGAACATTGGATTTCTGGTCTGTCGCGACGGGGAGAGGGAGCGGACGATCCCATTTGGACGTTCGGCGAAAGCAGCGCTGGAGGAGTATTTGGAACATGCGAGAAACGAGCTGCTGCGTGGAAAGGGATCGGACTATTTCTTTGTCAACTGTACGGGCGGCGCGATGAGCCGGCAGGGATTCTGGAAGATTATCAAATATTACGGCGAGAAAGCCGGGATTGAGGAAGATATCACGCCGCACACGCTGCGCCATTCCTTTGCGGCACACCTGATTGCGAGAGGTGCAGACATGCGGGCGGTTCAGACGATTCTTGGACATTCGGATATGGCGACGACGCAGATGTATGCGGCGTACCGGGAAGATTGAAAAATATCATATAAATTATAAAAATAAAGCACCTGTTTTGTGAAAGACTTGACAAAACAGGTGCTTTATTATACACTTTAGTGGTTTAAAGTGCAAACGTTTAACGCAGATGAGGAAATGTGAAGGAGAAAGACAATGGAGCAAGTACATTTAAAGTACGGAACGTCGGCGGTCGATTTTGAGGTTGACGGAGCGAAGAGTGTAAAATACCTGTATGAAAATAAGATGCGGGTCATTGAAGATATAAAAGCAGAATTTTTGTATTGTGTGACGGATGGTGTGATTGGCACGAAGCCGTTAAAGGAGTTGATTGCACCGACCGATCCGGTTACGATCGTGATCAGTGATATGACGCGTTTCTGGATGCGTCAGGACGTGATTTGCGAGCTTCTGGTAAAATATCTGCACGATGAGATGGGCGTGGAATATGACCAGATTGCGGTTGTGGTTGCACTGGGAACACACCGCAAGAATACGGCGGAGGATCGCAGAAAACTTGCAAGCGAGTTTGTCTATGACCATGTAGCGAGCGTGACTGACCATGACTGCGATGCGCCGGATCTGGTATATATCGGTACGACGTCCTTCGGAACGCGTGTATCGGTCAATCCGCTGGCAGTCGGCAGAAAGGTCATCTGCATCGGCGGTACGGTGCACCATCTGATGGCAGGCTACGGCGGCGGAAGAAAGAGCATCGTTCCAGGTATTGCTTCCCGTGAGACGATCCGCATGAACCATGAGCGTGCGTTGGATCCGGAGAAACCGATGACGGATGTGCGTGTCGGCAGCGGTTTGGTGGAGAACAACCCGATCAATCTGGATATGCGCGAGGCAGGTGCCATGGTGCATGTTACGTTCGGTATCAATATCGTGGTAGATACGTCTTCCCGCCACAGCGGTTTATTCTGTGGTGAGTTTGACAAGGCATGGCAGGCAAGCTGCAGTTATGTACAGAAGGGATACGGACTACCGATTGACTATCAGGCAGATGTCGTAATTGCAAGCTGCGGCGGTTTCCCGAAGGATCTGAATTTTTATCAGTCCACCAAGACGCTGTTTAACGCATCGAGAGCGGTCAAAGAGGGCGGTACACTCATTATGCTGGCGGAATGCCCGGAGGGAAGCGGTTCCAAGGATTTCTTCGACTGGATTAAGCCTCTCTCTAAGGGATGCCTGGATGAGGCACTGCGTGCGTCTTTCACCATCGGTGGCTATATTTTCTACGCAGCCTGCGAGTCCATTCGTCGTTCGAAGACGCTGCTTCTGTCTTCCATGGAGCCGGAGCTGGTTCGGGATATGGGCGTAAGATCGTTTAAAGATATGAAGGATCTGCTGGCAGAGGTAGACTTTAACGGAAAAGATGTATATGTAATTCCGTACGGCGGAAGCGTGCTCCCGCAGACAAAGGAAGCCTACGAGCGTATTTGCCGCGAGGCAGAGGAAAATGGAGGCGCGAAGTAATGAATATTCCGCTGCTAATTGTTATTTTATATGTGCTTCTGCTGTTTGGCATCAGTATCTATGTGTCTTACAGCCAGAAAAAGGATTCAGAGAACTTCCTTTTATATAAAGGAAAAAATAATGCGTTTGTCGTGGCAGCCAGTATCGCGGGTCTGGCGATCGGCGGCGCTTCGACGATCGGTATCGCGGAGAACGCTTTTACCGTGGGGCTGTCGGCAGGCTGGTATGATACAGCATGGGCGATCGGCGCGGTTGTTTCTTCTATGCTGGCAGTCCGTTACCTGCGTAGAAGCCAGTACACGACCATCAGCGGTCTTGTAAGGGACCTCTATGGCACAAAGACGAAAATAGAAGAGCCCAAAATAGAAGAGTTTAAAGTAAAAAAGAACGTCAAATCCAAGCGAAAAACTTAGAATTTGACGTTCTTTTTGCATATTTATATTCGATTCGATGCTACTCAACCGTCCCGGTGTCTTTGATATAGGAAATGAAGCTCTTTTTGAGCGAGGTCACGATTTCGTTGCATTTTGCATATTCTTCGCTGTCGCTGGCATACTGCTCGTCGTAGTGCAGATCCAGAATGAAGAGCTTGTTGCCGCAGAAGCCTAAGATGGTGCAGCCGTTTAAATCACGGTAGTGCGTGTCCTCAAATGCGAGAATGCGGAAGAGAAGTCCGCCTCCGTTGGCTTCATAGGCTGTTTTTTCATATACCTCGTAGGAATCCCCGTTCGAAACCATGATGAGTCTCGAAAATACCTGGGATGGAAGTTTGAATGAAAAATCGTCGGTAATTACTTTGGAGCCGGTCAGCTCGATGGAGAGGTTGTCCGGGTCCTCCTGAGAAAAACTCACAACCTGTGCGGAATAATCAGCTGCATAAGACGGCGTCACGTAGAGAGCCGCAGCCAGAGCCGCGCAGAGGAATAATTTTGATTTCATCCTGAGATCTCCTTTTAGTCTGTCTTTTTGTTCCCCTATATAGAAGATAGGCTATGGAATCCATAGCCTATCTTAAACTCCATATAAATTTATTATATCACAGACGTCTTTAAAAGTCAGCTGGAAATTTTATCCAAAATCATCCAATTCTCGAATCTTTTTTTCCTTCTGACAGGTTCTTCTGTGCGGTGGAAAGCATCAGTTTGATACGATTCAACTGATTGACTTCACTGGCACCCGGATCGTAGTCTACGGCGATGATATTCGCCTCCGGATGGCTGGCGCGCAGTTCCTTGATGACGCCTTTTCCGACGATGTGGTTCGGCAGGCAGCCGAACGGCTGGGTGCAGATGATGTTCGTCGGGCCGCTGTGAATCAATTCCAGCATCTCACCAGTCAGGAACCATCCCTCGCCGGTCTGATTGCCGAGGGAAACGTAATGCTTCGCCATCGACGCCAGATCCTGAATCCGTGCAGGCGGAAGGAAATGTGTGCTGCGTTCCAGTTCGCGGCGGCAGGTGCGGCGGAAATACTCCAGCAGGGAGATTCCCATGTTGCACAGGTGTGCGGTGGAGCGCTTGCCGCCCAGATTGTCGGCTTTGAAGTTGCTGTTGTAGAAGCAGTAAAGCAGGAAATCAAGCAGATCCGGCATTACAGCCTCGGCACCCTCGGCTTCCAGAAGCTCTACCACGTGGTTGTTTGCTAACGGGGAGAATTTTACCAGGATCTCGCCGACAATGCCAACCCTCGGTTTCTGGACATCGCGTCTCGGAAGTTCGTCGAAGTCATGGATAATACCGCGGATGTTGCGGTTAAACTCTGCCATGGATAAAGAGTGTTTCTGCAGCGATTTGATGCAGATTGCTTTCCATTTCTCATGCAGGGCATTGGCGGAACCGGCTTTTGCCTCGTATGGGCGGGTCGCATAGAGAACCCGCATGAAGAGGTCACCGTAGACAACCGCCTGCATTGCCTTGGTGAGAAGCGGCAGGGTAATCTTGAAGCCCGGATTCGTCTCCATGCCGTTGGCATTTAACGAGATAACCGGAATCTGCGGCATACCGGCGCGCTCTAAGGCACGGCGGATAAAGCCGATATAGTTGGAAGCACGGCAGCCGCCGCCGGTCTGGCTCATGATAACAGCTGTATGCTCTAAGTCGTATTTGCCGGAGAGCAGCGCATCCATGATCTGACCAACCACGATCAGGGACGGGTAGCAGGCGTCGTTGTTGACGTACTTAAGTCCTGTGTCGATAGCGGTACGGTCGGAGTTCTGCAGCACCTCCAGGTTGTAACCACAGCTTCGGACTGCCGGTTCGATGAGGTCGAAATGGATCGGCGACATCTGCGGGCAGAGGATTGTGTAGTTTTTCTTCATTTCCTTCGTGAAATAAACACGGCTGTATGCGCTGGAAACGATCGGTTTATGGTAGTGGCGCATCTCGCGCACACGGATTGCGGCGATCAGGGAGCGCACACGGATACGTGCGGCGCCGAGGTTGTTGACCTCGTCGATCTTGAGCAGCGTATAAATTTTGCCGGAACGGGTCAGAATATCATTGACCTGATCAGTAGTAACTGCATCCAGACCGCATCCGAAGGAGTTGAGCTGGATCAGATCCAGGTTTGGCTGTGTATTCACATAGGAAGCTGCCTCGTAGAGGCGGGAGTGGTACATCCACTGGTCGGTGACGATCAGCGGACGGTCAACGCGTCCTAAATGGGAGACGGAGTCCTCGGTCAGCACGGCAAAACCGTAGGAAGTGATGAGTTCCGGAATGCCATGGTTGATCTCCGGATCTACATGGTACGGTCTGCCTGCCAGCACGATGCCGTGGTGTCCGGTTTCTTTTAACCAGGCGATGACTTCCTCGCCCTTCTTTTCCATATCCTGACGGGAGGCGATGAGTTCCTGCCATGCCTTGTGAGCGGCGGCGCGGATCTCTTTCTCCGGGATCGACTGATCCCTGGTAAATTCTTCGACCAGACGTTTTGTCAGGATTTCCTCATTTGTAAATGCCATAAACGGATTCCGGAAATGTACCTTGTGATCCGTCAGGGATTCTACGTTGTTTTTGATGTTTTCCGCGTAGGATGTGACCATCGGGCAGTTGTAGTGATTTCCCGCTTCCGGGGTTTCGTTGCGCTCGTAAGGAACGCACGGATAGAAAATGTAGGTCAGTCCCTGGCGGATCAGCCATTCGATATGACCGTGCGCGAGTTTTGCCGGGTAGCACTCGGATTCGCTCGGGATTGATTCAATACCAAGTTCGTAGATCTGTCTTGTCGATTTCGGGGACAGAACGGTGCGGTACCCCAGTTCCCTGAAGAAGACTGCCCAGAACGGGTAGTTTTCATACATATTCAGGACACGTGGGATGCCGACGGTACCGCGCGGCGCCAGATCGGCGGTCAGCGGTTCATAATCGAACATACGGTGGTATTTATAGTCGAATAAGTTCGGAATGTCTTTTTTCTGTTTGTTGCCGCCCAGTCCGCGCTCACAGCGGTTTCCGGTCACGAACTGACGTCCGCCATCGAAACGGTTGATCGTCAGGACGCAGTGGTTTGTACAACCCTGGCAGCGTGCCATCGTCGTCTTGTAGGTCAGGCTTAAGATCTTGTCGATCGGCAGCATCGTGGTCGTCTTGGAAGCATCGTAGCGCTCACGGGCAATCAGAGCCGCGCCGTAGGCACCCATGATACCGGCAATGTCCGGGCGGACTGCCTCACAGCCGGAGATCTTCTCAAAACTGCGGAGAACCGCATCGTTATAGAAGGTACCGCCCTGTACGACCACGTGTTTTCCGAGATCGGAGGCGTTGGTAATCTTGATAACCTTAAACAGGGCGTTTTTGATGACGGAGTAAGCCAGTCCGGCAGAAATATCTGCGACGGAAGCGCCCTCTTTCTGCGCCTGTTTGACGTTAGAGTTCATGAAAACAGTACAGCGGGTACCGAGGTCGGTCGGATTTTTGGCAAAGAGTGCCTCCTTGGCAAAATCCTGTACGCTGTAATTTAAGGATTTAGCAAATGTCTCAATAAAGGAGCCGCAGCCGGACGAACAAGCTTCGTTGAGCTGTACGCTGTCTACGGTGCCGTCCTTGATCTTGATGCATTTCATATCTTGACCGCCGATATCAAGGATGCAGTCTACATCCGGCTCAAATGCCGCCGCTGCGTAGTAGTGGGAGATCGTCTCGACCTCGCCCTCATCCAGCATCAGGGCAGATTTTAAGAGCGCTTCACCGTAACCGGTGGAGCAGGAATAAGCGATCTGTGCTTTCTCAGGAAGCTGGTCGTGGATCTCCTGCATCGCGCGGATCGCCGTCGCCAGCGGGCTGCCGTTGTTGTTGCTGTAGAAGCGGTATAGAAGAGAGCCGTCCTCGCCGACAAGCGCCACCTTGGTTGTGGTGGAACCGGCGTCAATGCCGAGGTAGCAGTTGCCTTCGTAGGTCGCTAAATCACCTTTTTTGACGTCATGACTTGCATGGCGGGTTCTGAATTTTTCATAGTCAGCTTCATCAGTAAAGAGGGGTTCCATCCGCTTTACCTCGAAATCCATCTTGATGCCGTGGGAAAGCCGTTCGATCAGATCGTGCAGGCTGGCAGTTGTCTTCGGATCAGAGTTCATCGCCGCGCCGATCGCCGCAAACAGATGCGAGTGATCCGGGGCAATGATCTGGTCCGCCCCCAGATTCAGGGTGCGGATAAATGCCGCGCGCAGCTCCGAGAGGAAATGAAGCGGTCCACCGAGAAACGCAACATTGCCGCGGATCGGCTTGCCGCATGCCAGACCGCTGATGGTCTGGTTGACAACCGCCTGGAAAATGGAGGCGGACAGATCCTCTTTGGTTGCGCCTTCGTTGATGAGAGGCTGGATATCCGTCTTGGCGAAAACGCCGCAGCGCGCCGCGATCGGATAGATTGCCTTGTAATTTTTCGCGTACTCATTAAGACCGGATGCGTCCGTCTGAAGCAGCGAAGCCATCTGATCAATAAAAGAGCCGGTGCCTCCGGCGCAGATTCCGTTCATACGCTGGTCGATGCCGCCGGTAAAATAAATAATTTTCGCATCCTCGCCGCCAAGCTCGATGGCAACGTCGGTCTGCGGGGCATAATCCTTCAGGGATGTGGCAACCGCCACAACCTCCTGGACAAATGGAATGCCCAGATGCTTAGAAAGTGTTAAACCGCCAGAACCAGTGATGACCGGCTCAACGGTCAGTGCGCCAAGTTTCTCTTCACCCTCACGGAGCAGGTCCGCGAGCGTCTCCTGTATGTTTGCAAAATGACGTTTATAATCGGCGAAAAGAAGCTTACCGCCGTCTTCAATAATAGATACTTTAACCGTTGTGGAACCGATGTCGATTCCTAATTTTTTACAGGAATTCATGTACAATCGGGGCAGTGCCCCTTCCCTCCTTTGTATTACACATGTATTCGGCTATACTTTAACATAGAATAAGGAAGAAAACAATCGGTAGGGTGCGTTAAAAAGATGCTAAAAATGTGCAAAATTTGTTAATATCGCGCATAATGGGAGGAGGGTGTTCCTGTACAAGGAAAGGCATTTTCTGCGTGGAAAATACCGCTTTTTCTGAGTTGGAATGCAGCCGTTACCGATCGCAGGCAGGCACTTTTGGAACCGAATGTGCCGTAAGATAACGTGGTGGAAGCGAGAATATAATTTGACAAAGAATCCGCCGCTCTCTATAATGAAAGGAAAACGGCAAAGGATGTGAATTATGAATTTTTTTAGAAAATTAGAGCGCAAATTCGGTCGGTTTGCGATCCCGAATCTGATGTACTACATCATCATGATGTATGCGGCTGGATTTGTGATGAGCCTGTTTAATCCATATTTTTACGTGCAGTATCTGGCACTTGATGCGGCGGCGATCCTGCGGGGGCAGGTGTGGAGAATCGTGACCTTTCTCGTATGCCCGCCTCAGTCGGGCGTACTGTTTGCGCTGCTTGCGATGTATCTCTATTATTCGATTGGCTCGACGCTGGAGCGCGTGTGGGGAACCTTCCGATTTAATATGTTTTTCTTTATGGGCGTGCTGGGACACATCATCGCGGCATTTCTGGTGTACGGTGTGACCGGCTTTTCGGTGCCGATGTCCCCGTATTACTTAAATGAATCGCTGTTTCTGGCGTTTGCCTGCACTTTCCCGGAGATGCAGTTCCTTCTGATTTTTATTCCGATCCGGGCGAAATACCTCGGAATGATGTATGGAGCGCTTCTGGTCTACAGTTTCTTAACGGGTGGCATTATCGCGAAAATTGAGATTGTTGTTTCGATGCTCAATTTTATCATTTTCTTCCTGATGACGCGCAACTATCGGAAAGCCAGTCCGAAAGAGATGGTCCGTAAGCAGAAGTTTAAAAACGAGATGCAGAAGGCACAGATTCAGAAAATTTCGCTGACGCATCATAAATGTGCAGTCTGCGGACGCACCGAGAAGGATGATCCGAACCTGGAATTCCGCTATTGTTCGAAGTGTGCGGGAAATCTGGAATATTGCATGGATCATCTGTATACGCACAAACACGTGACGGAAGAAGAATTGAAAGATTCTAAATAGAACCAAGCGGTGGATTGTTTTTTTAGCAGGGGATTTAAATAGGTTGGATGAAGCATACAAAAGAGGTTATAAATGATTCACTGATGGGAAAAATCTCGATAAATGACAGAATATGAGGAGGAATGACAGAATGAAAAAGACAAAGATTGTCTGCACAATGGGACCAAACACCGATAACCGGGAGATTATGAAGGAGTTGGCGTTAAATGGCATGGATGTCGCACGTTTTAACTTTTCGCATGGCGATCATGCGGAGCATAAACATCGTCTGGAGATTCTGGAGAGTGTGCGCGAGGAGCTGGGGATTCCGATCGCATCGCTTCTGGATACCAAGGGACCGGAAATCCGTACTGGCAAATTAAAAGATGGAAAGAAAGTGACGCTGAAAGAGGGCGATCTGTATACGCTGACGACCGAGGAGATCGTGGGTGATGAGACACGCGGCTACATCAACTATGCGGGGCTGGCGGAGGATGTAAAGCCGGGTGACCGCATTCTGATTGACGATGGTCTGATCGAGCTGCACGTGCGGGAGGTCAATGGAACAGATATCGTCTGCCGGATTGAAAATGGAGGCGAGCTGGGCGAGAAGAAGGGTGTCAATGTACCGGGAGTACGGGTCAAGCTTCCGGCGCTGACCGATAAAGATAAGGAAGACATTCGTTTCGGCGTGGATGCAGGCTTTGATTTTGTGGCGGCTTCGTTCGTCCGCAATGCCGATGCGATCCGCGAGATCCGGGAGATTCTGGATGAAAAAGGTTCTGCTATGCAGATTATCGCGAAAATCGAGAATGAAGAAGGAATTGAAAATATTGATTCCATCATTGAGGCGAGCGACGGCATCATGGTAGCCCGGGGCGATATGGGCGTGGAGATACCGGCAGAGAAGGTTCCGCACATTCAGAAGATGATCATCCGCAAGTGTAACTTAGCGTGCAAGGTTGTTATCACGGCGACCCAGATGCTCGATTCAATGATCCGCAACCCGCGTCCGACGCGTGCCGAGGTATCGGATGTGGCGAATGCAGTGTACGAGGGAACCGATGCGGTCATGCTGTCCGGAGAAACGGCGATGGGAAGTTACCCGATCGAGGCAGTCCGCATGATGAGCCAGATCGCCGAGGAGTCGGAGAAATATCTGGATTATATGTTCTACCAGAGAAGAAAGGTATCGGCAGAAAATCTTCGAAATATATCTAATACGGTATGCTATTCATCCGTAGCGACCGCCTCCGATCTGGAAGCGCCGGTCATTGTGGCTCCGAGTGTCAGCGGATTTACGACGAGAATGCTTTCGAAATGGCGTCCGAAAGCATTGATCGCGGGACTTTCCCCGAGCATGACGGCTGTCCGCCAGATGCAGCTCTACTGGGGTGTTAAGCCGTTCCATGCAAAACGCGCTGAATCGACGGATGCACTCTTATTTGCATCGGTGGAACTGCTGAAAGAGAAAGGTATCGTCAAAGAGGGTGAAATTGTGGTTGCAACTGCGGGTGTGGTGACACGTGCCAACCGTCATGAACCGGTAGCCGATACGAATATCATGCGTGTAATGGTGGTAGAGTAGAGACCGGATTCTGCGCCTGAATTTGTGACCGGTTCATAGATGTATCTGGAAAATGATTCAATTTGTCCGGAGTTTGTGTCCTGGCGGAGAAAAGGAGAAAAATACCAGTTACTGTTCACAGGTAGGCACTTTTGGAACCGAAAGTGCCGTAAGAAAACGTGGTGGCAGCAGGAATTTGCCGTATTTAAATGCGAAGCCACGGCAAATTCCGTTACTGGGCACGTATGCGTGAACAGTAACAAATACCGCCCATTTGTGGGCGTTTTTCGGGAAATCAGTTGATAAAACACGGTTTTTGGTGTATAAATAGTAGCAGGACAAAGGAGTCTGGGCGTGCCGGGAGTAGTGTATGTTCCCGGTAGTCCAGACTTTTAGGTTTTATATGTAGATTTTAGTTCGGAGGATGTAAAAGTGGAGAAGAAACCATTTGTAACACGGGAGCAGCTGGAGGAGATCAAGAAAACATACCCGACACCGTTCCACCTGTATGATGAAAAGGGAATCCGCGAGAATGGCGAGCGCCTGATGCGTGCATTTTCCTGGAACAAGGGATTCAGAGAGTATTTTGCTGTAAAGGCAACACCGAACCCATTTGTAATTGATATTTTAAAGAAACTTGGATGCGGCGTGGACTGCTCTTCGCTGACAGAGCTTATGATGGCAAAGGCGATGAAGTACGATGGCGAGAAGATCATGTTCTCCTCCAACGATACACCGCCGGAGGAATTCAAGATGGCTGCCGAGCTGGGTGCGATCATCAACCTTGATGATTTTACGCACATTGATTTCCTGGAGAAGACGATCGGTTATATTCCGGAGACGATCAGCTGCCGTTACAATCCGGGCGGACTGTTCAAGATCAGCAATGATATCATGGACAACCCAGGCGATGCGAAATACGGTATGACAACCGAGCAGCTATTTGAGGCATTCAAGGTGTTGAAAGCAAAAGGTGCGAAACATTTTGGTATCCATGCCTTCCTTGCAAGCAATACGGTTACAAATGAGTATTATCCGATGCTTGCGAAGGTATTGTTTGAGGTGGCGGTCAAGCTGAAAGAAGAGACCGGCGCAGATATTAAATTTATCAACCTGTCTGGCGGCGTTGGCATTCCTTACCGCCCGGATCAGGAGCCGAACGACATCTTTGCAATCGGCGAGGGCGTCCGCAAGGTTTATGAGGAAGTTCTGGTTCCGGCTGGCATGGGCGATGTAGCGCTTTATACAGAGATGGGACGTTTCATGCTGGCGCCGTATGGCTGCCTTGTGACAACGGCAATCCATGAGAAACACACCTATAAAGAGTATATTGGTGTGGACGCGTGTGCAGTCAATCTGATGCGCCCGGCGATGTACGGCGCATACCATCACATCACGGTCATGGGAAAAGAGAACGAGCCGTGTGACCATAAATACGATGTAACCGGTTCCCTGTGCGAGAACAATGATAAATTTGCGATTGACCGGATGCTTCCGAAGATCGATATGGGCGATATCCTTGTCATTCATGATACCGGCGCACATGGTTTTTCGATGGGCTACAACTACAACGGAAAGCTGCGCTCGGCTGAACTGCTCCTGAAAGAGGATGGTTCCGTGGAGATGATCCGCCGGGCAGAGACACCGAAGGATTATTTTGCGACCTTTGATTTCTGTGATCTGTTTAAGGATGTGCAGTAAAAAAGAGCGGTAAATTAATATAATGCAGGAAAGACGATTTTTATTGCATCGAAATGGTGAATCTTAAGAATTTCTTCATAATTTATTTAAAGAGAATACAAACATTTTGGAGAGAGGCATGATATACTATAACCATAATAAATGCATGATACAAAAGATTTAATCCTTTAACCTTTTTGAAATCCGAATTCCTAACGAAAAAAAGTCCGGCGGAGCTTTTCCACCGGACTTTTTTTCTGCATATTTCTATTTTTTATAATCCTTCTGCCATTTCATACAGCAGACGCTCGGAATCCTCCCATCCCAGACACGGGTCGGTGATGGATTTTCCGTAGATGTGTTCGCCAACCTTCTGGCTGCCTGGTTCGATGTAGCTCTCGATCATGACGCCTTTGACGAAGTTACGGATATCGTCGGAGTGACGACGGCTGTGGAGTACTTCCTTGACGATACGGATCTGCTCCATGTATTTTTTGTTGGAGTTGGAGTGGTTTGCATCGATGATGCAGGCCGGATTCTTCAGATCACGCTCGTTGTAGAGGTCCAAGAGCAGCTTCAGGTCTTCGTAGTGGTAGTTCGGCAGGCACTGGTCATGCTTGTTGACAGCACCACGCAGGATGGTGTGGGTCAGCGGGTTGCCCTGTGTCTTTACTTCCCAGCTGCGGTAGATGAACTCATGACCGTGCTGTGCTGCGTGTACGGCGTTCAGCATGACGGAGAGTGCGCCGCTGGTCGGATTCTTCATGCCGACCGGTACGTCGATGCCGCTGGCAACGAGGCGGTGCTGCTGGTTCTCAACGGAACGTGCGCCGACTGCAACATAGGACATAACGTCGGAAAGGTAGGTCAGGTTCTCCGGGTATAGCATCTCGTCTGCGGTCGAGAAGCCGGTTTCTTCGATCACACGCATGTGAAGTTTGCGAATCGCGATCAGACCCTGGTATAAGTTTGGCTTACCTTCCGGATTTGGCTGGTGTAAAAGTCCCTTATAGCCGTCACCGGTTGTTCTAGGTTTGTTGGTGTAGATTCTAGGAACCAGAATCAGTTTGTCCTTCACTTTCTCCTGTACCTTGGCAAGACGGTTTACATAATCAATAACCGCATCTTCCCGGTCAGCAGAGCACGGACCAATGATGACAAGAAACTTGTCGCTGTCGCCTGTAAAGACGTCACGGATAGCAGCGTCCCTTCGAGCTTTTTCTGCGGCCAGCTCCGGTGCCAGTGGAAACTGTGCACGAATCTCGTCCGGGGTCGGCAGCTTGCTGACATATTCAAATCCCATGAGTTTTATCCTCCTGTATTGTCTAAAAAATTTTCGCACTTTAAAGCGTATGATGTTTATTATAGTATAGAAAAATCAAATCATCAATAGGTTGAGGGAAAAGAATTTTATTTCTTTTATGCTATTTTTACGCAGCTTTTATTAAATAGACCGTAGTCTATAAAAATGGTTGACGTATTTATTAAAAAAGTGTAGAATATATTCCATATCAGCAATATTTAATTTTAGTTTGATATTGTTCCATATGAAAACGGAACCGTTCATGCCTCGATTGACTGAGAGCAAGGGCGCGGCGGTCACTGTTTTTGTACGAATCCCGCACAAGCGGGAGCAGCGTTTGTTTGTTTGGTGCTGCATATGTTTGCGTGTTTTCCGAGAAAAACAGAACATTTAGCAGAAATCTGGCACTTCATTCGTCCCTATTATCTGGGGGCGTTTTTTTATGCCTTAGGAAATTGCGTCCTATGACACAAAAACGTTCAGATGAATGCGTACAGCCGACAGAAATGTGGAAAAATGAGATACTTATTTTAGGAGGAGAGCGCAGTATGAAAGGATATAAAAAGCTGATGGATATTGTGGCGATGGTTGAGAAAACCGTGCTGGTAGTCACGATGCTCCTGATCCTTGTACTGACGGTGGGAAATGTATTTTCCCGTAAGGTGATTCACCAGTCCTGGTCCTTTACAGAGGAGCTGGTTGTTGCCATTTTCGTATTAATTACGCTGCTTGGCGCGGCGCTGTCTGCGCGTGAGGGCGGATTGGTAGGCTTAAATCTGGTAACAGAGCGTCTGCCGAAATCAGCAAAGAAGCCGGTCGTAATTTTGATTACGATCTTTTCGGTTCTCTTTATGGGAATCTTATTTTACTATGGCATGGACAAGGTACTGGCGCAGCTTGCGAACCAGAAACGTACCTTTGTGCTGAACTGGCCGGAGTGGATCTTCTGGTCCTTTGTACCGATCGGTTCGGCGTGCATGATTCTTCATTTTATCGAGTTCTGTCTCGATGAGTGTACGAAAAAGGAGGACAAATAAATGGTTAGCGCAGTTCTTTTTATTACCTTTTTCGTATTATTGGTGCTGAATGTGCCGATCTCCGTCTGTCTGGGACTTTCTTCCGCAGCGGCGATCCTGTATTCCGGTACTTCTTTAACGATTGTCGCGACGAATATTTACTCCGGCATCAGTAAATTCCTGCTGCTGGCGATTCCGTTTTTCGTATTATCCGGAAATATCATGGCGAAGGCGGGGATTTCCACGCGCCTGATCCGTTTCGTTGACACATGTGTCGGTCACAGAAAAGGTGGCATTGCGAATGTGTGTATCATCGTAGCCTGCTTCTTCGGCGCGATCTCCGGTTCCGGTCCGGCGACGGTAGCGGCCCTGGGTGCGGTCCTGATTCCGGCGATGGTAGAGCGGGGCGGTTTCTCCGCAGCCTTCTCGACGGCATTGATGGCAACTTCCAGTTCCATCGCCATCGTCATCCCGCCGAGTATCGCGTTTGTCGTATACGCGTCGATCACAGGTGTTTCCATCGGGGATATGTTTATGGCAGGCATCATCCCGGGTATCCTGATGGGTCTGGCTCTGGTAGTTGTCGTTATGCTGGAGGTACGCCGCAATCATGTTGTGCCGTCCAACGTAGAGAAGGCATCCGCAAAAGAGCGCTGGAACGCATTTAAGGATGCATTCTGGGGATTTTTGATGCCGGTCATCATTCTGGGCGGTATCTACGGAGGCATCTTTACACCGACCGAGGCGGCAGCCGTATCCGTTGTGTACGGTCTGTTTGTCGGCATGGTTATTTATAAGGAAGTAAAATTTAAAGACCTGTGGGAAATTCTGATTGATTCGGCAAAGACCACCGGCGGCATCATGCTGATCGTAGCGTGTGCGTCGCTGTTCTCCTTTGTCTGCACCCGTTTCGGTATTTCGACGGCTGCTTCCGAACTGTTAGCAAGAGTGGCAGGCAACCAGTTTACTTTCTTGCTGATTTGTAACATTATTTTCCTGATCGCGGGCTGCTTTATTGATGCAAATTCTGCGATGTACATTTTCATCCCGATCATGCTGCCGGTCTGCAAGGCACTGGGCTACAACGTGATCGCATTTGGTATCATGGCAACGGTCAACCTGGCAATTGGTCAGGTAACACCTCCGGTCGGTGTCAACCTGTTTGTCGCGCTCGGCATCAAATTAAGAGACGGTATCCGCGTAACGCTGCAGGAGATTTCCAGGGCAGTCGTTCCGATGGTAGCCGCTTCCATTGTTGTTTTACTGATAATTACTTATATTCCGCAGATTTCGACCTGTCTGCCGGCGGCACTGGGAAGTGCGGCAGCCATTGAAAATGGCGAGACAGCCGGAGGCGACAGCGGAACCACCCAGACAGACAATGACGATTTCAACACGATCGGCGATTACAGCGATCTGGATTGGGCGGATATGACCTGGAACTTTACGTGTTCCACAACCGAGACAAGCACCTGGGCACAGGCGGGACGCAAGTTTGGCGAGCTCATGGAGCAGGCGACCGGCGGCAAGGTCAAAGTAGATGTTTACGCAGCCGATCAGCTGACAGGTGGAAACCAGTCTGAGGGCATCCAGGCACTGATGAACGGCGATCCGGTGCAGATTTCGATGCACAGCAACCTGATTTATTCGGCATTTGACCCGCGGTTCAATGTTGTATCACTGCCGTATCTGTTTGATTCTGTTGAGACAGCGGATACAGTCTTAGATGGTCCGGCGGGCGACAAGCTGGTTGAGATCCTAGAAAGCTATGACCTGCATTGTATGGGTATGGCGGAGAATGGTTTCCGTCAGCTGACCAACAGCGAACATCCGGTTCGTTCCGTGGAAGATATGAAGAACCTGAAACTGCGTGTGGCTGGTTCGAACCTTCTGATGAAGTGCTATGAGCTGTGGGGCGCAGATGCGACTAATATGAACTGGTCCGAGACGTATACGGCGCTGCAGCAGGGCACGGTAGACGGGCAGGAGAACCCGCTTCCGGCGATTGATGCGGCGAGTGTACAGGAAGTACAGAAATATGTTTCCCTGTGGAACGCAAACTATGACTGTCTGTTCTTCTGCATCAATCAGAAGCTGTATGACAGCCTGACACCGGAGCAGCAGGCGGTTGTTGATGAGGCAGGCCGTAAGGCAGTTGCTTACGAGCGTGAGATCAACCGTGCAGGCGATGAGGAGATTCTGGATCGCTGGCAGACTAAGAACGGTGTGGAGGTGCTGAAATATGAGGATCTCGACATCGAATCCTTTAAGAAAGCAGCTGAGCCGGTAACTGAATGGTTTATCGGAGAACTGAAAACCCAGGGCTTTGATGATGCAGAGGATCTGGTAAACACCTTTACTGAAAATGCGGCTAGTGCAGTTAGGACGGCGGGCATTGAAAATTCTTCGACCTATCAGGTGGAAGATCATAGTGACCTAAACTGGCCGGAAATGACCTGGAACTTTACGTGTTCCACGACAGAAACCAGTACCTGGGCACAGGCAGGACGCAAGTTTGGCGAGCTCATGGATCAGGCAACGGGCGGCAAGATAAAAGTAGATGTTTACGCAGCGGATCAGCTGACCGGTGGAAACCAGTCCGAGGGCATCCAGGCGCTGATGAACGGAGATCCGGTGCAGATTTCGATGCACAGCAACCTGATTTATTCGGCATTTGACCCGCGTTTCAACGTGGTATCGCTGCCGTATCTGTTTGATTCAGTGGAGGACGCCGACGCGAAGCTGGACGGCGAGGCAGGCCAGAAGATGGATGAGATTCTTTCTTCCTATGGCCTGCACTGCATGGGTATGGCGGAGAATGGTTTCCGTCAGCTCACGAACGGCGTGCGCCCGGTTCATTCCGTGGAAGATATGAAGAACCTGAAAGTACGTGTGGCTGGTTCAAACCTTCTGATGAAGTGCTACGAGCTGTGGGGCGCAGATGCGACCAACATGAACTGGTCCGAGACTTACACGGCATTGCAGCAGGGTACGGTAGACGGTCAGGAGAACCCGCTTCCGGCGATTGATGCGGCAAGCGTACAGGAAGTACAGAAATACGTTTCCATGTGGAATGCAAACTATGACTGCCTGTTCTTCTGCATCAACCAGGATATTTACGACAGCCTGACACCGGAGCAGCAGGAAGTAGTCGATGAGTGCGGCAAACTTGCTGTTCAGTACGAGCGCGAGATCAACCGCGCAGGCGACGACGAGATCCTCTCCAGATGGCAGTCCAAGAATGGTGTCGAGGTCATCCCGTATGAGGATCTGGATATCGATTCCTTCAAGGCGGTTGTAGAACCAGTAACCGAGTGGTATATCGGGGAACTGAAAAAACAGGGTTATAAGGATGCGGAAGAGCTGGTTGCTGCATTCAAATAGGAAAATTAGAAGTTTGAAGTTAGAAGTTTGGTAAAATTGAATCATTGAGTTTGGTTTTCTGGCGGTTCTGGTCCTTGGGATCAGACCGCCAGATTGCGTATATGGGGAAATATTTCAATGTAAATTTTCAATCGGGCAAATATTGTGGTTGGCAGCTTGATATGATAAGATAGTTGGTATCGGTGCGCTGAAAAGCGAGATAAAAAGAAAGAAAAGGAAAAATATATGGGATGTGTACATCTGTACTGCGGCGACGGAAAAGGAAAGACGACGGCGGCGATCGGTCTGGCGGTCCGGGCAGCAGGAGCGGGAAAACAGGTAGTTGCTGCCCGCTTTTTAAAAACGGACCAGTCTGGGGAGGTGGAGATTTTAAAGCGGCTCCCGGAGGTGACGTTGATTCCCTGTGAAAAAACATTTGGATTCACGTGGAAAATGACCGATGAGGTGAAGCAGGAGGCAGCGGATTATTATAAAAGTATGTTTGAGACAGCGTGCCGTGAGGCAGTGAAGCGGTGTGGGGAAGCAGAAGAGAACGGTTTGAAAGCACTGGAGGAGAATAACTTCTGTGAAACCTGCGATGTTCTGCTGGTGTTGGACGAGGTCTGCGCTTCTCTTTCTTCGGGACTTTTGGAGCTGGCGGATATAGTGGATTTTCTGGATCACAGACCAGCGGATCTGGAAGTTGTGATGACGGGGCGGAAACCGCCGGAGGAGCTGCTTTTGCGGGCTGATTACGTGACAGAGATGGAAAAAATCAAGCATCCGTTTGACCGGAAAATCCTGGCGCGGCGGGGAATTGAATATTAGAGAGGGGACTCTGAATGGGATTTATAAAGAGAAAGCATCGTCCGGAGTACGCTACAGTGCAGCGGGAATGGGCAATGTGGGGAAAACAGATGGAAAAAACACTTCCGGGTTACGGGGAGCAGAATGAGGCATTGCACTGGATGGTACGGATTCTGACGGGGGTGCGGGTTCTGTACTGCCTGTTTTATCTGATTATGACATTTGTCTATGGAATGGAGAAAACAAATGCGGTCATGACGCTTTTGGGACCGTTTATTTTTTATGGCTGGTATATGCTTATGCTGCGGGAGAGCTCGGTGCTTACGGTGTTGATGCTGATCGGGCGTGGGACGAGTATCGTGTGGGGCGGCGTATCGCTGCTTCAGATGAGCTGGTGGCTGCCATTTCCGCTGGTTTTTATGCTGGTGATGGCGGCGGCAATCGAATTTATCGAGGCGGTATTCTGCATCTATATGCTGTTTAACCCGCTGGCACGGCACACAATCCGCTTAAACCGGGCATTTGCACGTGGAATGCGCGTACAGGTGCCGGATGAGGGGCTGGAATAGATGGCGGCGTATCGGAATGAAGCGGCGATACTGTACACGGGTAGGCACTTTTGGAACCGAAAGTGCCGTAAGAAAACGTGGCGGCAGCAGGAATTTGCCGTGTTTAAATGCGAAGCCACGGCAAATTCCGTTACTGGGCACGTATGCGTGAACAGTAACGAGGCGGCGGATGAAGAGGACAATGAGGAAGTCAAGTCTTGATTTTTACAGAATACTCTGATACAGTGGAGTCAAGACAGGATTCCGCCAACGGATCTTGTGGGACGTAGAAAAGGCATAGAAAAGAAAGAGGTAAAATATGGCAGATAATAAGAATATGACGCAGGAAGAGATTGACAACGGCGAGGAGATGACCGTGACCCTGACATTGGATGACGGCAGAGAGATTGAGTGTGTTGTTCTGACGATTTTCCCGGCAGGCGGTAAGGATTATATTGCCCTTCTTCCGATGGATGACATCGAGGCAGAGGACGGCGAGGTATATCTGTACCGTTATAGCGAGGATGAGAACGGACAGCCGAACCTGGAAAACATCGAGGACGACGATGAGTATGAGATCGTGGCAGATGCGTTTGACGAGCTTCTGGACGAGCAGGAATATGATGAGCTGGTCGGCGAGGATGAGCTGGATCAGTAATTAGGCAGGCAAAAGACAGGACGCCCAGGTACTTCGCAGGCAGAAACGGCGAGGCATCTGGGCGTTTTACATCTTTTCAGGGGTGGTACGATGGAACTGAAACAGGAGTTAAAGCTCAAACAGACCTTGTCCCAGAAAATGATACAATCCGCAAATATTCTTCAGATGGGGCAGATAGAGCTGAAAGAGTACATAGAAGAGATGGCGCTGGAAAATCCGGTGGTGGATCTGGAAGAGCGGGAGCCGGAGAACGGGCGGCTGGAAGAAAATGGAGAGCTGAACGAGAAAATCCGCAGACTTGAAGAACTTTCCAGTCTTGACCGCCAGAACCAGACCTATTATCAGGATGAGGAAGAAGAGGCGGGACGATTAGAGCCGGGACGAAGCCAGGATGGGCTTTTGGAATCGCTTCTGGAACAGGCGTGTATGCTGCATCTGACGAAAAGAGAAGAAAAAATATTCCGCTATATGATCAAAAATCTGGATGCAAGCGGATATCTCAGCGTGAATTTTGGAGAACTCTGCGCTGGGCTGGGAATTGAGGAGACAGAAGGAGAACGGGTCTGGAAAAATTTTGGCAGGCTGGAACCGTGTGGGATCGGGGCACGGTCGCTGAAGGAGTGTCTGTTGATGCAGCTGTCTTACCTGGCAGAGGACGGCGGCGCGGTGATTGATATTGTTCAGAATGGAACGATGCGAACCGAAATTCTGGCGGCACGCATCATTTCCAACCATCTGGATCTGCTGGGAAAAAACCAGATGAAGCAGCTTGCCCGTGCATGCTCCTGCAAGCTGGAGGAAGTGCTTCTGGCAGCAGCGCGGATCCGGGAGCTGAATCCCAAACCAGGAAGCGGATATGGGGATGAGAGCTATGATAAATATATCGTACCAGATATAATTATTACCCAGACGGAACACGGATTTGAAATGCAGCTTTCCGATGAGACACTGCCGCAGATTGCCATCAATCCGTATTATCTGTCATTGATGAAGCAGAAAGATACCGAGACGGAGGCAAAGGACTACATTGAGGGGAAAATCCGGCAGGCTGAATGGGTCTGCCAGTGCATTGGGAAGCGCAACCAGACATTGTTGCGGCTGGCAGAAGAGATTTTGTGCGTACAGGGGGAATTTTTCGCAAAAGGAAGTGGAAAACTGGCTCCGTGGACGCAGAAACAGGCGGCTAAATCGCTGGGGGTCAGCGAGCCGACGCTGAGCCGGACAGTGCGTGAAAAATATCTGCAATGCCGCTGGGGGATTTTTCCGCTGTCATATTTCTTTTCAAGACACATGGCTGCGGAGGGATTCGGGACAACGGATAAGGGAAGAATGGCAGAACGGGAAGAGGCGGCGAATCAGGAAGAAACGGCGGTTCAGGCAGAAATGGTGAATCGGATGGAAACAGGCAAAGATCCGCGTGAGGCAATCCGCCATCTGATCAAAACGGAAAATCCGAGAAAGCCGTTCAGCGACCGCGTGCTGTCAGAAAAACTGGCGGAAGCGGGGATCACGCTGTCGCGGCGGACTGTGGCGAAATACCGGGAAGAAATGGGAATCCGGGATGCATCCGGGCGGAAGTGCTTTGGTATCTGACAGAAAACATAGACAGAAAGACAGAGGGAAAACTATGTCATTGCAATTTATAATCGGTGGTTCCGGTTCGGGAAAGACACGGACATTGTATGAAAATCTGATCCGTCAGTCGATGGAAGAGCCGGACGAACGTTTTTTTGCTCTGGTGCCGGAACAGTTTACGATGCAGACGCAGAAAGAGATCGTGATGCTGCATCCGAACCATGGCGTGATGAATATCGATATTGTCAGTTTTGAGCGTCTGGCATACCGGGTGTTTGAGGAACTGGCGATTGAAAATCTGGCGGTGCTGGATGATATGGGAAAATCGATGGTTCTGCGGCGCGTCTCATCGGGCGTCCGGGGAAATCTGCACCTGTTTGGAGGGCATCTGGACAAGGCGGGCTTTATCAGCGAGATCAAATCGATGCTGTCTGAGTTTTTCCAGTACGGCATCACGGAGGAAAAGCTGGAGACGCTGATCGGGGAGACGAAAAGCCCGCTGCTGCGCCAGAAGCTTCTGGATATGCAGGTTTTATACCGGGCATTCCAGGCGTATACCGAGGAAAAAGTGATCGTAAAAGAAGAAATTTTAAGCCTTCTCTGCCGGGTGCTGCCGCAGTCACAGCTTATCCGCGACAGCGTTGTGACGCTGGATGGCTATACGGGCTTTACGCCGATCCAGTATGAGCTTCTGGAACTCTTATTCCGGTGCTGCCGGAAGGTGATCGTGACGGTCACGATGGATCCGGAGGACAATCCGTACCGCGAGAGCGTGCAGCAGAAGCTCTTTTACATGAGCCGTCATACCGTCTGCCGTCTGATTGACCGTGCTGCAGCTGCCGGATGCAGCCGGGATGAGGATATTTTGTTGAAAGAAAAACCAATGTGGAGATTTAAGGACAGCCCGGAACTGGGATTTATTGAAAATGAATTATTCCGATATAGGGGAAAGGTGTATCATTCTGGGAGCGGGAACGAAAGCGGGGCTGCGGCTGAACACGACCGGGAAAGCCTGCGTCTAATTGAAGCAGCAACCCCGCAGGCGGAAATCTCTTTCTTATGCGGAGAAATCCGGCGTCTGGTGGCATCGGAGGGCATCCGTTACCGGGAGATCGCGGTGATTACCGGCGACTTGGAGACATATTCGCGGGAGATTCTGAGGCAGTTTGAGAAGAATCAGATCCCGTGTTTTATTGATTATAAGAAAAATATTTTAAGTAACCCGATGGTGGAACTAATCCGGGCGGCGCTGGAGGTGCTGCAATCGGGCTTTTCCTATGAATCGGTGTTTCGATTCCTGAAAACAGGGCTGGTGATGCCGCTTGCGGGGCTTTCACCGGAAGTGATCTATCAGGCGGAAAATTATGTGATTGCGCTTGGAATCCGCGGGTTTAAGCGGTGGAACAGTACATGGGAGCGCGTGTACCGGGGGGCAGAGCTTATCAATCTGGATGAGTTAAATCAGTTCCGTGAGGCGGTTGTCACACCATTTCTGCCGCTTCGGGAGGTGTTTTCCAACCGCAAAGCAACGGTGCGCGAGCGGACGGAGGCGCTGGTCCATTTTCTCGAAGCACTTGAGATGGAGCAGAAGCTGGCGGCGATGGCGCAGCAGTTTGAAGAAGTGGGCGATATGAGTCTTGCCAAGGAGTACGGGCAGGTGTATGGGCTGGTGATGGATCTGTTTGACCGGATTGTGGCGCTTCTTGGCGAGGAGATCATGGGACAGCGGGAGTATGCAGAGATTCTGGACGCCGGTTTTGCGGAGATCAAGGTAGGACTGATCCCCGCGGTCGTGGACCGGATCGTGGTCGGCGATATCACGCGAACCCGTCTTTCCAATATAAAAGTGTTGTTTTTTGCCGGAGTCAATGACGGGATAGTGCCGTCTGTTTCGGGACGCGGCGGGATCCTTTCGGAGGCGGATCGCCGGGCGCTGCGGGAAATGCAGGTAGAATTGGCGCCGACCGCGCGGGAGGAAAGCTTTTTGCAACGATTTTATCTCTATCTGGCGCTGACAAAGCCATCGGACTATCTCTATCTGTCGTGTGCGGCGTCCTCTGCCGAGGGAAAAGCGATGCGTCCTTCGAGTCTGATGCTGCAGCTGCTTAAATTATTTCCGGAGAAACGTCTGGAACAGCCGAAGGAAGAGAAGGAAGCGCTCTGGTCGCCGGAGCTTGGCATGAGCTGGGTGCTTCGGGGACTGCAGGATGAAAAAAGCGGGGAAAATGACCAGTTTATATCGCTGTACCGATACTTTATTCAGTCAGAATCGTACCGGGATGAAATGCAGGCGCTCTCGGATGCTGCATTTTATACCTATCAGGATACGGGCATCGGGAAGGCGGCGGCGCGGGCGCTCTATAGCCCGATTCTGCGGGGCAGTGTGACGCGTATGGAGCTGTATGCGTCGTGTGCGTATGCACATTTTCTTTCGTATGGGCTGGAATTGTCGGAACGGCAGATGTACGAGATTGCCCCGTCGGATATCGGAAATCTGTTCCATGCGGCGATCGACATGTATTTCACGCGGATGAAAGAGGAAAATCGCCGGTTTTCCGGCATTTCGGAGGAAGACCGCCAGAAAATGGTGGCGGAGTGTGTGGCGTCGGTCACGGAGGAATACGGCAATGCGATTCTGGGAAGCTCGTACCGGAATCAGTATCTGGAACGGAAGGTATACCGGATCACGGATCGGACGATCTGGGCACTGACGGAACAGCTAAAAAAAGGTGATTTTGAGCCAGCCGGGTTTGAGGTCAGTTTTTCACCGATGGATCACTTGAAAGCGATGCGGATTCCGCTTTCAAGCGAGGAGGCGATCTATCTGCGCGGGCGGATTGACCGAATCGATCTCTGCGAGGATGGCGACCGACTGTACCTTAAGATCATTGATTACAAGACGGGAAAAACGAAATTTGACCTGACGGATATTTATTATGGATTGCAGCTGCAGCTGGTTGTCTACATGGATGCGGCGATGGAGAAGATCGGGCGGGAATACCCGGATAAAACGGTGGTTCCAGCGGGGCTTTTCTATTATCATATCGAGGATCCGATGGTGGAGCGCAAGCCGGTGGAGTCGGAGGAGGAGACGAATGCCGATATTTTGAAGGCACTGCGGATGAACGGGCTGGTAAACGGCGATCGGGAGGCACTGGCACATCTGGATAACCGGCTGGGCGAGGAGGCGACGGCGGATTCGGATGTTGTGCCGGTTTCGATTAAAAATGAGGCGATCGTTGAGCGGCGTTCGCAGGCGGCAGGGGAAGAAAAATTCCGTGTGCTGGGCGCGTATGTGAACCGGAAAATGAAGCATATGGGGCGGGAGATTCTGGATGGAAACATTGCGGCGTCGCCGTACAAAAACGGCCAGAAAACGGCGTGCGATTATTGCCCGTACCATAGTGTGTGCGGATTTGATTTGAAAACGGACGGCTACCAGTTCCGGCGTTTTGATAAGCTGAGCCCGGAGGAGATCTGGGGGAAGATGGAAGAAAAGGATAAGGAAACGGAACGGTAAGTTTGTGTTTGGCTGTGACTGTGGGAATGAAAGAAGAACCAGTCATGAAAAAGGAAAGGGCGAGAAATGGCAGTAAATTGGACCAGGGAACAGAAGCAGGTAATTGAGGGGCGGGAGAAAAGCCTCCTGGTGTCGGCAGCGGCCGGAAGCGGCAAGACCGCGGTGCTGGTTGAGCGGATCATCCAGATGATCACGGAGGGGGAGAACCCGAAGGACATAGACCGCCTGCTTGTCATGACTTTTACCCGGGCGGCAGCGGCGGAGATGCGGGAGCGGATCCAGGCGGCGATTGAGAAAAAACTGGAATCGGAGCCGGAAAATGAACATCTCCAGCAGCAGGCAGTTCTGGTTCAGTTTGCCCAGATCACGACGATCGACAGCTTCTGCCTGCATATCATGCGGGAACATTTTGACCGGCTGGACATCGATCCGGCATTTCGGGTTGGCGATGAGGGCGAAATGCTTCTGATGCGCGCTGATGTGATGGATGGGCTGCTGGAAGATTATTACCGCGACGGCGGGAAAAGGTATGAGGAGTTTGTGGACGCGTATGCGACGGGCAAGGCGGACGATGGAATTGCCGAGTATGTGATGCAGGTCTACAATTTCGCCCAGAGTAACCCGTGGCCGGATGCGTGGTATGAAAAATGCCGTGAGGAGCTGCTCTTGACCGAACAGGGAGAGCTGGAGCAGACGGAGTGGATGCAGTTCCTTTTGCGTGATATTGCATTGCAGGCGCAGGAGTGGAAAATACAGCTTCGGGAGGCGTGGGAGATCTGCCAGGAGACGGGGGGACCGATGCCGTACCTGCCGATGATCGAGGAAGATCTGCGCCATGCGGAGGCAGTCTGTGGGGCAGTCGGTTCGTTTGAAACGATCTCGGAGGCATTGGAACAATTTACGTTTTCGCGTCTGGCGGCGATCCGCGGCAAAAACGGGGAGGTCGATCCGGAGAAAAAGGCGCTTGTTTCCGACTGCCGCAGCCGGGTCAAAAAAGCAGTTGAAAAGTTAAAAGGAGAGTATCTGTTTGCATCCCCGGAGCAGATGCTTGCGGATATGGAAGCTGGAAAAGAGCGGATTTTGGAACTTTTGGAGCTGGCGCAGGAATTTGGACGGCGGTTTAGGGCGAAGAAGAAAGAGAAAAATGTGGTAGATTTTCATGATCTGGAACATTTTGCGCTGGAGATTCTGACAGAACCGGAAGCAGAATGTTCCGAGGCGGAGGAAACTTCAAGTGCAGAAGAAACCGATCAGATGCAAGGGAAAAATGCCTGGACAGTGCGTGTACCAGGCACAGTCGCGGATGAGCTCGCCGTGCAGTACGACGAAATTTTGGTGGACGAGTACCAGGACAGCAACCTGGTTCAGGAGACGCTGATCCAGTGCATCAGCGGTGAACGCTTTGACCGCCCGAATGTGTTTATGGTGGGCGATGTCAAGCAGAGTATCTATAAATTCCGCCTGGCGAGACCGGAATTATTTCTGGAAAAATACAGCACATACACGTCGGAGGAGAGCGCGCACCAGAAGATCGAGCTTCACCAGAACTTTCGAAGCCGGGATCACATACTGGAATCGATCAATGCGATTTTTTACCGTATCATGACGGAAAAGCTGGGAAATATATCCTATACGGAAGATGCGGCACTGCATCCGGGCGCAGCCTTTGAAGAGCGGGATGGCCTGGATGAGTTAAAGACGGAGCTTTTGCTGGTGGATTTGTCGGCGCAGCCGCAGAAAGAGACGGAATCCCCCGAGTTAGATGATGAGGCAACCGATTACACCGCCAGAGAGCTGGAAGCGCGCATGATCGCCGGAAAGATCCGTGAGATGACGGATAAAAAACGGGGGATCACGATCTGGGATAAGGAGCTTGGCGCTTACCGTCGGGCGCAGTACGGGGATATTGTGATTCTGCTTCGAAGCGTCAGCGGATGGGCGGAAGAATTTATCGAGGTGCTGGCGACGCAGGGGATTCCGGCGGTCGCAGAGTCTCGGACGGGATATTTTAATACGCTGGAAGTCGAGACGGTGCTGAATCTTTTGGCAGTCATCGACAATCCGATGCAGGACATTCCCCTGGCGTCGGTGCTCAAATCGCCGTTTGGCGGCGTTTCTGATGAGGAGATGGCGTGGATTGTGGCGGAACATAAGGCGGGCGTTGACCGGTCGCGGGATGCAGGGCTTTACCGGGCGGTTGTGGAGTATATGAACGAGGATGGACCGGTGAAGTCGAATGACGAAAGTGACGAGTCGTCGATCGCGGATGTGTTTCGTTTTCAAAAAAATAAATTAATTCAAAAGAATAACCTGCGCCGAAAACTCCAAAAACTCTTTACTCTTCTGGATACATTCCGCCAGGAAGCTGTTTACCTGCCGATGCACGAGCTCCTCTACCGGATTTACGACAAAACGGGCTATTACCGCTATGTATCGGCGCTTCCGGGCGGGGCGGGACGGCGCGGCAATCTGGATATGCTGGTGGAGAAAGCGGCAGCCTATGAGGCGACGAGCTACCGGGGCGTGTTCCATTTTATCCGGTATATTGAAAAATTGAAAAAATATAACACAGATTTTGGCGAGGCGCCGGTGGCGGATTCCGAGGGAACGGTGGTGCGGATCATGAGTATCCATAAGAGCAAGGGACTGGAATTTCCGATCGTGTTTGTGGCTGGAATGGGAAAAAATTTTAACAAGCAGGATACGCGGGGGAAACTTCTGATCGACGCGGATCTGGGAATCGGAACCGACTATCTGGACAGCGAGAAGCGCATCAAGGGACCGACGCTCAAGAAAAATGTGATGAAACGCCGGATGGAACTGGAGGCGCTGGGCGAGGAACTGCGTGTTCTTTACGTGGCGCTGACGCGTGCGAAGGAAAAACTGATTCTGACGGCGTCCTCCCGGAAATTGGAGGATCGGATTGCGAAGTGGAGCGCAGTGGCAACCGAACACGGGGCGATTCCGTATACGATTCTGACGCTGGCTTCCTCGTATCTGGATTGGATTTTGATGAGTATTCCGGAAAAAAATCCGTGGATTTCATATCAGATGGAAACGCTTTCCGACCAGATCGACCGTGAGATCGGCACGCAGATACGCCAGACGTTATCGAGAGAGTGGCTGCGGTGGCTGGCGGGGGAGGACAGCCATTTGTCGAATGACGAGAATCATCCAAACACGCAAAATCGGCTCGAAAATATCAGGCAAATAGAATCGATCATCAGCAGCAACTACCATTTCCAGTACCCATACCTGGACGATCTGAGTCTCAACACCAAGATGTCCGTTTCTGAACTCAAGAAAAAGGGCATGGAGGAAGAAGAGGAGGAGATGGTATTTCTGCCGACGCTGCCAGTGTTTATGGAGAAGGAGCAGGAAGAAAAAGGCGGCGCGACGCGCGGTACAGCGTACCACCGTGTGTTGCAGTTGTTGCCGTTTG
This sequence comes from Clostridium fessum, assembly GCF_027698965.1. Classification (NCBI taxonomy): domain Bacteria; kingdom Bacillati; phylum Bacillota; class Clostridia; order Eubacteriales; family Clostridiaceae; genus Clostridium; species Clostridium fessum. The sequence goes on from NZ_JAQEQF010000003.1 coordinate 104,347, forward strand.
AGCGGGCAATGTCGAGACAGGAGTTAAATGCATTTCCGGCGAAGCTGGCGGCTGAGGGGCGGATGGATGCCGAGGCGGCGGCGTTGGTGCGCGGCTCAGATCTGGCAAAACTGACAGCCAGTTCATTGGGAAAACGCATGCAGAGAGCGGCAGCAGCCGGGAAACTGTACCGGGAAAAACAGTTCGTCATCGGTATTCCGGCGCGCGAAATGGGCGACTGGGATTCGGATGAGCGGATTCTGATACAGGGTATCATCGACGCCTTTTTTGAGGAGGATGGCAAGCTGGTTCTGGTGGATTATAAGACAGATTATGTGGAAAATTCAGACATTCTGATCCGCCGCTATGAGGCACAGGTGCGCTACTATACCCGCGCACTAGAACAGATGACAGGAAAAAGGGTGGCGGAGCGCTACCTGTATTCATTCCGGTTTGGGGCGATTGAAGTGTAAGGCAGTGATTCTGGATACAGATAGGCACGTTCGGAGCCGATCGTATTTCCAGTCAATACGCCGGGATATGCGGCGCAGGAGGATCTGACGGAGTACCGGAGTTTTACGGATTATACGGATCAGGGCTTTGTTTATGTCCATGCGGGCTGCCGCGGCCGATAACTTTATAGAGTGGGTCAATGCGTGTTGCGCCCAGAGGAATTAAAATAATAAAATTAGAGAAATAAGTTTTGGTTAAAGGGTATCATCCGCCATCAGAACCGCTACCTGCGTCAGAAAATTCTCAGGATTTTTGTGCTGGGGCGGTCCCTCCAGATAGAGGTGGCGGGCGGTGCCCTTTAATGGAATCTGATATTTGTTAGCATACGCACAAAGATGCTTCACAATTACCGGAAGACCTTCATAGGCACCGTGATAAAAGATACAGAGCGCTTTCTGGCAGGGCAGGGTGACGAGATGTTCACCCAGGCTTTCCGGCGGGACGGCGATGCAGCAGGTAAAATCGCCCGGATTCGAAAGGTTGTATTCGGTGAAAAACATATGCTGGGTGGTGTCAGAACCATATTGGCGGATCGCCTTGATGAAGACGCTACGTAATTGCTCTTTCTTGTCTTCAAGTTCTGTCGAATGCAGATCCTGGCAGTAAACGGTCTGGGCGGGAAGTTCTATCTGTCGGATTTCAAAGTCATTGTGCCCTTTTGAATGTTCTTTTAATTTCTCAATATTCCGGCTGATCTCGTCACGCAGATCTTCCAGACGAGTGATCAGCGGCTCCAGATCCGTCGTGCCGTGATAATAGGCATAGATATCATCCAGCGACAGACCGAGATTCTGCAGAATGCGGATGCTCCGGATGCGCGAGACGGTGTCTGCTGTATAGTAACGGTTTCCATTGATACCGTCTCTCTGATCCGGCAGAATAAGACCCTTGTCTTCATAATTTAAAATCATGCGCCGGGTCACTTCCAACGCTTTGGCTGCCTCGCCGATCGAGAGCAGCCGTTTTTTATCGTGCGTCATAAAACCTCCTGTTAGATATCCATAAGATGCGCAATCATGTATATTTGTCATGTAGGATTCTGGTGCAATTTTTTACACTCATAGTTGTGTATAATTACATGAAAAATAAGTAAAAATTATATAAATTAGCTAAAAAGGGATTGTATCGTACATCAATGTACGGTATATAATCATTTTATTGAAAGCGGGATGCCGTGTCAAGTATTCCGCCGATGCAAAACACCACACAATTTGTCATACTATGCACGTTGAAAAGGAGTATCCGGGCAGGCAGGAGCGTCAGACATTGGGGAGAATGAGTATTTTATATACAGAAAGATTTGATGGCTCATCTGCAAACATCTGCCCGGAGAAACATTTCAACCAAAACGCCTTTATTGTATACCTATGATGCTGCGTTTTATCTGGAAAAATCAAGAAAGAATTGACATTTGAACGCCTTCCATATATGCTTGAACCAATATGATTTTCGATTTGACAGATGGGAAAATCAATGGAAAATCTAAGCAGATATGGGAGGCTTTTATGGATCAGGAAAATCAGACACCACACAAACGGCGTGTCAGATATAAAGGAAAATATCCAAAAAAATTTGAAGAAAAATATAAAGAGCTGCAGCCGGAGAAGTATCAGGACACGATCCAGCACGTGATTCAGAAGGGAAATACACCAGCGGGCATGCATATTTCCATTATGGTGCAGGAGATTCTGGACTTTTTGCAGATCCAGCCGGGGCAGGTCGGATTTGATGCGACGCTAGGATACGGCGGACATACGAAGGCAATGCTGGCCTGCCTGAAAGGGCAGGGACATATGTATGCGACCGATGTTGATCCGGAGGAATCCGCCAAGACGCGGAAACGCCTGGAAGAAGCGGGCTATGGCGAGGACATGCTTTCAATCCGTCTCCAGAACTTCTGTACAATCGATGAGATTGCCAAAGAAGCGGGTGGTTTTGATTTTATTTTAGCCGATCTGGGCGTGTCTTCGATGCAGATTGACAATCCGAAGCGAGGCTTTTCGTTCAAGGTAGATGGGCCGCTGGATCTGCGCCTGAATCAGGAAAAAGGCATCAGCGCCGCCGAGCGCCTTGACACGATCGAGCGTGAGGAGCTGGCGGGCATGCTGTACGAAAATTCAGACGAACCGTATTGCGAGGAGCTGGCAAAAGCGATCACGGATGAGATCCGCCGTGGAAACCGGATCGATACGACCACGAAACTCCGTGAAATCATTGAAAAAACATTGGATTTCCTTCCGGAAAAGGAGAAAAAGGAGACAGTCAAGAAGACCTGTCAGCGTGTTTTCCAGGCGCTCCGGATCGATGTAAACCAGGAATTTGAAGTACTCTATGAGTTTATGGAGAAGCTTCCAAATGCGCTTCGACCGGGCGGACGGGCAGCGATCCTGACCTTCCATTCCGGAGAGGATAAACTGGTGAAAGCGGCGCTCAAAGAGGGATATCGCGCCGGTATCTATAAAGAATATTCCAAAGATGTGGTGCGCCCGTCCGCGCAGGAGTGCGTACAGAACCCGCGTGCCCGCTCAACGAAGATGCGCTGGGCGATCCGGGCGGACGAGTAAAAAGAATATAAAAGAAAATATATGAAAAAACAGGGCAGCTGTTCCGAGTAATATGGGAGCGGCTGTCCTGTTTTTATTGTGAAGATCAAAGAGAGTCCATGTGAAAAAATTTCGGGCGCAGTGATATCTGGTTCTGCAAAAATCCGATTAAAAGAGAAAAAATGTTTTTTTTGCGAGATTTCTGTTTCCGGTGCGTATACTATAAGATTACTTTTCAGAAAATAGAAAAGTGGTCACAGTTGTGAAAGAAGAAACAGCTTCGAAAAAACAAATACGCGAGAAAGTTTCGTGAGAAAGAGAGGGAACGCATTGAAACAGGAAACACAAAATGAATTGGAACGATTTAGGGATTATTTGAGAGAACAGGAAAAAAGCAGCCACACGATCGAAAAATACTGCCGGGACGTGAGAAAGTTTTTGATGTTTGCTGATGAAGACTGGGATAAAAATACAATTATATCTTTTAAGGAATATCTGCAAGCTCATTATAAAACGTCCAGCGCCAATTCAATGCTGGCGTCTCTGAACAGCTACTTTCATTTTATCGGAAGACAGGAATACTGTGTCCGCACGTTCCGGGTGCAGAAGCGGATTTTCTGTGATGAGAGACGGGAAATGACGCGCAGCGATTATCAGAAGTTAGTTAAGGCGGCGCGGGAGCGCGGCGATGAACGCCTCTGTGCGATATTGCAGACGATCGCGAGCACGGGCATACGAATCAGCGAGCTTTCATATATTACAGCGGAATCGCTGGCACAGGGGGAAGTAGTGATTGACTGTAAGGGAAAACAGCGGGTGATCCTGCTGCCGCAGTCGCTGATGCTGTATTTGACGCAGTACTGCCGGAAGCAGCGGATTGTGAGAGGCAGCATCTTTGTCACAAAAAACGGGCAGGCAGTCCGCAGACAGAATGTGTGGGCGGACATGAAATCCGTCTGCACCGAAGCGGGTGTTCTTCCGAGCAAGGTATATCCGCACAATCTGCGCCATCTGTTTGCCAAGATATTTTACGAGCGCGATCACGATCTGGTCCGTCTGGCAGACTATCTAGGTCACAGCAGCGTGGAAACGACACGCCGTTATACGATCATCAGCAGTCGGGAAGCGTGCCGCAGACAGCTGGAATTAGGTTTGTTGATTGATAGGGAAAATTGACGAAAAACATAATGGGAATTATGTCATGAAATGAAAAAAATCTGCATACATATCTAAATATATGATTTTATTATCAAGTTTATCACTTCTGAGAAAAAATTTCAACCTACAAAGACGTTAAAAAACAGTACTTGAAAGTACAGATATTTTATCCAAAATCCGACAAAAATCTTGCAAATTAAAGAAAAAACAAAACAGGTGGATATGACATAATTCCCATTATGTCAGCCGGGGAGGTGGAGTATGTGAGAGAAGATCTGACGGGGCGCCGGTATGGACGCCTGACCGTCTGCCGGGAGATAAAACAGGCAGAAAAAAGCCGCCGCCATTACTGGCTGTGCCGGTGTGACTGCGGGAAAGAAAAAACCGTGGAGGAGTCCCATCTGAAAACAGGGCATACGAAAAGCTGCGGGTGCTATCGGAAGGAACTTCCGTCCAGTCGGCGGATCGATCTGACAGGTCGTCAGTTCGGACGTTTGAAAGTGCTTGAAGAGGCGGATAATTCCAACCGGACAGGTGAATATTGGAAATGTGTCTGTAGCTGCGGACGCCTGATTGAGGCATCCAAAGAAAGCCTGTGCGCGGGAAAAACCAAGAGCTGTGGGTGCCTGCAGGCGGAGACACGAAAGAAAAACATGAAAAAAGCGATTCATTTTGTAGGCGGAACCTGCCTGGAACGAATCGCCAACCAGAAAAATACGGCAAACAATACAAGCGGCTACCGAGGCGTCTACCAGCGGGAAAATTCCCGGTGGCGGGCAGCGATCGGCTTTCAGGGAAAAGTGTACAACCTTGGAACCTTCGTAAACCTTGAGGATGCGGTGGCAGCGCGGAAAAAAGCAGAAGAGGAATTGTACGAGCCATTTTTGCGGGAACATGGCGTGAAAGCGGTTCAGAATGGAGGTATTTAAATCCGCATAAGGGGACCTGCGTTGATGATAGATAAGACAGGAGGCAAAAAGAATGAAAAAAGCGAAGAAAAAGGGGAAAAGTTACAGTCAAGGATGGTTTGAACGTCAGTCAAGGCGTTTCATGTCAGTGCTTTTGTGCAGCAGTATGTTGAGCACAAGCGTGGCAAATACAGCCGCATTTGCAGCTGCCACATCCGAAGGAGGGGATGAAAGACAGGAATTTTCATTGGAAAAAGAAGTCCTCAGGCAGGCAATCCGGGATGCTGCTAAAAAAGGAAAGACAGTAAAAGAGGATGTATTTACGTTTTCCGGCGATGAGGCAGAAACCTACGAGGGACTGTTTGAAGAAGGAAATCTATATGAACTGCATCCAGATTTCGAGAAGAAAAACGACCGGCTTACTTTGAAAATGTATGCCCGCTTAGAGGATGAAGAGGACATGGATCAGTATACGATCAGCGGAAATGAAGAAATTATTTTCCTGATGACCAATTCTTCTTCAAAAGAGCGCACCGGACGGATTCTGGTGGATGGAAGAGCCAGCGCATGGATGACGGTTGCGCCATTTGGTGAAGTAAAAAAGCAGGTTGGGCTGGAGACAGAGGAAGCGGTTCCGACCGAGATAGAAAATGAGGTAAAAGAACCGGAAAGTGCAGTTCCGGCAGGAAGTGAAGATATCACAGAAGAGGATACGGCTCTGGAGGACGATGTAAAAGAGCAGGAAAATGCTTCAGATACAGGTAACAATCAAATAAAAGAAGAAACCTCGGATCCAGAAAAACAGGACAAAGCAGAGCAGAAGGAGCAGGAACCGAATACAGGAGATTCAGAAGATACCTCGGATATAAAAGAAGAACCGGAAGCAGCGGATGACAAGAAAGATTTATCGGAGCTGGATTCTGAGAACGAGAATGAAAAAGCAGGCATGGATGCGTCCGAAACAGATACATCGGATTCAGAAAATGACAGCGCCCAGGACGAAGATTCAGTTCAGGTATCACGTTCGGCTCATTTTTCGATGTTTTTGACTTCAGCTGCAATGGCATCTCCGTCTGATGCAAAAGAAGAAGAGAACGAGAACGATGAAAACGAAAAAAATAAGGCGATTGTAGGCGACGAAGCAGAAGAAGACAATTTTGAACGCATTCTGGGGGATTCATATGAAACGGTAGGCATTAAGAATGCATCCGCAGCCGCATTTGTAACTTCCGCGATGGAGCTTGGTCTGACAGACGTAGCTGTTTTGTCGGCAGTGGAAGTGGAAGAAATTCCACACTGGCAGATTTCGAAGTCTAAAAAAGCTACCAATCTGGACGAAAACTTTGAATCCCAGGTAACACTTTCCCTTCCGTCAGCGGAGGAAAAACTGGAAAATGACATTGTATTTGTGCTGGATAAATCTACCAGCGTGCAGCTGGAAAATGAGGCGTTAGAGATGCTTAAGGAGCTGCAGGCGCAGGCAAAGGAAAATGGCGCAAAAGTAAAGGTTGGAGTCGTTATTTTCAATAAAGAAGCGCACAAGTCTGACTTTATGGATTTGGAAACCCAGTATGATGCGATTGCGGCAGCGATCCGTGAGAATATTAGCAGCGGAACGAATCTTTCGGCTGGAATCCTTGCAGGCAAGAAAATGCTGGATGAGGATACGCAGGTGGCAGCAGGAAGAAAGAGCCTTGTGCTTTTAAGCGATGGCATTACCTATATTTTTGGGAAAAAACCGACGGCGGTTGCCTGGGGATTTGAGAATGATGGTTCAGAACATTCCTGGGCGGGACCGGATAACTGGATTCTTAAATATGGGAATAATAAAGCATTATCGGAGGATGAGTGGAACGAGCGCCTGGGTACAATCAAAGCACAGATGGATAATCAGGGCGATGAATTTGACCATTCATATGAGCAAGGAGAGTTAACGCCATGTACCCCACCTGATGAAGGAAAAAAATATGCCAATAGCGTTGATAAAGCACTCTATCTTTCCTATGAGGCATATCTGGAAGCGGCGAAGGAACAGTATCACTGCTATGCGATGCCGATTGGTTCATCTGCTGGTGAAAGCTATCCATGGGGACCGAGCTTTGTGAAATATCTGGCAGACGGAAAAACGGTAAGTTTTGAAGATATCAAAAATGATATCCTTTATGCCGTCGATCGGGACTCGACTGTGGAAGATTATATGGGTTGGGTCAAGGATGATTACAATTTTGACTTAAAGAGCATCGACCGTCTGACTGTTGGCGGCAGGGAGCTTTCTAAATTGGAAGATGGAAATACCGTTTATTTTGGAAATGAAGACGTGAATGCAGCTCAGTATCGTTTTAAGGTGGAATATGATCCGTCGGATAAGGAAGGCGGAGAACATTTCATCTGGACGATGAATGAGGCGGTAAAAAATAATGAACCGGTGCAGCTGACCTATACGGTAAAACTGGTAAATCCGAAGAACAATCCAGGAGAATCGTATGGACGGTACGATGAAGACGGAAGCGAAGAGTATGATGGACTTTATACTAACCAGAAAGCAGTGCTGCATCCGGTTGGAAGCGATCAGGAAAAAGGAAAAACGGAAGTATTTTCGAAACCGACTGTATCATATACGATTCCGGGAGGAGAACTTCCGACGATTCCAGAGGGAGGAACTTCTAAATCGAAGACAGCGGAACAGCTGGATGAAAATTTTAAGTCTCAAGTGGCTTTGTCCTTGCCGTCAGCGGAGGAGCAGCTGGTAAGTGATGTGGTGCTTGTCTTAGATAAATCAACCAGCATGGGACTGAAAGAGCAGGCATTGGAAATGCTTCAGAACCTCAAGAAAGGAGTGCAGGAAAAGGGAGCAAAGGTCAAAGTGGGAGTAGTGCTCTTTAACAAGGAAGCGCATACGGATGGATTTATGGATCTGGAGACCCAATATGAGGCGATTGAAGCAGCCATTTGTCAGGAAATTAAGAGTGGAACCAATCTTCACGCAGGTATTTTAGCGGGTAAATCAATGTTAGACCAGGATACAGGAGTGGAAGATGAACGCAAGACACTGGTAGTTGTCAGTGATGGTATTACCTATATGTTTAATGAGAATCCGACGGCGGTTGCCTGGGGATTTATGGCAGATTCTCCGAAACATTTTGCAGGACCGGATAACTGGAAATCCAAGTATGGAAATAATCAGGCACCGACGGACTGGAATGCATGGCTGACCGGCATAGGAGCCAGACTTTCAGAGCAGAAGGATACACACGACTATCCATATGGAATGGAACCGGATGCATCGCTTATTACACCGGTGGAGGAAGCAGGAAATTATGTGAATTCGATCGATAAGGCATTATATCTTTCGTACGAGGCGTACGCACAGGCAGCTTCGGAAGGATATCACTGCTATGCGATGCCGATTACGCCGCCCGGAACGGCAAGTAACTATGAGTGGGGAATGAGTTTCATGCGGTACCTCGCGAATGGAAAGCAGGTTTCATTTGATAGTATAGAAAATGATATTTTGTATGCCGTTGATAAAGGTTCTGTTGTGAAAGATTATATGGGCTATGTGAAAGAGGATTATAACTTTGATTTCGATCACTTAGACCAGCTGACAGTAGGGGGAAAAGCGCTTTCTATGTATCAGGAGGGCAACACCTGGTATTTTGGAGACGGAGAACCGGGACCGCAGAATTATCGTTTTAAAGTTGTATATGACGCGGGAAATAAGGCAGAGACAGAGATGTTTACCTGGTATATAAATGAACCAGTTTCAAACTTTGCACCGGTGCAGCTGACCTATACCGTAAAACTGATAAACCCAAAGACGGCGGATGGAACCTATGGAAAATATGACCGGGACGGCAGCCAGCACTATGAAGGGCTCTATACCAATCAGGAGGCGGTCCTGTATCCGGTAGACAGCCGTGGAAATGAGTATCGGCCAGAAGAATTCCCGAAGCCGACCGTATCATATGTGGTAGAACATGGAAGCCAGGAACCGGGATCTGATCCTACCCCGACCCCGAATCCAGGCAATAACGGAGGCGGAAGCCACGGCGGTCACGGAGGCGGAAGTAGTTCTGGCAGTAAAAAGTCTTCGACTACAACCGCGTCGGGACCGGCAGCCCAGCCGACGGAACCGGTTACGCCGGTTGTACCAGAACCTCAGCCGATTGTACCGGCAGAAGGACTTCCGAAGACCGGGGATACGGATCGGATGGATGTGCCGATGGCTCTGCTGGCAATTGGAATGATGGCAGCAGCTTATGTATTAATGACGGGCAGAAAAAAGACGGAAGAGTAAGACAAGATATAGAAAAATAAAAATTGCCCGGTTATAAGAGCAGGTTTTTAGGGCGGCGCCAGAAAAAATGGCGCTGTCCTAAAACTATGCTGTTATCTGTTTCGTTTTGTATGCAAATTAATACATCATTTATAAAAATATATAATTTGCTTAATAAATAAAGGCGCAGAACGTTTCACGGGCAAAGATGGAGGGATCGATGCAAAAGTGGACACGGAAAGCAGCGGCTGTGATAGCTGTCATCTGTTTGGCGTTTGGTACAGCGGGGGTGGCAATGCATAAATGGGATGAAATGCGTCAGGAGAAGGCGCATGAAGAGCTGACCGCTCAGGTTGTGGGAATGTCGGAAGCAGGGACGACAGGAGAAACAATGCCGGAGAAAAAAGTGCCAGAAGTGGAAAATGAGATAGGTGAGACGAATGCAATAAAGGAGACAGAATATGTGTCAGCAATTGATTTCGCAGTGCTGGATTCCCAGAATCCGGACGTCGTTGCCTGGATTCAGATTCCGGGAACTCAGATCAATTATCCGGTGGTTCAGGGGAAGGACAATGATTATTATCTGCACCGTGATCTGAACGGGCAGAAGAGCACGGCGGGCACGATTTTTCTGGACTATGCCGATCGGGCAGATTTTTCGTCCCTGCATAACGTGCTGTACGGCCATCACATGAAGAATGGAAGTATGTTTAAGGACATTTCCAGATACAAGGATCAGGGCTATTTCGATCAGCATTCAGAAATCATTCTTTATACGCCGGAGCGGGAGATTCATTTAAAAGCCCTGGCGGCTGTCTGCACATCGCCGGATGCGATCCGCCGGAAAACGGAGTTTGCATCGGGAGAAGAATTTGCGTCATATATTCAGCAGATGACAGCGGGCGCGAGCGCGTCCGCGCCGGTCGAGGGGACGATCGTGCGTTTGTATTCATTTGTGACATGCAGCTATGAATTTAACAATGCCCGGACAATTCTATATGCGTATGAGGCGGCAGAATAGAATGGGAAATAGATCTATAATAGGAGGTAAGAATATGAAGAAGTTAGAGACAAAGGGGAGGAGCCGGAAACAGAGGCATCATTTGTTTCATAAAGAAATGAAGCAGATGAAGCGTCTTTTGTCTGTCTGTTTGTGCACCAGTATGATCAGTACCAGTATTGGAAGTACGACGGCGCTGGCAGCAACGGCTCCGCTGTTGGAAAAGAATGAGGCGGAGGAAGAAAATCAGAATTTTGTCCTAGATCGGGAAGAGCTGAGTGAGGCACTATTAAAAGCGGTGAAAGGAAAACCGGTCAAGGAAGATGCCCTAACCTTTGAGGGAGAAGAATCAGAAGCGTATGAGACACTGTTTCAGGAAGATGGTTCCCTCTTTGAATTGCATCCGGATGTGAAAGCACCGGACGGAAAGGTAAATTTAAAGGTCTATGCGAGACTGGATGAAAAAGAGGATCTGGATCATTATACGATCACGGGCGAGGAAGAAATTTTATTTCTGCTGTTAAATCGTTCTTCTGAGAAAGAATATGGGCAGATAGAGGTAGATGGAAAACGAAGCGGAAAAGTTTCGATTCTCTCATCTAAAGAGTTAAAGAAGCAGATCCAGGATGAAGAAATGGAAGCAAGCGAAGAAACGGGAGTTTCCATTTCGAATGGTGCGGAAGAAAAATCAAATAAAACGGCTGGAGAGTCTGAGAAGAAAGAAAATGTAAAAGAGACAGATTCGCAGGAACCAGAAAAAGAGAATCCGGTGGAAACTCCGGAAAAGGTGGACAAGTCAGAGAACCCGGCAAGTGAACCGGAAAAAGGTTCAGAGGCGGAAAATCCGGCGAATAAAGCAGAAAACGGGGCAGAAGCAGAGAACCCGGCAAACGAGCCGGAAAAGAGTCAGGAAGCAGGCTCGGGTGCGGGTGATGCGGGAAAAACAGGTACCCCAGAAGAAAAGGACAGTCAGCCGGATGCAGATTCGGGCTCAGAAAATGAAAAGAATGATTCTGCAGGCAGCGAAGCAGGGGACGTGGCGCAGGTATCGCGATCGGATCATTTTAAGATGTTTCTGACAGCGGCACCGGCGACGGCGAGCGAGATACAGACGGAAGATGAGACATCGGAGAAAGAAACGAATACAGCCGACCAGCCGGATGCGGAGACGGAAGTCGAGATAGAAGACGGAGCAGAGCGGCTAGAGGGCGAGACATATGAGAGCGTTCTTCTTAAAAATACGGCAGCTACTGCATTCGTGACGACCGCTGCAGAGCTGGGACTTTCCGGCAGTGTGGATGATGCGGTCTACACGGTCAATACAGATTCTGCTGTACTTACCCTGACGGTACCGGCGGGTGCGTTTGAAGAAAAAGTAAAGCTGAAAGCAGAAGAGATCAAGGACGGAAGCGAAGAACATCAGACATTGAGCGATCAGATCCATGAAGAAGGATACCGCGCGGATTCCTTTACAGCCTTTGATGTGAAATTTGTAAACGAGGCAGGAGAGGAAGTCGAGCCATCCGAAGAAGTCAAGGTCAGCATTCAGTTTAAAAAGAATGCAGTTGAAAGTGAGACAGGAGAAAATCTGGAAGAGACAAAAATCCTGCATATCCATGAGGATGTCATCACAGAACTTTCTGAGGTTGAAATCCAGGATAGCACAGAGGACAGTGAAAAAACAGCAAAACTGACCTTTGGCGTCAACGAATTTTCTATTCTGCTGGCTTTAAACGAGGCAGCTGCCGGTGTGGCAGAGGTAAATGGGACAGCGTATGATACGCTGGAAGCTGCGTTCGCGGCAGCAGATGATGGGGATACGGTGAAGGTGCTGAAAAACTGTGGACTGTCAAATGCTGTTTCAGTTGATAAAGCTCTTACACTTGATTTGAATGGAAAAGTAGTAAAAGTAAAAATAGTTCCGGAAGCAAAAGCAAAACAGACAATCAGTGCATTTGCGGTTGCGGAATCGGGAACCTTTACGGTTTTGAATGGTCTGCTTGGCGGAAGCGGCAAGGGTGCAGATAACCGTGCGATCGAGGCAAAGGGCGGAACAGTCATTCTGAGGAATACGATTCTGGCAGGTTTTCAGGCGTTATCTGGAAACGGCGGCGCTGTTTTGATGAATGGAGGTACGCTGGAAGCAGAGAAATGTAATTTCGGTTATTTTACAAGAGAAGATAATAATTACAAAGAATATAGTGGACAGGGAAATTTCGCCCAGAGCGGAGGTGCTGTCTATACTTCTCAGGCAGCGGTTAAAATGGAGAAGTGTAATTTGTTTTATAACAGCGCGATTGATATGACAGGAACGACTGGACAGTATTGGTTTGGCGGCGGTGCGCTTTTTGCAGATCGCGGAACGGTGACACTGAATGAAAATTATTTCTTCTCTAATACATCTAAGGATTATGGTGGAGCAATCCATCTGGATGCGGTGCAGACGGCAGAATTGACAGGCAACCGGATTCGAAATTCACATGCTTATAACCATCGGATTACAGAGATGGCAGCCAGAGGCGGCGATGGCGGTGCGATTTACAGCCGTATATCGAAAACAGTTACATTGAAGAACAATGTCATTACAGAAAATAGCAGCATGGGAAATGGCGCCGGGCTGTGGGTACTTGGAGCGGCTGATTGTGTTCTGACATTGGAAGGAAATACCATTGCTAAGAATGAAGCGGGTCAGCGTGGCGGCGGTATGAAGCTGAATATGGATAAGAACAGCCAGGTGAATTTAATCAGTGGTTTGATCAGTGAAAATAGATCGTCTGGCTTTGGCGGCGGAATTGATTACACGAATCACGAGAATCCAACGCTTCATCTTACGAATGTTCTGATAACAGGAAATCGGGCATCGCGTGGTGCAGGAATCTGGGCGTGCCCGACCTCTGAGACAGAGGTTTATTCAACTTTGGGCGGCGCTTTTTATGGAAATAAGGCAACTGGGAAGACAGGCGGCATTTCCTATTCTTATGAAGCATCAGGAGATGAGATCCGCTATGAAGGAACCGATACACCGGATAAGTTCTCGATTCAGAGCAACCCGCCGAGCGCAACTACCCACATTTCTGTTTCCGGTCGTTCTCTGGGCGGCGGTGTGATCAGATGGTATTCTGATGAGGCGGAAAATCGCTATCAGGCTGGAAATCCAGAAGCGGATCCGGCTATTTATACCAATACAAATAAGTCATTTGGTTTACATGGAGAGTTGAGTGAGGAGCACCAGAAATTGGCGTCTTCGGAGGCGCAGCTTGTTATCAGTGACAATGTTTCCAAGCGTGGCGGCGGTATTGCAACGAACAGTCCAGTCGTGATTGGTATGGAATATGCAGATGTGGCGGTAGAAGTAACCAAAAAATGGACCGAAGAAACTCATCCAGACCACGTGTACGTGGATCTCTACCGCGTAGGCGATACGAGCGGTGAAAAAGTGAAGCTCGACAGTCACGCAGAAATAAATGCGGAGAATAACTGGTCGGCGTCGTTTGAGGATCTTCCGTCAAAATGCGTTTCGAATGGAGAGGTGGAAGATTGTCACTATATTGTGGAAGAAGAAACGCTGGAAGGATGGAAGGGAAGTTCCAGTACAGAATATGACAAGGAAAACAAAACCTATCACATTACACTGACCAATGCACCAATCCGGTACGGCAGCCTGACGGTTTCCAAAGAGGTCACCGGAAGCGGAGACAAGGAAAAAGCGTTCACGTTTAAAGTAACCTTGCAGGGCTTCACTGCATTGAACGGAAATTATGGCGATATGGAATTTGTCGATAATGTAGCAACATTTACATTAAAGCACGGCGAGAGCAAGTCAGCAGCCGGTCTTCCGGAGGGAACTGCTTACACGGTGGAAGAGAGCGGAAATGAAGGCTATACCGTGACGAAAACAGGAGATGTAGGAACAATCGCTGGTGGAGAAACAGCAGTTGTAAAATTTGTCAATGCCATGAGCGGAGGCGATAATCCAACTCCAACACCAGATCCGACCCCGGATCATAATGGCGGTGGAGGTCATGGTGGTCACGGCGGTGGAAGTGGTTCTGGCAGTAAAAAGTCTTCGACCACAACCGCGTCTGGTCCGGCAGCAGAACCGACCGAACCGGTTACACCGGTTGAACCAGAACCTCAGCCGGTCGTACCGGAAGAGGGACTTCCGAAGACTGGAGAGGATCAGATGAATGTGCCGATGGCTACACTTACAGTTGGAATGATGGCAGCAGCCTATGTATTAATGACAGGTAGAAAAAAGACAGAGGAATAGAACGAGACATAGAAAAATAAAGACTGCACGGTCATAAAAGCAGGTTGATAGGGCGGCACCAGTAAAATGGTGCCGCCCTAAAACTATGCTGAAATGTGGCTATCCTTAGATAAAATACTCCGCCTCACTTCTGCGCGTATAGTTCTGTTCCAGCATCGCGACGTGGGACAGAAAGGCCTCATTGTCGAAGTATTTGGCGCCAGCCGGGCAGATCTTGATGCACGCCTGACATTTAATGCAGATACCGGTGCAGGTGTCCGGTGCATCTGCCGGGATAGAGCCCATCGGACAGACCGTTGCACAGATGCCGCAGCCAGTACATTTTTCCGGATCGGTGACTGGTTTGGCTTTCAGGAAGATAGCCGGTTTTCCGTCGGTGCCGAGCGGGGTGTAATATGGTCCGACCGGATCATCGCCGCGCACGGCAATCGGAGTCGGGATTTCGGTCAGGGAAGCGATCTTTTCGGCTGCCTTGATGCCGAATGCATGGATCTGTGCGAGATCATCTGCATCTGGACGTCCGGTTGCCAGCTTGTCGCTGAATACGTGCTCGGTCGGGATACCGGCACCTGCGATGGTGTGGAAGCCGTGCGCCTCTAATTCATTGCGAAGCTCGATGAGCCCATTGTCGAAGTTGCGGTTTCCGAAGACAGCCACCGGAATGGCGAGCGCGCCATTTCCCTCAAAATGGGTCTGTACAAATGGGAGCATCTTGTTCGGGATGCGTCCCGCGTAGACCGGGGTGCCGATGACGATCAGATCGTCTGCCCCGTATGTATGAACTTTTTCGCGGCTTTCCGGCAGCGTGAAATCATAGGAATCCATCGGGACGCCGAGTGTGTCAGCGATCGCCTGCGCCAGCGTGGTAACAACCTTTTTCGCGTTGCCGGTCGGGCTGAAATAGACTGCGTGTACGTGATTGATTTTCATGAAAATACCTTCTCTTCGTATGCTTAAATTTAATTCGGTAAAATACCTTATTATAGTAGGTATTTTAATGGATTTATGATGGGCTGTCAATGAAACTGGAGTTTTTTGGTTACTGGGTACGTATGCGTGAATAGTAATATGTTTTTTACAGAATCGCCCAAAATATCATTACATATGTCTTGTCACATGAAATAATATGTGCTATACTGATGCGGATGCACAAATAAAGTTTTGGATTGAAAGAGAACTCTGTTTGCGATAGGAGCATAGAGTGGCAGATAGTATTCTGCGATTTGAAGGCTGAACTATCTGCAGGATAAAAAGATAAGTGCAAACTTATGGTATAGAAAGGAAGGCAACAAAATGGTCCGGGAGGAAAATTATGATGTGGTCATCGTCGGGTGTGGCGTAGGCGGTCTGTACACCGCTTTAAATCTGCCGTCGGAAGACCGGATCTTAATGATTTGCAAGGAAGATATAGAGAGCTGTGATTCCATGCTGGCGCAGGGAGGTATCTGCGTGCTGCGGGATGAGACGGATTATGATGCGTATTTTGAGGACACGATGCGCGCGGGACACTACGAGAACCGCAAGGAGAGTGTGGATATCATGATCCGCTCCAGCCGGGATGTGATAAATAATCTGCTGAAATTAGGCGTAGGGTTTGACAAAAATCCAGATGGCAGTTTAAAATATACAAAGGAGGGCGCGCATTCGCAGCCGCGTATCTGTTTCCATGAGGACATCACGGGAAAAGAGATCACGACGACCCTGCAGACGCGTGTAAAAGAACTTCCGAATGTAGAAATCCGGGAATATACTGTTATGACGGATATTTTGGTAGAAAAGGGCATCTGCATCGGTATTCTGGCAAAGAATGCAGACGGCGATATTTTAAAGATTCATGCGAAAGACACGGTTCTGGCGACCGGCGGTATCGGCGGGCTTTACAAGCATTCGACGAACTTCCCGAGCCTGACAGGTGATGGGCTGGATGTAGCAAAGAAACACGGCGTGCGTCTGGAACATCTCGATTATGTCCAGATTCATCCGACCAGCCTGTACAGCAAGAAGCCGGGACGTAGCTTCCTGATTTCAGAATCGACCCGCGGCGAGGGGGCAGTTCTGTTAAATGGAAAGGGCGAGCGCTTTGTCGATGAGCTTCTGCCGCGTGATGTGGTGACGCAGGCGATCGAGAAGGAGATGGAAAAAGAGGGCAGCGATCATGTATGGCTGTCGTTTAAGGCAGTTCCGGAGGAGACGATCCGGAACCATTTTCCGCACATTTATGAGGAGTGCTTAAAAGAGGGCTACGATATCACGAAGGAACCGGCTCCGGTCGTACCGGCGCAGCATTATTTTATGGGCGGTATCTATGTCGATCATTTCTCCGAGACGACGATGGACCACCTGTATGCGGTTGGTGAGACGAGCTGCAACGGCGTACACGGAAAGAACCGGCTTGCCAGCAACAGTCTGCTGGAAAGCCTTGTATTTGCAGAGAGAGCGGCAGGCAAGATCGCCGGACGGGAGGACGAAGAGTATGAATCCAATTACGATGCAGCTTGTTGCGGATGAGTATATCCGCATGGCGTTAAAGGAAGATATCAACAGTGAGGACGTTTCGACGAACGCGGTCATGCCGGAATACCGCAAGGGCGAGGTACAGCTCTTAGCCAAGGCAGACGGTATTATTGCCGGTTTACAGGTGTTTGAGCGCGTGTTTAAACTTCTGGACGAGGCGACCGAGACAAAATTTGAGGTAAAAGACGGGGATACCGTCACAAAAGGGCAGTTTTTAGGCGTGATTACCGGCGACATCCGGGTGCTTCTTTCCGGCGAGCGGACGGCGCTCAACTATTTACAGCGGATGAGCGGCATTGCGACCTATACGAATCAGGTGGCGAAGCTCTTAGAGGGAACGAAGACGACGCTTTTAGATACGCGCAAGACGACCCCGTGTATGCGTATATTTGAAAAATATGCGGTCAAGGTTGGCGGCGGCAGCAACCACCGTTACAACTTATCGGACGGCGTGATGCTCAAGGATAACCATATCGACGCAGCCGGCGGAGTTAAGGCGGCGGTTGAGGCGGCGAAGGAATATGCCCCATTTGTCCGCAAGATCGAGGTGGAGACGGAAAATCTCGATATGGTGCGCGAGGCAGTGGAAGCGGGCGCTGATATTATCATGCTGGACAATATGACCCCGGACGAGATGGCGGAGGCGATCCGCATCATCGACGGACGCGCCGAGACGGAGTGTTCCGGAAATATGACGAAGGAAAATATCGCAACGATCACGAAATTAGGCGTAGATTATGTGTCCAGCGGCGCGCTGACGCACTCGGCACCAATTCTGGATCTGAGCCTCAAACATCTGCGGGCATTATAAAAATTTAAAAACTAAGAAAGGACAGGGAAAACAGGATGGAAACAACGATGACAGGAGTACAGCGGAGAAAGAAAATACTGGAAATGCTGGGACAGTCATCCACACCGCTTTCCGGCGGGGCGCTGGGGCGGGCAGTCGGCGTGAGCCGTCAGGTGGTGGTGCAGGATATCGCGCTTCTGCGTACCGAGGGACACCCTGTCCTTGCGACTGCCCGCGGTTATGTGCTGGAGGTGCCGCACCAGACGGAACGCCTCTTTAAAATGTGCCATACGACCGAGCAGACGCGCGAAGAGCTGAATACGATTGTTGATCTGGGCGGCGAGGTGCTGGATGTCATGGTCAACCACCGCATCTATGGAAAGGTATCGGCGCCGTTAAATATCCGCAGCCGCCGCGATGTTGAGGCATTTGTGGAAAATATCCGGACTGGGCGTTCCACGCCGCTTTTAAACGTGACATCGGGCTATCATTTCCATCACGTGGCTGCCGATCAGGAGGAGATTCTCGACGAGATCGAGGCAGCGCTGCGGGAAAAGGGATTTCTGGCGGACTTCCTGTCATACGAGCAGGAAGAGGTGGAAAAATAGGGGGAAAGTCAAAAGAAATGAATTTTTGAAATTATTTTAAAAAATATGAAATTTCCTGTTGACATTCTTTTTCAAATGTTATATACTATCTTTGCTGTCGATGAGACAGACAAGCAGTTGGCTGAAAGGTCAGGTGCGGGAAAGGTTACAGTGCCGGATAAAACGGTCGGAATCGCAAAATGAATATGAGTCTGTAGCTCAGCTGGATAGAGCAACGGCCTTCTAAGCCGTGGGTCGGGGGTTCGAATCCCTTCAGGCTCGTCGAATCTGTTTCGACAGATTCCTATGGTGGATATAGCGCAGTTGGTTAGCGCGCCAGATTGTGGCTCTGGAGGCCTAGGGTTCGAATCCCTATATCCACCTTCCTTTTAAAAGGATCTTTTGCTGATGGGCTATCGCCAAGCGGTAAGGCACAGGACTTTGACTCCTGCATTCGTTGGTCCGAATCCAACTAGCCCAGTTAAATATGGGGTATTAGCTCAGTCGGTAGAGCACTTGACTTTTAATCAAGTTGTCCGGGGTTCGAATCCCCGATGCCTCATTACGAAGACACATTGCAGACGCGATGTGTCTTTTTGTGTAATGGGAAATCCCTTGGAAGTCTCTATTACACAAAAAGGCGCTAACGTGCCAATGATGCGCGCTCGCGCGAAATTGTAATATGAGGAGGTTTTAAGTTATGGCAAAAAAGTCCATGCGCGTAATCGGGGAGTACACAATGATCACAGCGGCGACCTTTGTCGTGGCGGCAGCCGTCTATTTCTTTCTGATTCCGAGCGGTGTATCGGTGGGAAGTATTTCCGGTCTGGCGATGCTTTTGGGAAATGTGATACCGCTGCCGATTTCAGTGCTGACCTTTATTTTAAATGCGGCGCTTCTGGTGGTGGGCTTTCTTTTTATCGGACGCGAGTTCGGCGTCAAGACGGTGTATACGTCACTGATTCTGCCGGTTTTTCTGTGGGTGTTTGAGCAGGTTTTTCCGGATTTTGTGTCGATCAACCAGGATGCGATGATGGATACGGTCTGCTATATCTTTGTTGTCAGCGTTGGTCTGGCTCTTTTGTTCTGGATGAATGCCTCGTCGGGCGGTCTGGACATCGTGGCAAAGCTCTTAAACAAATATTTCCATATGGAGCTGGGAAAAGCGATGGCGCTTCCAGGCATGTGTGTGGCGCTCTCATCCGTGTTTTTTAGCGATAAAAAACTGGTGGTGCTGGGCATTCTGGGCACATACTTAAACGGAATTGTGCTGGATCGTTTTATTTTCGGTCTGAATCTGAAAAAGAGAGTTTGCATTATCTCGGAAAAAGAAGAAGAGATACGCCAGTTTATCCTGCATACGCTTCACAGCGGCGCGACGATCTATCAGGGATTCGGCGCGTTTGACAATGAGCCGAAGACGGAAATTATCACGATCGTAGATAAAAACGAATATGCACAGCTCATGCCGTATATATTAAAAACAGATCCGAAGGCATTTGTGACGGTGTATGCGGTGAATGAGATTATTTATCGTCCCAAAAGATAGAAAATGATGTTACTGATAAAAAAACTCAGTAAGCAAAAATGAACAAAATTTGCTTGACGTGGTAAGTGATTCATGATATAGTCTCATTGAAGTTAGATGAGACTAACCCATGAGGAGGAAAATAGAAGGCAGAAAAAGCCTTTTATTTTTTAAAAGATAGTTAGCCATATCTAACTAAAGGTAGATATGGCTAACTAAGAGAAGCAGTTAGGAGGCAGAAAGATGGAACGGTTGTTTGAAGAAGTATTCGTAGAGGTGTGTGCGCCGACTCTTCGTGGTATCAAACCGTCGAACTTGTTCCGCTATCAGCCGCAGAACCGTGATAAACTCCTGGAAACGCTTGATTTCTGGAACCGGGAACTGGAACCGTCGGGGCTTCAGGTGCGGGCGCTTAAAGAGTGCAGCCGGACGGGCGCGTTTCTGATTCTGGTGTACCGCGAGGAATGGCTTCGCTTCATTCTGGGTAAAATATCTGTACAGCACTTTTTAAAAAAGTCTGGTTACCAGATGAAGAAGACGGTCGATGGATTTTTGAGGCAGCTTTCCAACCGGCTTTGTCTGGAACATGATTTTCCACATGAGATTGGCATTTTCCTGGGGTATCCGCTTGAGGATGTTGTTGGATTCATTGAAAATCAGGGAAAAAATTATACCTGCAGCGGTTACTGGAAGACGTATGGCGACCCGCAGGAAGCAAAACGGCGGTTTGATTCATACCGGGAATGCACGGAAGTGTGCCGGGAGAAATACCGTCAGGGGACACCGATTATTCAGCTTGTAAAAGCCGCATAATAAATCTAAGTAAGTAAATTATTCACAAGGAGGAAATAAAAATGAGCAAGGTAGCAATTGTATACTGGAGCGGAACAGGAAACACAGAGGCTATGGCAAATTACGTAGCAGAGGGCGTTAAGAAAGCGGGCGGCGAGGCTGATTTATTTACTTCCGCAGAGTTTGGCGCTGACAAAGCTGGCGAGTATGACAGAATCGCATTTGGCTGCCCGTCCATGGGGGCTGAACAGTTAGAGGAGTCTGAGTTCCAGCCGATGTTCGACGAGGTTAGCCCGGTTCTCTCTGGCAAAAAGATTGCATTATTCGGTTCTTACGGATGGGGCGACGGCGAGTGGATGCGTACCTGGGAGAGCGACTGCATGACTCTGGGCGTAACCATGGCTTGCGAGCCGGTAATCTGCAACGCAACGCCGGACGAGACAGCAGGTGCTGAGTGCGAGGCACTGGGCGAGGCTCTTGCAAACGCATAAGTAGAATTGCATAAAAACACATATATAATAAGAAGAAGTAGAATTACCTGCGAACGCAGGACATCTTAAATTGCCATAATAAAGATGCTTAAAAATTGAAAATCAGAAAAGGAAGTGTCCTCCCGCGGCGCTTCCTTTTTTGTGGGCAAATATCCCCTTTTCGAAAACTCCAAAATGTGATATGATAAAAAATAAAACTGTTTGATTTGACTCAAACAACAGTATCAATTTACGAAAAGAAACAACGGAGGGAATGTATATGGAAGAAAATAAAAAACCATTGGCAGAGGGAGAGGAGAAGGAAGAGGCTGTCTCCAAGAACTTTATCGAGCGCGAGATTGACAAAGATCTGGCAGAAGGCGTTTACGATCATGTCCAGACGAGATTTCCTCCGGAACCGAACGGATATCTTCATATTGGACACGCTAAATCGATTATTCTGAACTCTGGACTGGCAAAAGAATACAACGGAAAATTCAATCTCCGTTTTGATGACACCAACCCGACGAAGGAGAAGACAGAGTTTGTTGAGTCGATCATCGAGGATGTAAAATGGCTGGGCGCTGATTTTGAGGATCGCCTGTTTTTTGCATCCAACTATTTCCAGCAGATGTATGAGTGTGCAGTTCTTCTTATTAAAAAGGGAAAAGCATTCGTCTGCGATCTGACAGCTGATCAGATCCGTGAGTACCGCGGTGATTTTAACAATCCTGGTAAGGAAAGCCCGTACCGCAACCGCAGCATCGAGGAGAACTTACAGCTCTTTGAGGAGATGAAAGAAGGCAAATATGCGGATGGCGAAAAGGTACTGCGTGCGAAAATTGATATGGCATCCCCGAACATCAATATGCGTGATCCGGTTATTTATCGTGTAGCCCATATGCATCATCACAACACCGGGGACAAATGGTGCATTTACCCGATGTACGATTTCGCTCATCCGATTGAGGATGCGATTGAGCACATCACGCATTCGATTTGTACGCTGGAATTTGAGGATCACAGACCGCTTTATGACTGGGTCGTAAGAGAGTGCGAGTTTGAGAACCCGCCGCGCCAGATTGAGTTTGCGAAGATGTATCTGACCAACGTCATTACCGGAAAACGTTATATCAAGAAACTGGTAGAAGATAAGATTGTAGATGGCTGGGATGACCCGCGTCTGGTAACCATCGCAGCGCTGCGCCGCAGAGGTTACACGCCGGAATCCATCCGCCGCTTTGTAGAACTGGCAGGTGTCTCCAAAGCAGATAATTCCATCGACAGTGCAATGTTAGAGTACTGCCTGCGTGAGGATCTGAAATTAAAGAAGTCCCGTGTGATGGCAATTCTTGACCCGGTCAAGCTTGTTATCGACAACTATCCGGAAGGACAGATCGAGGAGCTGGATGCACCAAACAATATGGAGAACGAGGAACTTGGTTCCAGAAAGATTCCATTCGGCAGAGAACTTTACATCGAACGCGAGGACTTTATGGAAGAACCACCGAAGAAATACTTCCGTCTCTTCCCGGGCAATGAGGTCCGCCTGATGAACGCGTACTTTGTTACCTGCACCGGATGCGAGAAAGATGCAGACGGCAATGTAACGGTTGTTCACTGTACCTACGATCCGGAGACGAAGAGTGGTTCCGGCTTCAATGCAAGAAAGGTAAAAGGTACGATTCACTGGGTAGCAGCACAGACT
Organism: Clostridium fessum; assembly: GCF_027698965.1. Lineage (NCBI taxonomy): Bacteria > Bacillati > Bacillota > Clostridia > Eubacteriales > Clostridiaceae > Clostridium > Clostridium fessum. The sequence continues at coordinate 127,383 of NZ_JAQEQF010000003.1, forward strand.
GCGCTGAAAGCAGAAGTACGTCTCTATGAGAATCTGGTAGACGAGGAAAAGGGCAAACTTAATGCAGATGGAACGCTGAACTTAAATCCGAATTCCCTGCGCGTTCTGAAAGAGTGTTACTTAGAGCCGGGTCTGAAAGAGGCAAAAGCATTTGAGAGCTTTCAGTTCGTCCGCAATGGATACTTCTGCGTGGACTGCCGCGACAGCGAGCCGGGCAAACCGGTTTTCAACCGGATTGTTTCGCTGAAGAGCTCTTTCAAGCTTCCGAAATAAATCAAGGACAAATCTTGAAAATGTATAAAAAAATACAGAAAAAAGCGGCTTTGTTCTGATGAAAAAAGGAGAGAACGGGACTTTCAGAATACATTTTAGAATATGAGCAAAATGCTTGAGAGGTCTTGGCGATTCTTCCGGGGGTTGTTAAGAAAAATGTAGAAAAATGTAGTAATAACCTATAAAAAGCAGGTTGTTTTTGCTAATAAAACACCCTGCTTTTTGTGCATAATTTATGAAAGGCTTGGTTGACAATCAGGGGGGTTACTGTTATAATTTAAGTAAAGTGAGCTGATCATGTCAATCTGTGGCTTCACTTGTTACAGTTAAGGGGAAAAGCCCCTTATAAATTGCTTTCAAAAATGGAATGCATTCCACAATACGGAATCTTACTGGTGGAATTTTATAAGTATAATTTTTCACAAAGAAAGCAGAACCTAAAATAAATAAGGAGGTGCAATGCACAATGTGGACTGAACCAACTATGCCTTTCGGGCAGTCAGTTATCGTTTCTCTGCTGGGTCTTTCGGTAGTTTTCCTGGCTCTGATCTGTCTGGCTCTGGCAATTATGGTAATTTCCAAGATTCTCCGCTCCGTTGTTTCTGATGGTGCTAAGGCCCCGGCCGCAGCACAGAAAGCAGCACCGGCTGTGTCGGATGAAGCTGATAAGGAATTACTTGCCGTGCTGATGGCAACGATCGGGGATGACCTCGGATTGCCGACAGACAAGTTTAAGATCTTGAGCGTGACAGAAGTTAAGTAATGAGAAACAGGAATGAAAGGAAATCGAAAGGAAGGTTAGAGCAGTTATGAAGTATACGGCTACCCTCAATGGAAAACAGTACGAAGTAGAACTTGAAAGAATCGATGCATACGAGCCAATGCCGCGTTACGGCGAGGCTCCGGCAGCAGCACCGGCTCCAGTAGCAGCACCGGCAGCACCGGCCCCGGCTCCTGCACCAGCAGCCCCGGCTCCTGCACCAGCAGCAGCACCGGCCCCGGCGGCAGCACCGGCAGCAGGCGCAACTACCGTAGAGGCTCCGATGCCAGGTAAGATCCTGAACATCAAAGTATCTGCAGGACAGGCAGTTAAGTTTGGTGAGACCGTCATCGTGATGGAAGCTATGAAGATGGAAACTGAAATCGTTGCTCCGGCAGACGGTACAGTAGCACAGATTCTTGTCAAAGCAGGCGACGCCGTTGACACAGGTGCAGCACTGGTTACCCTGAACTAATAGACGATACTATGATAAATAGCAACTGTTTACAAAAAGGAATTTTCTGAACTGAAAATTCTGTATGATACAGTTCAGGCAACAGATTTTGCCGATTTGGAATACAAAGCATCGGCAAAATCCCATTACTGGGCACACATGTGTGAACAGTAATGATAAACATTCGAAAGGACGTAAAGAATTATGAAATATGTTGCTACGATCAATGGAAAGAAATACGAAGTTGAAGTAGAAAAATTAGAAGCTTACAAATCTCTGGATCGTAATGGTGTAGCAGCTCCGGCAGCTCCGGTTCTTCCAGCATCCGCACCGGTACAGAGACCGGCAGCACCGGCTCCGGCAGCAGCACCGGCTCCAGCTCCAGCACCGGCAGCAGCACCGGCTCCGGCGGCAGCAGCTCCGGCGGGCGCAACTACCGTAGAAGCTCCGATGCCAGGTAAAATCCTGAACATCAAAGTATCTGAAGGACAGGCAGTTAAATTTGGCGAAGTAGTAGTTATTATGGAAGCCATGAAGATGGAGACTGAGATCGTTGCTCCGGCAGACGGTACAGTCAGCAAGATCCTTGTTAAGGCTGGCGATTCTGTTGATACAGGAGCTGCTCTGGTTGCTCTGAACTAGGAGGTTAGGTAATGAACTTTTTTGAAATATTAAAAGAGCTTCTTGCACAGTCAGGTTTCGCAGCATTGACCTGGAGAAGCTGTGTAATGATTCTCATTGCTTTTGTATTATTATACCTGGCAATTAAAAAGCAGTTCGAGCCGCTTCTTCTGCTTCCGATTGCATTTGGTATGTTCCTGGCAAACCTGCCGTTAGCTGACCTGATGAAGGAAGGCGAGCCGTGGTATACCGCAGGTGTTCTGCGTATCATCTACGGCGGTGTTAAGTCCAGTTTGTTTCCGTGTCTGATCTTCATGGCAGTAGGTGCCATGACAGACTTTGGTCCGCTGATTGCTAACCCGATCAGCTTACTGCTTGGTGCAGCTGCACAGTTTGGTATTTATATCGCATTCATGCTGGCAAATGCAACTGGCTTATTCACAGTAGGCGAGGCTGCCGCTATCGGTATCATCGGTGGTGCAGACGGTCCGACCGCTATCTATGTAGCTAACAACCTGGCACCGGATCTGGTTGCTCCGATCGCCGTTGCCGCTTATTCCTACATGGCGCTGATTCCGCTGATTCAGCCGCCGATCATGAAGCTTCTTACTACTAAGAAAGAGCGTTCCATCGTTATGAAGCAGCTCCGTAAGGTAAGCAAGGTAGAGAAGATCGTATTCCCGGTATTCGTAGTACTATTCTGTTCCCTGCTTCTTCCGTCTGTAGCTCCGCTGCTTGGTATGCTGATGCTTGGTAACCTGCTTCGTGAGTCTGGCGTTACAGAGCGTCTTTCTGACACAGCTCAGAACGCACTGTGCAACATCGTAACTATCATGCTTGGTACTACCGTAGGTGCGACCGCAAACGGTGAGATCTTCCTGCGTATTCAGACCATCGCTATTATCTGCATGGGTCTGCTTGCATTCGCATTCGCTACCATCGGAGGTGTTCTCCTTGGTAAGGTGCTTTGCGCTGTAACCGGCGGCAAGATCAACCCGTTAATCGGTTCTGCAGGTGTATCTGCTGTACCGATGGCTGCCCGTGTTGCTCAGACAGTTGGTGCGAAAGAGAATCCGACCAACTTCCTTCTGATGCATGCTATGGGACCAAACGTAGCAGGTGTTATCGGTTCTGCCGTAGCAGCAGGTTTCTTCATGCTGATTTTCGGTTAATCGAATATTGATTTTTGGCTGTTGCAGCCGGGATCTGGCTGCATCTGGCCTGCGAAAGACCGCAGCGCCGGAAGTACCGGATCCCGTTTTTACTTATTTATATAGGTAGTTATAGAAAATTTTTTTAAAGGAGGCTTTATTGTGGCTAATAAAGTAATGTCTTTACACGATGCCGTAGAAAAGTATGTATGTGACAACGATGTACTTTGTCTCGGCGGATTTACAACAAACCGTAAACCGTATGCAGCAGTTTACGAGATCCTTCGTCAGGGTAAAACTGGTTTTGTAGGCTGGTCTGGCCCGGCAGGTGGTGACTGGGATGCGTTAATCGGTGAGGGCCGTGTGAGAGCCTACATCAACTGCTATACTGCAAACTCTGGTTACACCAACGTAGCTCGTCGTTTCCGTGCAGCTATCGAGAAGGGTGAGCTTACATATGAGGATTATTCTCAGGACGTTCTGATGCTTCAGCTTCATGCTGCATCTCTGGGTCTTCCGTACCTGCCGGTACGTATGATGCAGGGCTCCGGACTTGTTAAGTTCTGGGGTATCAGCGAAGAGAAGAGAAGAACCATGGAAGGTGTTGACAACCTGAAATGCGTAGAGATCGAGAACCCGCTTGAGCCAGGCGAGAAGCTGCTGGCTGTTCCGGTTCCGAAGCTTGACTGCGCTATCATCCATGTTCAGCAGGCATCTCCGGATGGAACCTGTATCATCGATGGTGATGAGTTCCATGACGTAGATATCGCTGTAGCTGCAAAACGTTGTATCGTTACCTGCGAGGAGATCGTAAGTGATGAGTATATCCGTCGTGACCCAACCAAGACAAGAATCTTTGGTGAGTGTGTAGACGCCGTTGTTCGTGCACCGTACGGTGCTTGGCCGGCACAGTGCTACGGCTATTATGATGATGATGATAAGGGCTTGAAAGAGTACGACAAGGCTTCCAAGTACCTTGACGCTGAGGATGCTAAGGCACAGCTTCAGAAGGCTGCAGACAAAGCTGCTAAGGCTGCTGCTGCTAAGCCGGAAGATGAGAAGCTTGCAAAAGCTGCAGAAGTTGCTGCACAGGCTGCAAAAGATGCTGCTGACGGCACCAAGATTCCGGAGACCTTCAAGGATTACCTTCAGAAGTATGTATATGGATGCAAGGATCAGGATGATCTGCTCAACGTACTGGGCGGCGCTCGCCTCATGAACCTTAAGAATGAGCCGCATCTTGGCTATTCTACCAGACATTAATTGAGGGAGGGAAAATCTAAAATGGCTGATTATACAAAGTATACAAAGCAGGAAATGCAGGCTTACGCCATCGCAAAAAATATTAAAGAAAATCAGATCGTTATCGTTGGTACCGGTCTTCCGTTAATCGGTGCATCCCTGGCAAAACGTGTTGTTTGCCCGAGCTGCCATCCGATCGTAGAGAGTGGTCTTATGGATTGTTCTCCGATCGAGGTTCCGCGTTCTGTAGGTGACAACCGTTTCATGGCTCACTGTGCAGTACAGTGGCCGAACGTTCGTTTCGTAGGTTTCGAGGCTAATGAGTGGTTACATGATGCTGATCGTATGATCGCATTCATCGGCGGCGCTCAGATCGACCCGTACGGAAACGTTAACTCTACCTGTATCTTTGGTAAGGGTGATTATGTTAAACCTACCACACGTTTCACCGGTTCTGGCGGTGCAAACGGAATCGCTACCTTCTGCAACACCATCATCATGATGCAGCATCAGAAGAGAAGATTCATGGAGCATGTTGACTACATCACAAGCTGTGGCTGGATGGACGGCCCTGGCGGACGTGAGAGAGCAGGTCTTCCGGGCAACCGTGGACCGCAGATGGTAGTTACCGATCTTGGTATCATGAAATTCGACGAAGAGACCAAGAGAATGTACCTGGCTTACTACTATCCATTCTCCTCTCCGGAAATGGTTCAGGAGAACACTGGTTTCGAGATCGATACCTCCAGAGCTCAGCTGATGGAAGGTCCGGATCCGGAGATCATCCGCGTTATTCGTGAAGAGATCGACCCAGGTCAGGCATTCATCAAAGTTCCGAAGGAGACTAAGTAATTAGCCTTCCATCGGGAATCAAGACAGATATCATTTCTGTCGATTTATTAGTTACTGATTGCAGGCGGGACAGGAGACGAACTGTCCCGCAAGCAATTCATTTATAACCATTTTTATTTTTTATTTTATAAGGAGAAAAGAAGACATGAATATGTATTCAATGCCAGGATATTTCCAGAATATGCCTACCGTTGGTAAAGCTCTGGTTAATCCGAATCCGGAAAACGAGCAGGAACTGAAGGCTGTTGAGAACGACATCCATGAGTCCATTAAGCAGGCTCTTGATGCAGGTATCACAACCGAAGAGAAGTTAAACGCACGTGGACAGCTTTCTGCTACACAGCGTATCAACGCCCTGATCGATCCAGGTACATGGTGCCCGTTAAACAGCCTTTACAATCCGGAAGACAACCGTTTCCAGACAACTAACGTTCTGAATGGTCTTGGCCGTGTAAATGGCAAATGGGTTTACATCATCGCTTCTGATAACAAGAAGATGGCTGGTGCTTGGGTTCCGGGACAGGCAGATAACCTGCTCCGCGCTGCAGATACCGCTAAGATGCTGCATCTGCCGTTAGTATACCTGTTAAACTGCTCAGGCGTTGAGTTCCCGAACCAGGACAAAGTATACCCGAACCGTCGTGGTGGTGGTACACCGTTCTTCCGCAACGCTGAGTTAAACCAGCTTGGTGTTCCGGTTATCGTAGGTATCTACGGAACCAACCCGGCAGGTGGTGGTTACCACAGCATTTCCCCGACTATCCTGATCGCTCATAAAGATGCGAACATGGCAGTTGGTGGCGCTGGTATCCTTTCCGGTATGAACCCGAAGGGTTACATCGATGAGGAAGCAGCAGAGCAGATCGTTAACGCTCAGATCGAGAACAGCAAACATCACGTTCCGGCTCCGGGTTCCGTGCCGATCCACTATGATGAGACCGGATTCTTCCGTGAGGTTTACGAGGATGATTTAGGCGTTATCGAGGGAATCAAGAAGTACATCAACTACCTTCCGTGCTTCAACCTGGAGTTCTTCCGTGTTGATAGCCCGAAGGCTCCGCAGCTTCCGGCTGAGGATCTGTACAGCATCATCCCGATGAACCAGAAACGTCCGTACGACATCTATGATGTAATCGGCCGTCTGTTCGATAACAGTGAGTTCTTCGAGTACAAGAAAGGCTACGGTCCGGAGATCGTTGCTGGTCTTGCAAAAGTTAACGGCCTTCTGGTTGGTGTTATCGCTAACGTACAGGGCTTACTCATGAACTATCCGGAGTACAAACAGGGTTCTGTAGGTATCGGTGGTAAGCTGTACCGTCAGGGTCTGATTAAGATGAACGAGTTCGTTACTCTGTGTGCTCGTGATAAGACACCGGTTATCTGGCTGCAGGATACCACAGGTATCGATGTAGGCGATGACGCTGAGAAGGCAGAGCTGCTTGGTTTAGGTCAGTCCCTGATCTACTCTATCGAGAATGCTAAGCTTCCGTCTCTGGAGGTTACTCTTCGTAAGGCAAGTGCTGCTGCTCACTACGTTCTGGGTGGTCCGCAGGGCAACAACACCAACGTATTCTCCATCGGTACAGGTGCTTGCGAGTACTACGTAATGCCGGGTGAGACCGCTGCAAACGCTATGTACTCCAGAAAGCTTGTTAAAGCTAAAAAAGCTGGCGAGCCGCTTCAGCCGATCATCGACAAGATGAACGCTATGATCCAAATGTACACAGACAAATCTCGTCCGAAATACTGTACAAAACAGGGTATGGTTGATGAGATCGTAGATCTGACCGATCTTCGTCCGTACATCCAGGCATTTACCGAGGCTTATTATCAGAATGCTCAGGCTATCTGCCCGATGCATCAGATGCTGGCTCCGAGATCTACTCGTGAGTTCATCAACTACGGTAAATAATTATCAAATTAAAACGGCATTGTGATAGGTGCCGCTAAGATAACATTTTAAAAAGAGAAGGCGCGTAAGTACGCGGCTGACAGTGATAGTGTAAATAGTGATAAGTAACAAATTGATAGTGTGAATAGTGTGAGGCTCTGGCGAAGCGGCTTGTCTGTATGACTGTAAATGAACCGTTTTGCCGGATGCTTGCAGATAAATCGGGCAAAGGAACTGGAACCTTTGCTCGATTTATTGGTATACTCAGGCAGATAAGTAATAAGTAATAGTTTTGTTAAGAATTATTTTATAACATTTTCAAGATTTTACAGCGACTTTTAGTTGATTTTGTGGTATTATGATGGGTGGAGACGATGTGATAGCACGGATCTGCCAAAACATCGTTGAAACAAAAATCAGGCATAGAAAGTCAGTATTGAAAGGAAAAAGATACATCATGAGCGAAATTTTCACTTTAGGTATCGACGTAGGCTCTACAGCTTCCAAATGTATCATCCTGAAGGATGGCAAGGAGATCGTAGGTAAGTCTCTGATTGACGTTGGAGCAGGTACCAGCGGTCCAAGCCGTGCCATCGAGGCAGTTCTGGAAGATGCAGGCCTCAAGAAAGAAGATATGGCATTCACACTGGCTACCGGTTATGGACGTACATCTCTGATGGACGGAATTGCCGATAAGCAGATGAGTGAGCTGTCATGTCATGCAAAGGGCGCTTATTTCCTTTTCCCGAAGGTTCATACCGTAATTGACATCGGCGGTCAGGACGTGAAGGTTCTTCGCGTTGAGGACGGTGTCATGACAAACTTCCAGATGAACGATAAGTGTGCAGCCGGAACCGGAAGATTTCTGGATGTTATGGCTCGCGTTCTCGAAGTTGAGGTAAGTGATCTAGGCCGTCTTGGCGCTATGTCCAAGAAGCAGGTAGGAATCAGTTCCACCTGTACGGTTTTTGCAGAGAGTGAGGTTATAAGCCAGTTGTCGATGGGAACGGATAAATGTGATATCATTGCCGGTATTCATCGTTCAGTGGCTCATCGTGTCACGGGTCTTGCCCACCGAATCGGTGTAGTGCCGGATGTCGTTATGACAGGCGGTGTGGCTCAGAACCAGGGCGTAGTAGATGCGCTTGAGGCTGAGCTTGGCGTAAAGATTTATACATCCCCGCTGACACAGTATAACGGCGCGCTTGGTGCAGCCCTGATGGCATATCAGGTAGCCAGCCGTCAGAAGTAACTAAGTTAATTTTTAAGAATGGAGGATAATTATTATGGCAAAACAAGTTAGTCCTGGTGTTCTTGCGCTTCGTAAAGTCGTAGATGACGTACACAAAGAGGCGCGTGAGGCCAAAGCAAGAGGCGAGTTAGTTGGATGGTCTTCTTCCAAATTCCCGTGTGAGCTTGCAGCAGCATTTGATTTACACGTTATGTATCCGGAGAACCAGGCAGCTGGTATCGCAGCTAACCGTTACGGTGAGCTGATGTGCCAGGCAGCTGAGGATCTTGGATATGACAACGATATCTGCGGTTACGCTCGTATCAGCCTTGCATATGCAGCTGGTGTACGTGTATCCCGTAAGTATGATCCGGAGACTGGTGAATACATCATCGATCCGAGCACAGGTAAACCATTAAAAGATGCTGACGGCAACGTAGTGATGGGTGAAGACGGAAAACCGAAGAAGGATCCGAAGACTCAGACTCCGTATCTGCAGCTGGACAACCTGCTTGAGATTGAAAAACTCCCGGATGGTCCGGAAAAAGAGAAACGTCTTGAGGCTATTTCTCCGATTCGTCAGATGCGTATTCCGCAGCCGGATTTCGTTCTTTGCTGCAACAACATCTGTAACTGTATGACAAAATGGTATGAGAACATCGCTCGTATGTGCAACATTCCGCTGATCATGATCGATATCCCGTACAACAATACAGTAGAAGTTCATGATGAGAATGTTAAATATGTTCGCGCTCAGTTCGACAAAGCGATCAAACAGCTGGAAGAGCTGACAGGCAAGAAGTTCGACGAGAAGAAGTTCGAGCAGGCTTGTGCAAACGCTAACCGTACCGCTAAGGCTTGGCTGAAAGTCTGTGATTTCCTGCAGTACAAACCGGCTCCATATAGTGGATTTGACCTGTTCAACCACATGGCAGACGTTGTAACTGCACGTGCTACTGTAGCTGCTGGTGATGCTTTTGAATTACTTGCAAAAGACCTGGAAGAGACAGTTAAGAAGGGTGAGACCACAACTCCGTTCCCGGAGAAATACCGTGTTATGTTCGAGGGTATTCCGTGCTGGCCGAAACTGCCGGCTCTGTTCAAACCGCTGAAGACCCACGGTGTAAACGTTACTGCCGTTGTATATGCTCCGGCATTCGGTTTCGTTTACAACAACATCGATGAGATGGCTCGTGCTTACTACAAAGCTCCGAACTCTGTCTGCATCGAGCAGGGTGTTGACTGGCGTGAAGGCATCTGCCGTGATAACAAGGTAGATGGCGTTCTGGTTCACTACAACAGAAGCTGTAAACCGTGGAGTGGTTACATGGCTGAGATGCAGCGTCGCTTTACTGCTGACCTGGGTATCCCGTGTGCTGGTTTCGACGGCGATCAGGCTGACCCGCGTAACTTCAATGCTGCTCAGTACGAGACTCGTGTAGAGGGTCTGGTTGAGGCAATGGAAGCAAATAAGCAGGCAAAGGAGGCTAAATAACCATGAGTGTTAACGCATTATTAGAAGAATTTAAGGTAAAAGCTGCAACTCCGAAGCAGCAGCTTGCTGAATATAAAGCTCAGGGCAAAAAAGTAGTTGGTGTTCTTCCTTACTACGCTCCGGAAGAGCTTGTTTATGCCGCTGGTATCGTTCCGATGGGTATGTGGGGTTCCAACACCAAGACCATCAGCCGTGCAAAAGAGTACTGCGCTACTTTCTACTGCACCATCGCTCAGTTAGCACTGGAGATGCTGCTGGATGGAACTATGGATCAGTTAGACGGTATTATCACACCTACTATCTGTGATACCCTTCGTCCGATGAGCCAGAACTTCCGTGTAGCTATGGGCGACAAGATGAAAGTTATCTTCTTAGCTCATCCGCAGAACCGTTTTGAAGAGTTTGGTCTTCAGTTCTGTATCGATCAGTACAACCATGTTAAGGCAGATTTGGAAGAGATCGCAGGCAGAAAAATTACGGATGCTGATATCCAGGATGCTATCGTTGTATACAACAAGAGCCGTGCAGCTCGCCGTGAGTTCGTAAAACTGGCTAACGAGCACTGTGATGTTATCACACCAACCAAACGTTCCGCAGTTCTGAAGGCATTCTACTTCATGGAGAAGCCGGAGTACACTGCAAAGCTTGTTGAGCTGAACGCAGAGCTGGCTAAACTTCCTGTCTGTGACTGGAAGGGAACCAAGGTTGTTACCTCTGGTATTATCTGTGATAATCCGAAGCTGCTTTCTATCTTCGAAGAGAACAACATCGCTATCGCTGCAGATGATGTGGCACACGAGACACGTTCCTTCCGTGTAGATGCTCCGGAAGACGAGCTGGATCCGGTTAGAGCACTGGCTAAACAGTTCGCTAACATCGATTACGAAGTACTTCTGTACGATCCGGAATCTGACAAGAACCGTCGTGGTGAGTTCGTAGCTAACATGGTTAAAGAGAGCGGCGCTCAGGGTCTGGTACTGTTTATGCAGCAGTTCTGTGATCCGGAGGAGATGGAGTATCCATACCTGAAGAAAGCTCTGAACGATGCAGGCGTTCCGCACATCAAACTGGGTATCGACCAGCAGATGAGAGACTTCGGTCAGGCAAGCACTGCTATTCAGGCATTCGCTGACGTTCTTGCACTTCAGAAATAATAGAAGATTCGTTTGGGAAACTGAATGATGAGATAGAAACGCCCCCGCAGGAGATTTTCTTGCGGGGGCGTTTGTTTGGTGCGCCTAGCGGCATACATTTATTTATTCCTTAGTGGAGTCAGAAGAACTATTATTTGCAATTTGCTCATCCGTCACAGACCCCTGGCGGTAGCCGCTGCCTGGTTCCTGTTTGGAGTTCTTCTTTGGAGCATCCGGCTTTTTGTCTCCGGAAGTAGAAGAGGTTTCTTTGGACGGACCGGAGCTTCCGGAATTGCTGTGGCTGCCGGAGCTTCCGTTGGAGCTGCTGCTATCATCGCTGGAAGAATCTGGCGTCCTGCTGGAGCTGGTGGCTGTTTTTTTCGCCTTTTTGGAGGAGCTGTTCTGGAAATCGTCCCAGCTTTCGTTATCGGATTCATTGGAAGCCGCGGTCTGGCGGATCTGAGCGATGCCGTTTACCGTCCAGGCACCGTCTGCGTTTACATTGTAGCCGTCCGGCGTCGTGGTGGAGGTTAGGAGCCAGCCTTCGGCGTCGAAATAGTAACATTCGCTGACGCCGTCCTGGTTGCCGTCGATCCAGCGCCAGCCATTTGCCGCCCAGGTGTTGTCGCCGTTGTCGTACCACCAGCGGGCGGCATTGTCACCAGCTCCATTTTTCCAGCTTCCTGCCATTGCCGGGAAAGCGGCGGAGAGGGAGAGAAGACCGGTTGTTAAGCCTGCTAAAAATAAGCGTTTATTAATCATAAAGTGAAATCTCCTTTATTTCTTCTGCTTAAACGTATGTCCCATATAATAGGACAATTCGGCCGCGCTGTGGCGGACCTGCTCCTGCAGGTGCAGAAGATGTGTGTCATCTTCAATACGGGAATACGGTGCGATGATTCCGACCGAAGCGGAAATGCGTCCGTCAATACCGTAAATGGGAGCACCGATCCCGACTGCATCCGGGACATACTCGCCATGGGAAACGGCAATGCCCTTCTCACGGATGGTGCGGAGTTCTTCTGCCAGTTCTGCGCGATCCGCCTTTGGAAATGCCTCCGGGCGGTTTAAGCGTATGTCCAGATAGCGGCGGATGTATTCGTCGCTCTGGAAAGCCAGAAGCGCCTTGCGGATCGCACCGCAGTGCAGATCCATCTCATAGCCAAATTCTTCGACGACCTTGAGGTGGTTCGGACCGTCCGTTTTGTCAAGTACCAGTCCCTTGTCGCCAACCTGGATGATCAGATAGGAATCCTCACGGGTACAGTAGGAGAGGTTCTTGAGAATCGGAAGCGCCGCATCCTGAATCCGCACATTGTCAGCCGCCGCCCGACCGAGAGAGATGAGGGCGGGACCAAGCTGGTAGGTGTGCGCGTGTTCATCGCGGATCACGTATTTTTTTTCACAAAATGTCTGCAAAATCCGGTGGATTGTGCTGGGCGGAAGCCCGGTTGATTCGGAAAGTTCTGCGATGGAATATTTGTGGTTGGCTTCTTTTAAAAGTTCCAGAAGTTCCATCGCGCGGAGAAGACTTTGTATCATGCAAAGAATCCTCCTGTGTTATTCTGTGATTTCCTCAACCGTCACGGTTGTGCTGTCATCCGGGGCTGCGTCGGAATCCTCTTTCTCGGAAGAAGCTTCGCCGTCCTCGGAAACCGGAGCATCTGCGCGGACGGTTTCTGTTTTGACTGGTTCTTCGGAAGAGACATCTGCATCAGCCGGAGCTTTTTCGCTTTCCTCAGAATGTTCAGAAGTTTCCTCTGGAGTCTCAGCCGGAGCTTCCTTTTTCTCCGGATTTAAGGAAACATAGCTGCGTTCGGAGGCAGCTGTATCAGAAGCCTTGGAAGCTTCTTTATCGCCGGCATCGTCAAAATCATCGAAATCATCTTCAAAGTCGTGGAAATCCTCATCCAGTTCCTTGTGGAATGATTTATACTGTAAGACGTAAGAAACACCAGCTGCTGCAGCGCCGACGATAGCTGCCAGTGTCAGTAATTTACCAAAATGTTTTTTTGCCATGGTTGATACTCCTCTCTATACGATTCGATATCCTTATTGTAATACGAAACGCCTAAAAAATAAAGGGAATCTTTTGTGAACAGCGGGAAGTGTGTGAATCACGTGTTACGGGGTACGTATGCGTGAACAGTAACACAGGGGCGGTAATTATGTACAGGAAGCATGAGAAAAATGCTTGTTGTCATACCGGAAATCATGTAGAATAAAATTATATATTTGCTAGGTGGTGATAAAAATAAAATGATGAATTTGAATACAAAGATGACGGCGCAGGAATTGGAACAAATGATTGCACAGATGGAAAGGATATTTACGGTTGTACGTATTTTAGATAAAGATCTACTCCATAAGATGGACGTGAGGAACGGGGAACTCCGATCCGAGGACTGCAAATGCTATTCGTTCTGGGAAAAAGGAAAGAATTGTGAGAATTGTGCGGCACAGCGCGCGCTTGCGATGAAGGGACAGTGCATGAAGCTTGAATTTATCGGTCTGAAGATGTATCAGGTCATCGCGAAGTATCTGGAGGTGGATGGAGTTCCCTGTGTGGTGGAGATGATTTCCTGTCTGGATGATGAGACACTTCTTGACGCAGAGGGAAGAGAAGCACTCGTTAAGAAATTTGCACACTACAGGCGCGAGCTGTATGCGGATGCACTGACGAGGAGCTACAGCCGGAGATATTTTGAAGATCAGTTAAAAGAGCAGCGGATGGATGCCGGTATCGCGATGCTCGATCTGGATGATTTTAAGACCTACAATGATATATATGGGCATGTGGCGGGCGATAAAGTGCTGGTGACGGTGTCGGCGGCGATTATAAGCTGTATCCGTAAGACGGACCGCTTGGTGCGTTATGGCGGGGATGAATTCTTGCTTGTGATGCCGGGCATCAGTCTGGAGGCATTTGTTGAGAAGCTGCATCGGATACAGGATCTGATCTGCAACATGAGTGTTGAAGGATATCCGCAACTGAAATTGTCAGTCAGCATCGGCGGTACGCTGACGAACGGGGAGACAGTCGGGAAGGCGATGTGCCGGGCGGACGAATTTATGTATCAGGCGAAGACCTCCAAGAACATGATTGTGACTGAGAAAGATGGACAGTGGACACCGGAGGAGATCGTGGCAGCCGGGCGGCGCAATGCGAGTCGTTACCGCATTTTGATCGTGGACGATTCGGAGATGAACCGTATGATTCTCTCAGAAATGCTGAAAGGCGAATTCGAGATTCTGGAGGCAGAAAATGGTTCAGCATGTCTCGACATGCTGAACCGTTATGAGACGAAGATTTCCCTGATTCTTCTCGATATCGTCATGCCGGGGATGAACGGCTTCGGGGTTCTGGAATACATGAACCGCAACAACCTGATCGGGGATATCCCGGTTATCATGATTTCGGGCGAAGATTCGGGCGAGGTCATCAAGCAGGCGTATGAGTGGGGAGTTTCTGATTATATCAAGCGCCCGTTCGATATGGAGGTTGTACACCGGCGTGTCTTAAATACGATCAAATTGTATGCGAAACAGCGCCGCCTGGTGGCAATGGTGACGAACCAGGTTTTTGAGAAAGAGAAGAATAGCCGGATGCTGATCAGTGTTCTGAGCGAGATCGTGGAATTTCGAAATGGCGAGAGCGGTATGCACGTACTCAATATTAATATATTGACGACGATGATTCTGGAACAGCTCGTCAAGAAGACGGACAAATATCCCTTGTCCTGGTCGAACCGGATGCTGATCAGCACGGCATCATCCCTGCATGACATCGGAAAGATCGGAATTGACGAGAAGATTTTGAATAAACCGGGTCGTCTGACGCCGGAGGAGCGTAAGATCATGGAAAAACATACAGTGATCGGTGCGGACATGCTTGCGAATCTTCAGATGTATGAGGATGAGCCGCTGATGAAAGTGGCGTACCAGATCTGCCGTTGGCACCATGAGCGCTATGATGGAAAAGGATATCCAGATGGTCTAAAAGGGGAGGAGATCCCGATCTCAGCGCAGGTGGTGGCGCTGGCGGATGTGTATGATGCGCTGACAAGTGAGCGCGTCTATAAAAAGGCTTATTCTCATGAGGAGGCGGTGCAGATGATCTGCAACGGAGAGTGTGGTACATTTAACCCGCTCCTGCTTGAGTGCCTGTGTGAGATTCAGGATCCTATTAAAAAGGAGCTGCAGGAGGCAGCATACCGGAGTGAGATGAGTGATCCGGAGCGAAAAAATAAGAAATTTGAACATTATGACAATTCACAGAAGAAGTTTTTCGGCGCGGTGACGCAGGCGATTGAAAAAGAGTATGGAACTGCGGGCGAGGAGCTGAGCCGTATGAAAACTGAGGAAGAGAAATAACAGGAGGCTGTCATGACAATTCAGGAATGCTACAAAGAAATGGGCGGGGATTTTGAAGGAGTTCAGAAACGCTTTGGAGGTGTGGCGCTGGTGGAAAAATTTGCCATCAAGTTTCTGAGCGATTCCAGCTTTCAGGATCTGGAGGATGGATTAAAAGAAAAGGATGCGGAGAAAGCATTCCGCGCGGCACATACCCTGAAAGGAATCTGTCTGAACCTGGGCTTTGATGCCTTCTATGAGGTAAGCGCAGCGCTGACCGAAAAACTGAGAGGCAGAGAACTGACCGGATACGAGGCAGATTTTGCATCGGTAAAAGAGTGTTATGAGAAAACGGTTGCGGCGATTAAGGCATTTGAGGAGAGCAATTAATAGAACGGGGAGAAATGGAATATTTCAGTTCTCCCCGTAAAATTTACTAAAATTTTAGCACTCAACACTTGACGGTGCTAACAGAACGTGTTATAACATACTTCGTAAGAAGAAGATACATATCTGATTACGAAAGAAAAGCAATCAGATGGAATAAATTTGGATGGATAAGGAGGAGCCAATAATGAAGTTAACACCATTATTTGACAGAGTTGTATTAAAGCAGTTAGTTGCAGAGGAGACGACCAAATCAGGTATCGTTCTTCCGGGTCAGGCAAAAGAGAAACCGCAGCAGGCAGAGGTAATCGCGGTTGGTCCTGGCGGAGTGGTAGATGGAAAAGAAATCACGATGCAGGTAAAGGTTGGCGATAAAGTTATCTATTCGAAATACTCAGGCACAGAAGTTGAGCTGGACAATGAGAAATATGTCATTGTAAAACAGAATGATATTCTGGCTGTTATCGGTTAATCGATGGGCAGGATGTCTGGAAGACAGATGCCGATCGGAACGTTTATTCAAGAAAATTATGGAGGTTGATAACCATGGCAAAGGAAATTAAATATGGCGTAGAAGCCAGAAAAGCCCTGGAAGCGGGCGTAAATCAGTTAGCAGATACCGTAAGAGTTACATTAGGACCGAAAGGCAGAAACGTAGTTCTGGATAAATCCTTCGGTGCTCCGCTCATTACCAACGATGGTGTGACCATTGCGAAGGAGATCGAGCTGGCAGACCCGTTTGAGAACATGGGCGCACAGCTGGTGAAGGAAGTAGCAACCAAGACCAACGATGCAGCTGGTGATGGTACTACAACCGCAACCGTTCTGGCCCAGGCGATGATCAACGAAGGTATGAAGAACCTGGCAGCAGGTGCTAACCCGATCATCATGAGAAAGGGTATGAAGAAGGCCACAGATGCAGCCGTAGAGGCAATCAAAGGCATGAAGAAGGACGTTAAGAGCCAGGCAGATATCGCAAGAGTCGCTGCTATCTCTTCCGCTGATGAGGAAGTAGGCCAGATGGTAGCAGACGCGATGGAGAAGGTTTCCAAAGACGGTGTTATTACCATTGAAGAGTCCAAGACTATGAAGACTGAGCTTGATCTGGTAGAAGGCATGCAGTTTGACCGTGGCTATGTATCTGCATACATGGCAACTGATATGGAGAAGATGGAAGCCGTTCTGGACGATCCGTACATCTTAATTACCGATAAGAAGATCTCCAACATTCAGGAGATTCTGCCGCTGCTGGAACAGCTGGTACAGTCTGGTTCCAAGCTGCTCATCATCGCTGAGGACATTGAGGGCGAGGCGCTGACCACCCTGATTGTCAATAAGCTGAGAGGTACTTTCACCGTTGTTGGTGTGAAGGCTCCGGGTTACGGCGACAGAAGAAAAGAAATGTTAAAGGATATTGCAATCCTGACCGGCGGTACTGTTATTTCCGAGGAACTGGGACTTGAATTAAAGGATACCACCATGGACCAGCTTGGTCGTGCGAAATCCGTTAAGGTTCAGAAAGAGAACACCATCATCGTAGATGGCTGCGGCGATAAGAAAGCCATCGCAGACCGTGTGGCTCAGATTAAGGCTCAGATTGAGGAAACCACTTCTGATTTTGACCGTGAGAAACTGCAGGAGAGACTGGCTAAGATGGCTGGCGGCGTAGCCGTTATCCGTGTTGGTGCAGCGACCGAGGCTGAGATGAAGGAAGCTAAGATGCGTATGGAAGATGCCCTGTCCGCAGCAAAGGCAGCTGTTGAAGAAGGCATCATCGCAGGCGGCGGATCTGCATATGTTCACGCAGCAGCAGAAGTTCAGAAGGTAGTAGACGGACTGGAAGGCGACGAGAAGACCGGCGGCCGTATCGTCCTGAAAGCTCTGGAAGCTCCGCTGTTCCACATCGCAGCAAACGCAGGTCTGGAAGGCTCTGTTATCATCAACAAGGTAAAAGAGTCCCCGGTAGGCGTAGGTTACGATGCTTACAATGAGGAATACGTAGATATGGTAGAAGCAGGCATCCTGGATCCGGCAAAGGTAACCAGAAGTGCCCTGCAGAACGCAACCAGCGTTGCATCTACCCTGCTTACAACCGAGTCTGCAGTTGCCAACATCAAAGAAGATGCACCGGCAGGTCCGGCAGCAGGCGCTGGCATGGGCGGCATGATGTAAGTAAGAGAGCCGGAAAATGGCGGAAGATGTTACATCAGAGATGCAGTATCGAATGTAGAAAATAAAAATGGTAATTTATAGAAAGAATCTCTGACAGGCAGCTGCCAGGGGAGAGAAGGACTGCTATGCGAAGGTGTGGCAGTCCTTCTTTTTTGGTGAAAAAATTGGCAGGGAAATGAGGCTAAGGATGACTGCATTATTAATACTTATCTGATTGGTATTATTTATAAGATACACTAATTAAATGGCGTAAGTAAATTCTATCGTCAACCCCTTTATTCTCCGGTTGACATATTTCAAAAAACTTGCTAAAATCAATTATTAACATCAGACAGTTTTCAATGTCCAGTGTTTAAAATTTACGAAAGTGAGGGTAATATAATGGGTAAGATTATTGGCGATGGCATTACATTTGATGATGTCCTGCTTGTGCCGTCCTATTCTGAGGTTATTCCGAATCAGGTAAACCTGACGACACATCTGACCAAGAAGATTCAGCTGAACATCCCCCTGATGAGTGCCGGCATGGATACGGTTACAGAGCACCGCATGGCGATTGCAATGGCAAGACAGGGTGGAATTGGTATTATTCACAAGAACATGTCGATCGAGGCGCAGGCTGAGGAGGTCGATAAAGTAAAACGTTCTGAGAATGGTGTAATCACTGACCCGTTTTATTTATCCCCAGAGCATACATTAAAGGATGCGGATGAGCTGATGGGCAAGTTCCGGATTTCCGGTGTTCCGATCACAGAGGGAAGAAAACTGGTTGGTATTATCACAAACCGTGACCTCAAGTTCGAGGAAGATTTCTCCAAGAAGATTAAAGAGTGCATGACTTCTGAGCATCTGGTTACCGCTCCGGAGGGCATCACCCTGACGGAGGCAAAGAAGATTCTTGCCAAGGCACGTGTCGAGAAGCTTCCGATCGTGGACAAGGATTTTAACCTCAAGGGTCTTATCACTATCAAGGATATTGAGAAACAGATCAAGTATCCGTTCTCTGCAAAGGATGCACAGGGACGTCTGCTCTGCGGCGCGGCAGTAGGTATCACTGCAAACGTGCTGGATCGTGTGGAAGCCCTGGTGAAAGCAAAAGTAGACGTAGTTGTTCTCGACTCTGCACATGGACATTCTGAGAATGTTCTTCACTGTGTCAGAATGATCAAGGAAGCATATCCGGATCTGCAGGTAATAGCAGGTAACGTAGCGACCGGAGAGGCAACAAAAGCTCTCATCGAGGCAGGCGTTGACGCGGTCAAGGTTGGTATCGGACCGGGTTCCATCTGTACGACCCGTGTCGTAGCAGGTATCGGCGTTCCGCAGATCACCGCTGTTATGGACTGCTACGCAGTTGCCAAAGAGTACGGCATTCCGATCATCGCAGACGGCGGTATCAAGTATTCTGGCGATCTGACGAAGGCGATCGCAGCAGGCGGCAGCGTCTGCATGATGGGTTCCATGTTTGCAGGATGTGATGAGAGCCCGGGAACTTTTGAGCTGTACCAGGGAAGAAAATACAAAGTATACCGCGGCATGGGTTCCATCGCAGCGATGGAGAACGGCAGCAAGGATCGTTACTTCCAGAGCGATGCGAAGAAACTCGTTCCGGAGGGTGTAGAAGGACGTGTTGCATACAAGGGAATGGTAGAAGATACCGTATTCCAGATGCTCGGCGGTCTGCGTGCTGGTATGGGTTACTGCGGCGCATCGGATATTCCGACTCTTCAGGAGACCGGACGTTTCATCAAGATTTCCGCAGCATCCTTAAAAGAGAGCCATCCGCATGATATCCACATCACAAAAGAGGCTCCGAACTACAGCGTGGATGAATAAAAATTGGATAGCATAAGCAATCGATAAGATTGTAAACGA
Organism: Clostridium fessum; assembly: GCF_027698965.1. Taxonomy (NCBI): domain Bacteria; kingdom Bacillati; phylum Bacillota; class Clostridia; order Eubacteriales; family Clostridiaceae; genus Clostridium; species Clostridium fessum. The sequence continues at coordinate 147,273 of NZ_JAQEQF010000003.1, forward strand.
TATAAAAGCGGCGTTTCTGCTTCAGCAGGGATGCCGCTTTTTTGGCGGGTTACTGTTCACGCATACGTGCCCAGTAACGGAATTAGCCGTGGCTTCGCATTTAAATGCGGCAAATTCTTGTTGCCGCCACGTTTTCTTACGGCACTTTCGGTTCCAAAAGTGCCTACCCGTGAACAGTAACTTTGGCGGATTCTTTTTCTCAAACTCTTGTGAAAAAACCGGGGATACGGTATAATGATACATTAGAATAGTAGAAATATAACAATTATGCAGGAAAGACTGTGGATATTCAGAAAACGATTGCAGCGGATTACGAAAGGGATATTTGCGATACCGAGGCAGCAAATCGGGCGTATCAGACGGATAGAAACAGGTAACAGGAGGATTAGTATGACCAGAAGAGAACTGAGAGAACATTGCTTTAAGCTGCTTTTCTGTGCGGATTTTTACCCGACGGATGAGATGCAGGAGCAGGTGGATGTATATTTTACAGAGCCGAAAGAGGAGGACGATGTTCCGAGCGGAATCGGCGATATCATCCATAATCCGATGTTAGACACCTTTGACGGCGGATACGTAAAGAGCAAGGTTGAGAAGATTCTGGATGTGCTTCCGGAGCTTGACAAGGCAATCGATGGGGTTGCACAGGGATGGACTACCCGCCGTATGGGCAAGGTGGAACTGACGATCCTGCGCCTGGCATTATACGAGATCAAGCACGATGACGATGTACCGGAGAAGGTAGCGATCAATGAGGCGGTCGAGCTGGCGAAGAAGTTCGGCGGCGATGATTCACCGGCATTTATCAACGGCATTTTAGCGAAGCTGGTATAAGCGATGGCTGGCGTATATTCGGTTTCGCAGGTTAATGCATACATTAAGAATATGTTCGCACAGGACTTTGCCCTGAACCGGATTTCGGTCAAGGGCGAGGTTTCTAACTGCAAATATCATACGTCCGGTCATATTTATTTTACCTTGAAAGACGGTCTGGGAGCGATGCAGGCAGTTATGTTTGCCAGTAGGCGGAAGGGACTTACGTTCCGTCTGGAAGAAGGACAGCAGGTGGTCGTCAAGGGCAGTATCGAAGTGTATGAGCGGGATGGAAGATACCAGCTCTATGCCAGCGAGATCACGCTGGACGGCACGGGCGATTTATTCCGGCGCTTTGAAAAACTGAGAAATGAATTAGAAGAAATGGGGATGTTTTCCCCGGAATATAAAACGCCGATCCCAAAGTATGCAAAAACGGTCGGTATCGTGACGGCTAGCACCGGCGCAGCAATCCGGGATATTATCAATATCTCGGGACGGCGGAACCCTTACGTGCAGCTTGTCCTCTGCCCGGCACTGGTGCAGGGAGCAGGGGCAGCGCCGAGTATCGTGCGGGCGATCCAGACCCTGGATGCGCTGCATCTGGATGTGCTGATCGTCGGGCGCGGAGGAGGTTCGATTGAGGATCTGTGGGCGTTCAATGAGGAGAGTGTGGCGCGGGCGATTTTTGCGTGCCGGACGCCGGTAATCTCGGCGGTCGGGCATGAGACAGACGTTACGATCGCGGACTATGTGGCGGATCTGCGTGCCCCGACTCCTTCGGCGGCGGCAGAACTGGCGGTTTTTGATTACCACCTGTTTGAGCAGCAGTGCATAGCGGCGGCACAGCAGATGACGAAGCGGATGGAGCAGAAGGCGGAGCAGTATGCCTATCGTCTGGAGCAGTTTCGTCTGCGCCTGCAGCTTCACAGTCCGCAGAGCCAGTTAAATGAGAGACGGCAGTATCTGGAAGATGCGAGAGTTAAGATGGCGCGCCAGATGGAGAAAAAGGTGTCCGATCTGCGCCATCGTCTGGAACTGGTGTGCAGCCGGATGGATGGTCTCTCCCCGTTAAAAAAGATAAGCGGCGGATATGGGTTCGTGACGGATGCAGATGGAAAACGTGTGGAGACAGTGACAGGATTGCAAGCTGGGGATACTCTGACCGTCCGTCTGCCAGATGGACGCGTGGAGGCAGAGATCCGGGAGGTTTATCAGGAAAACCTGCCTGGGTAAAAAAGTGGTTCATTGTGTTGCGTGTGAATCATAACAGAGAGATTTGAGAACACGTTTTCTTTCAGGAAAGATTCCGAGAGTATATTAGATAAAACAGGAGGCAGGATCGATGGAAGAAAATAAGGAAGAACTTTCGATCGAGGAAATGTTTGACCGTCTGGATGGCATTATGCGGACGCTGGAGGACAGCCGCAGCACGCTGGAAGAATCGTTTGCGTCGTATGAGGCGGGAATGCGTCTGGTCCGCGCCTGCAGTGAAAAGATAGATAAGGTTGAAAAACAGATTATGGTCGTAAACGGCGAGGAGACGGAGGCGTGACAGAGATGGAAAATGCAAAGGAACGGCTGGCACAGGCAGTCAAAGAAGCGGAAGAGATTGTATATTCTTATCTTCCGGCAGAGGAAGGGCATCAGAAAACGATCTTTGAAGCGATGAATTACAGTGTGAAGGCAGGCGGCAAACGCCTTCGTCCGATTCTAATGCGTGAGGTATACCGTCTGTTTGGCGGTCAGGGAAAAGAGATTGAGCCGCTGATGGCGGCGATCGAGATGATTCATACATCTTCCCTGATTCATGACGATCTTCCATGTATGGACAATGACGAGTACCGCCGTGGCAAAAAGACGACCTGGGTTGCATATGGGTATGATATGGCAGTTCTGGCGGGAGATGCCCTTCTGATCTACGCGATCGAGACGGCGGCAAAGGCATTTGCGATGACGCCGGATGCGGCAAAGGTGGGACGTTGTATCCAGATTTTATCCGAAAAAACGGGTATTTACGGCATGATCGGCGGTCAGACGGTGGATGTGGAACTGACGAATCAGCCGATTCCGAAGGATAAGCTGGATTTTATCTACCGTTTAAAGACGGGAGCACTTTTGGAGGCGTCGATGGTGATCGGAGCCGTGATGGCGGGCGCGAGCGAAGCTGAGTGCGGGACAGTAGAGCGTATGGCGGCGGCGATCGGTCTGGCGTTCCAGATCCAGGATGATATTCTCGACGTTACCAGCAGCCAGGAGGTGCTTGGAAAACCGGTTCTGAGCGATGAGAAAAACAATAAAACCACTTATGTGACATTGGAGGGAATCGAGAAATCGAAGCATGATGTCAAACAGCTTTCGGAGACGGCGGTTGATATCCTCTATTCCCTGCCTGGAAAGAATGAATTCCTCGAAGAGCTGATCGAGATGCTGGTCAGCCGTGAAAAATAAAAAATCCAATCGAAGACCGGGGACGACAGCGGATGTGGAAAACGGTTTGGGGGATGAAAGAATGGTATTAGATACGATAAAAGGACCGGAGGATGTAAAACGGTTGAGCGAGGAAGAACGCAAGGAGCTGGCGGCGGAAATCCGCGAGTTTCTGATCGAGACGACAAGCCGGACAGGCGGTCATTTGGCGTCCAATTTAGGCGTGGTGGAACTGACGATTGCAATGTTCTGCGCGCTGAATCTTCCGAAGGATAAGATTATCTGGGATGTAGGGCACCAGTCCTATACGCACAAGATTTTAAGCGGGCGGAAGGATAATTTTGATGGACTGCGCCAGTATGGGGGCTTGAGCGGTTTCCCGAAGCGGAAGGAAAGCCCGTTTGATGCGTTCGACACGGGACACAGCTCGACTTCGATTTCGGCGGGGCTTGGTATGGCACAGGGGCGCGATCTGCTGGGCGAGGATTATTCGATCGTTTCCGTCATCGGGGACGGCGCGCTGACCGGCGGCATGGCATATGAGGCGCTCAACAATGCGGGACGGCTCAAGACGAATTTTATTATTGTTTTAAATGATAATAATATGTCCATTTCGGAAAATGTCGGCGGTATGTCGCGGTATCTGAATAATCTTCGTGCAGATGAGGGCTACAATCTGTTGAAGAAGAATGTGGCGGGCACGTTATCGCGGATCCCGATGATCGGTTCGGATCTGGTCGGCACGCTGCTCCGGACAAAGAACAGCATCAAGCAGCTTCTGATTCCGGGCATGTGGTTTGAAAATATGGGAATCACGTATCTGGGACCGGTGGATGGACATGATATTAAGGGGTTGATCCGTATTTTCAGCGAGGCGAAAAAGATCAACCGCGCGGTGCTGATCCATGTGATTACGAAAAAGGGCAAGGGATACCGTCCGGCGGAGAAGAATCCGTCGGCATTTCACGGAGTTGAACCATTTGATATTGAAACGGGAAAACCGCTCCGGAAAAAGGAACATCCGGGCTATACAGATGTATTTTCCAGAGAAATCTGCCGTCTGGCAGCGGAAAATCCGAAGATCGTGGCGGTGACAGCGGCGATGCCGGATGGAACGGGGCTCAAACGGTTCTCGAAAGAATATCCGGACCGCTTTTTCGATGTGGGAATCGCGGAGGAACACGCGGTTACCTCGGCGGCGGGTATGGCGGCAGCCGGTCTGAAACCGGTGGTGGCGGTGTATTCGTCCTTTTTACAGAGGGCATATGATCAGGTCATTCACGATGTCTGTATCCAGAATCTTCCGGTTGTGTTCTGCGTGGATCGCGCGGGACTGGTCGGAAGCGATGGGGAGACGCATCAGGGTATTTTTGATTTGACATTTCTCTCCTCTGTGCCGAATATGAGCGTGATGGCGCCGAAGAACCGCTGGGAACTGGAAAAGATGCTGCAGTTTGCCATCTCCTACGATGGACCGATTGCGATCCGTTATCCGAGGGGCGAGGCGTACCGGGGCTTGAAGGAATTTCTGGCACCGGTTGAGTATGGCGTCAGCGAGATGTTGTATGAGGAGAGCGGGACGGCGCTTCTGGCAGTCGGAAGTATGGTCAGCACGGCAGAGCATATCCGGGAGAAATTAAAGAGTGCCGGGCAGCCGTGTACGCTGGTCAATGGGCGGTTTGTGAAACCGATGGATACCGACGTGATCGACCATCTGGCAGGAACGCACCATACGATCGTGACACTGGAGGAAAATGTCCTGCGCGGCGGTTACGGCGAGCGGGTGACGGATTATGTACAGAAGCATTATCCGCAGATCAAGGTAGTTAATATAGCGCTGCCGGATGCCTACATCGAACACGGAAATGTGTCGGTGCTCCGGAATGAGCTGGGAATAGACAGTGATTCGATTCTGGCGCAGCTGAAACGTGAAGGTGTGCTGGAGACTGACGCGGAAGCATGATGGGAAACAAAAGAGTGGCAGCAGCGGAAGGAAGAACATAGAATGAAAGAACGGTTAGATGTACTTCTCGTCAAGAGAGGTCTGGCAGAATCCCGTGAGAAGGCGAAAGCGATCATCATGTCCGGGATTGTATATGTAGAAGATCAGAAAGAAGACAAGGCGGGTACGACCTTCGATGAAAATGCGAAGATCGAGGTACGTGGATCTACCTTAAAATATGTGAGCCGCGGAGGTCTGAAACTGGAGAAGGCGATGACGCATTTCGGAGTGACGCTGGATCAAAAGGTCTGTATGGATGTCGGCGCGTCCACAGGCGGATTTACCGACTGTATGCTGCAGAATGGCGCGGTCAAGGTGTTTTCGGTCGATGTAGGACATGGACAGCTGGCGTGGAAACTTCGCAATGATCCGCGTGTGGTCTGCATGGAGAAGACAAACATCCGTTATGTGACACTGGAGGATATCGGCGAGCCGGTAGATTTCTCTTCGATCGACGTTTCCTTTATTTCCCTGACGAAGGTTTTAGGTCCGGTCAAGGAGATTTTAAGCCCGGGCGGCGAGGTGGTTGCACTGATCAAGCCGCAGTTCGAGGCGGGACGTGAGAAAGTCGGAAAGAAGGGCGTTGTCCGCGAGAAGAGCACGCATCTGGAGGTCATTCAGATGGTGATGGCATATGCGGCAGAGATCGGTTTTGAGATCCGGAATCTGGAATTTTCCCCGATCAAGGGACCGGAGGGAAATATCGAGTACCTCCTGTATCTGCATAAACCGGAGCAGGCATCGGAGGAAACTGTGACTGGTGAGGAAGCACTTGCAAAAGCGGAAAAAGAGTGTCCGGTTTCACCGGAACAGGTTGTTGAGGAAGCTCACATGGAGTTAGACAAAACATGAGAAATTTCTATCTGATTGTAAACCGCGAAAAGCCGCGCGTAGAGGAGGCCGCCGATCTGATTTGCAGCTTTTTTGCAGAGCAGGGCTGCCGCTGCATTCGCCTGGACCGTCACGACGGGCTTCGACGGGATGTTGGGGTGATACCGGCGTATCGCTATACGGATCGTCGGACCGTGCCGGAGGACACAGACTGTGTGATCTGTCTGGGCGGTGATGGAACGTTGATTCAGGCGGCGCGTGATCTGGCGGGACGGAAGATTCCACTGTTTGGCATCAATATGGGGCATCTGGGGTATCTGACGCAGATCGGGCATGAGGAGGACATTCTGCCTGCCATGCGGGATCTGATGGAAGATCACTACCGTCTGGAAAGCCGGATGATGCTCAAGGGGTGCGTGATTTCCGGCGGGAAGGTCGTCATAGAGGATATCGCGCTGAATGATATCGTCCTGAACCGTATGGGAATCGATGCGTTCCGGTTTGAGCTGGCTGTCAATGGACAGCTGTTTAATGAGTATTCGGCGGACGGCATGGTGGTTGCGACCCCGACCGGTTCGACGGCATACAACCTGTCAGCGGGCGGTCCGATCGTGGCGCCGGAGGCGGATCTGATGGTATTGACACCGCTCTGCCCGCATTCACTCAATTCGCGCAGCATCGTTCTGCCGCCGGATAACCATTTGAGCCTGCGGATTCAGACGACCGGGCGGACGAAGGTTTCGCTGAGCTTTGACGGCGATACGGTGGTTGATATTGAGCCGGGTGATACAATCGAGATAGCAAAATCAGAGATCGAGACGACATTGATTCAGCTCAAACAGGTGCCATTTTTGGAAAATATACGGAACAAAATGAAACAGATATAAAAGGAGTCAGAGCCATGAAAATGGAACGTCACAGCAAGATTGTGGAATTGATTGGAAAATATGAGATTGAAACGCAGGAAGAGCTGGCGGAATATCTGAATAAAGAGGGATACAATGTCACGCAGGCAACGGTTTCCAGGGATATCCGGGAGTTAAAGCTGTCTAAGATCCAGACAGAAAACGGCGGACAGAAATATGCGGTTTTCCATCCTCAGACGGCGTTCAATGATAAATATACCCGTATTCTGCACGATAGCTTCGTTTCCATGGATATGGCGCAGAACATCCTTGTCATCAAGACGGTGTCAGGCATGGCGATGGCAGTCGCGGCAGCGCTCGATGCAATCCATTTTTCAGAGATTGTCGGCTGCATCGCCGGGGATGATACGGTCATGTGTGCAGTCCGTACGGTGGACGATACGATCGTGCTGATGGACAAGATCCGCAAGCTGATTGCGGGATGAGGGAAGGTGGGTTCACGCATTTTTTGCGGGAACCGCTGATAAGGAGGAACGGAAAGCGGATGCTTTATCATTTACGAGTGAAAAATCTGGCTCTGATCGATTCGGCGGAGGTGGAGTTCGGGGACGGACTCAACATTCTGACCGGTGAGACGGGAGCCGGAAAATCGATCATCATCGGTTCGGTCCAGATCGCGCTGGGCGGAAAAGCACCGAAAGAGATGATCCGCCGGGGTTGTGACAGCGCCTACATTGAACTGGTTTTCTCCATCGATGATGAGAGAAAGCGCGAGCAGCTGAAGGAACACGATGTTTACCCTGATGAAGAGGGAATTTTAATCATTTCTAAGAAAATCACACCGACCCGGAGCATCAGCCGCATCAACGACGAGACGGTAACGGCTGCAAGGCTGCGGGAGATCACGGGTCTTCTGATCGATCTGCACGGACAGCATGAACACCAGTCGCTGGTGAATGCGTCAAAACATCTGGAAATCCTCGATGCGTATGGCGGGGAGAAACTTCTCCCATTCAAACAGAATACGGAAGCTGCCTATCGCTTGTATATGCAGTTAAAACAGAAATGTGCCGCATTTGCATCCGATCAGGAGACGAGACTGCGGGAGATGGATTTCTGCCGGTTTGAGATCGAGGAGATTGAAAATGCCGCGTTAAAGGATGGCGAAGAGGAAAAGGTGGCAGCCGATTTTAAGCGGTTTTCCAATGCCAGACGGATCGCTGAGAGTCTTTCACAGGCATATGACGCGGTGTCCGGCGATGCGGTGTCGCGGGCGTTCCGTGAGATCGATGGTGCGATGGCATTTGACGAGGGATTGAAGGGGATCCGTGACGAGCTGTGCGATGTAGATTCCCTTCTTTCGGATCTTTCCAGGGAGATCGCCGGATATATGGACGATATGACCTTTGACGAAGCGGCATTTCAGGAGACACAGGAGCGGCTTGACCTGATCCGGAGCCTGGAAACCAAGTATGGGAAGACGATCCCGGAGGTACTTCAGGCGTTGGAAGAAAAGAAAGCGCGACTGCAGGAACTGGAGAATTACGATGAACTTCGGGAACAGGCGGAAAAAGAACTGGAACAGGCGGAAGCAGTATTGAAAGAACATTCCGAGGCATTGTCAGCAGCGCGTAAGCAGTTTGCCGGGGAGCTGGTGGAGAAGATCGCAGACGGGCTTCGGGAACTGAATTTCCTTGATGTGCAGTTTGAGATGGAGTTTAGGCGGCTGGATCATTTCACGGCGGGCGGTATCGACGAGCCGGAATTCCTGATTTCCACGAATCCGGGCGAACCGGTTCGGCCGCTCGGTATGGTGGCATCCGGCGGTGAGCTGTCGCGTATCATGCTGGCAATCAAGACGGTGCTGGCGGAGACCGATCAGGTTCCAACGTTGATTTTTGATGAGATTGACACCGGTATCAGCGGGCGGACTGCACAGATGGTATCGGAGAAGCTGCGGATCCTCTCCAAATGCCGTCAAGTCATCTGCATCACGCACCTGCCGCAGATCGCGGCGATGGCGGACCAGCACTTCGAGATCCGCAAATCCGCGTCCGATGGACGGACGGCAACCTCCATCCGCGCCTTAGACCGCGAGGCGATGGTGGACGAGCTTGCGAGACTGCTGGGCGGCGCGGAGATCACCGAGACCGTGCGGCAGAATGCGGAGGAGATGAAGAAGCTGGCAAAGAAGCGGAAGCTGGAGGTGTGATTATAAATTAAATATAAGATTCGGATTCAGAAAAATGTCGCGTAAGGCGGCATTTTTTTGATCCCCAGATACCAATTAGGTCGAAGTTTGACCGTTTGCGTCGAAGTGGTTTTGCCGCAGCTGTACTTTTCTTCCTCTTTGGTGAGAAAGTAGATGCAGGGGAGGAGAGCAACGCATGATAAAATTTGAACCATTGACACCGGAGAAGCTGATTGGTCTGCAGCCGTATTTTTCGCTGCGCCCGACGGACTGTGCAGAATCCCATTTTGCCTATCATCTGCTCTGGAGACCTTATTATGAGACAAAATACTATGCGGACGAAAAGGGGCTTGTGTGGCTTCAGAAGATCGATTATGATGAGCAGGCGACGATGGTCCCGGTCTGCGGCCTGGGGCATATGCGGGAAAACTTTGACCGTCTGCAGGCATATTTCACAGCAATCGGTGTGAAAATGCATATGTATCTGGTGGATGAGGCGGCGCTTGGAGCGATTCGTCCGGATCCGGAGCGCTATGAGGTGCTGGAGGATCGGGACAGCTTTGACTATATTTATTCCGGGGAAGAAATGCGTGTTCTTCCCGGAAGAAAATATTCAAAAATGAAAAACCGGATTTCGCGATTCCGTCGGGATTACGGGGAAACGGCAGAGTTTGTGATCCTGAATCCGGAGGATGAGGGCGAGATACGGACGTTTCTGGAACGCTGGTCTAAGAATAAGGAGAGCGACGATGATCTGAACCGGCTGGACAGCGAAGAGCAGGGGATCTTTGAGACAATCCGTTTTGGACGTGAGGCGGGGATCACGATGGCGGGAGTCCGGATAGGAGGAACTCTGGAAGCATTTTCGATGGGAACGATGAATCAGGAGAGAAATATGACTGTTACCCATGTGGAAAAGGCGAATCTGGAGTTACGCGGGCTTTATAATTACCTGGAAAAAGAATTTTTAACGCACGTTTATCCGGAGGCGGAATTTGTAAACCGGGAAGACGATATGGGACTTGAAAATCTCAGGCGGACGAAAGAGAGTATGCATCCGGTTCGCCTGGAGAAGAAGTATACGATTTTAGAGCGATAATCATAAAGATTAGAGAATCAGGTAATTCAGTGCGGCAAATGTCAAAAAATTCGGTTCGGGTATTATTTTGATATATCATATAAGAAATTTGAATTAGAAGAAATTAGGGGATGTGAAAAAACTCGATTGAGTTTTTTCGCATCCCCTTTGATATAAATTTGTACCTTGAAAGTTTAACACGATATATAAAAACATTGGATTTTCTGGTAAAATATAGGTAAGATTCTGTGAGGTGATGCATATGTCTTTTGTTAAAAATGATAATCAACAACTTACTCTTTTAAATAGCACTTTCAATCTTACAGAAGATAGAATTATAAGACTATGAAGCGAGGTAGTGGATATGGAGAAAGATCCGTTTAAGGAATATTTGAGGGAGTCTGAACCGAATAAAGCTTATAAAAGTTATGCTTGGAGTACAGCAATCGGACTTCAGGCGGTGGACGGACTCAAACCATCTAAATATCTGATTGATACCGCCATTCAGAATATTGAAGGCAAAATCACGATGAAAGAAGCACAAAGTCTTATTGATAGCTACTATGAAGAAAGACCAGTGCATTTGTCGGATGATGAGCGTACCGAAGAAGCAGATAAGGTTTCGTCCCGTATTGCTGAAATTCTTTCTGAAACAGCGTTCTCATTTTCTCCGAATGAGTATATCTCTATTCACCGCAAACTCTTTCAGGGCATTTATAAACACGCCGGAAAGATTAGAGATTACAACATTACAAAGAAAGAATGGGTGCTTGATGGGGCAACTGTTATGTACGGTAGTGCATCTGAATTGAGAGCCACACTTGAATATGATTTTTCGCAGGAGAAGGATTATAGTTATAAAGGGCTTTCAATGGACGAGATTATCCATCATCTTGCGGTATTTGTTTCAAGGTTATGGCAAATCCATATCTTCGGGGAAGGCAATACGAGAACAACAGCAGTGTTCTTCATCAAATATTTAAGGACGCTTGGGTTCTCTGCAACCAATGATATTTTTGCAGAAAATGCCTGGTATTTCAGAAATGCACTTGTGCGTGCAAACTATACGAACCTGCAAAAAGGCATTCACGAAACAACAGAGTATTTGGAAGCATTTCTCAGAAATTTGCTTTTGAACGAGAAAAATGAGCTTCATAATCGAAATCTTCATATAAGTGAACTTTTGAACGAAGAAAAAGTGGACATTGGGGACAAAAAAGTGGATGTTGAGAGTGGAAAAGTGGACATTCGAGACAAAAAAGTGGATATTGAAAGTTTACTTTTCGAAAAAAGTAGTGATTTCTCGGCAAAAACGACGATTCATATCCATAGACTTTTTGAAAAGTTTGGCTTTGATGAGGTGTTTGGAAGAAGTGCAGTTATGGAGCTTCTTGAGCTGAAAGGTTCAGGTGCTTCAAAACTTCTTTCCAATTTGGTAAAGGCAGACATTATTGAATCAGTATCCGGTCATGGAAAAGGAAAATATAAATTCAAGAAGTAGTTTAGGTATTGTAGAAATTCCACTCATCGAGTGGAAATTTTGCTTAATATGATAGAGATATTTTCCAGAAATCCGGATTTCATTATATTGGAAGATGATGCAGTTCTCACCCCGCTTCTGATAGATGATGAAATATCTAGTTTGTCGGCAATCCTTTTAAATGAAGCGTATTATGAATTGCTAAAAACCGGACAAAAGATGGTTGATGGCATTCCGGTATTAAGTCCGACTTGCCTGATACTATTTAAGGCGAAAGCGTGGCTGGATTTAAAAGAACGCAAGTTGAATGGAGATCAGGTTGACAGCAAAAATATAAAGAAACATAAAAACGATGTGTTCCGATTAGCACTGTTAATCACAGCCAATGGGCTGCACACTCAGCGCAAGAAGTATTGAGAATTTGCTGGCAGTCGGCTATAATGAGATCGAGAACATATGCGTGCAGAGGGGCGATGAATAGTCATCGACTGTGTGCATAAATAGGATTCATTTTGGGGGTTTTATGGGGGCTGAAAGCAAAACGAGGATGACAGAGGGAAGTATCTCTAAGAAGATTATTTTATTTGCCATACCATTGTTTCTGGGGAATCTGTTTCAGCAGCTGTATAATACAGCGGATTCCCTGATTGTAGGTAATTATCTTGGCAGCAATGCGCTGGCAGCAGTCAGTTCGTCGGGAAACCTGATTTTCCTGATGGTAGGTTTTATTAACGGTATTGCCATGGGAGCCGGTGTGGTAATTGCCAGGTATTATGGGGCGAAAAACAAGGATTATCTCCAGCGGGCGATTCATACAACCACAGCCTTCGGTCTGGTGGCCGGAATCACACTGACGGCTGCGGGAATGTATCTGGCACCGAAGATTCTGGTACTGATGGGAACACCGGCAGATGTACTTCCGGAATCGATTGTATATTTTCAAACCTATTTTGCAGGTTCTCTGGGTGTAGTCATGTACAATATTTTCGTGGGAATCCTGCAGTCGGTGGGGGACGGCCGCCATCCGCTGATCTATCTGATTATTTCCTCCTGTGTGAATGTGGTGTTGGATATCTTCTTTATCGCCGGACTTGGCATGGGAGTGGGATCGGCAGCCCTGGCAACGGCTATATCCCAGTTTGTCAGTGCGATTCTCTGTATGGTGCATCTGATGCGGGTGAAGGAAGATTACCGGCTGGAGCTTAGGAGGATTCGTTTTGACAGACATATGCTGAGGCAGATTATTCAGAATGGTGTACCTTCCGGTTTCCAGAACTCAGTCATTGCCATAGCCAACGTGTTTGTACAGTCCAACATCAATGCATTCGGTAAAATGGCCATGGCAGGCTGCGGAGCTTATTCTAAGGTAGAAGGTTTTGCCTTCCTGCCGGTGACCTGCTTTACTATGGCGATAACTACCTTTGTGGGACAGAATCTTGGGGCAAAGCAGTATGACAGAGCAAAGAAAGGTGCGAAGTTCGGTATCCTCTGCTCCATCTTCATTGCAGAATTGATTGGTATCACCATATATACGGCGGCACCGGTGCTGATTGCAGCATTCAACCGTGATCCGGATGTGATACATTATGGGGTGATGCAGTCCAGAACCATTGCGTTGTTTTATTGTTTATTGGCATTTACTCACTGTATCGCGGCTGTACTCCGGGGTTCCGGCAATGCTGCCGTGCCCATGATCGTTCTGCTCTGTGTATGGTGTCTGTTCCGGGTCAGCTACATCACACTGGCAGTGCGTCTGATTCCGGATATCCGTGTCATATTCTGGGCATACCCACTGACCTGGAGCATCAGCTCCGTGATTTTCCTGTTTTTGTTTTTAAGGGGAAATTGGGTGCATGGATTTGAGAAGAGGCCGAAGAAGGGATAGGTTTTTATTATATCATATGTGAAATGGCTGTTTTGAGTGGTGGACAGCTGCTTACCGGAAATGATGCAGCTGTCAAAAAATTTCTCGCAGAATCAAGTACAAAAGGATTTCGAGACCACATGAAAGTGACAGGGAGGTAACCAGATTAATGAATTATGCAGAATGTTTAGAACTGGCAAGAGTAAAAATGGGCAATTACTGTAAGGCCTGTCCGGAATGCAACGGAAGAGCCTGCAAGAATCAGATGCCGGGTCCGGGAGCCAAAGGAATCGGAGATACGGCGATTCGGAATTATGACAAATGGAAGGAAATCCGTGTCCAGATGGATACACTGGTGGAGAAACGTCCCATCGATACCTCTCTTTCGTTGTTTGGAAAGAATTTTCAGTATCCGTTTTTTGCAGGTCCGGTGGGAGCCGTGAATATGCATTACGGCGATTCACTGAATGATGTTTCTTACAATGATATATTAGTTTCTTCCTGCGCAGAGTTTGGAATTGCTGCTTTTACAGGAGACGGAATGGACAGCAATGTGATGGTGGCAGCCACGGAAGCCATCAAAAAGGCAGGGGGACTGGGAATTCCTACAGTGAAGCCATGGAATGTGGCGATGATTCGTGAAAAAATGGCGCTTGTCAAGGATGCAGGTGCTTTCGCGGCTGCCATGGATATTGATGCGGCAGGTCTTCCATTTTTGAAAAATTTCAATCCGCCGGCCGGAAGTAAATCAGTGGAGGAGCTTCGTGAGATCGTGAAGGCAGCAGGAGTCCCTTTTATTGTAAAGGGTATTATGACGGTAAAAGGCGCTTTGAAGGCTAAAGAGGCCGGTGCGGCAGCCATCGTGGTATCTAACCATGGAGGAAGAGTCCTGGATCAGTGCCCGGCAACGGCAGAGGTTCTGGAAGAAATAGCAACGGCAGTGGACGGTTCCATGAAAATCTTCGTGGATGGCGGAATCCGTTCCGGTACCGATGTATTTAAAGCATTGGCATTGGGGGCAGATGCGGTTATCATAGCCAGACCTTTCGTCACAGCTGTATATGGCGGAGGCCGAGAAGGAGTTGAAGCGTATATCCAGAAGATTGGAAGTGAGCTTGCAGATACCATGGCTATGTGCGGCGTATCTTCCCTTGCTGAAATTACCCGTGACTGTGTGAGAGTGTAAAAAAGTAAACTATCAAATATAGCAAAAATTAGTAGAAAGGGTGAGTGGTATGCGTTTTAAGCGAGTGTTTGTAATTGTACTTGATTCCCTTGGAATCGGGTCCATGGCGGATTCAGCCAGATTTGATGATGCCGGTGCGGATACGCTGGGGCACATCTCAGAAACAGTGGAACATCTGGATATTCCGAATCTGCAGAGATTGGGACTTGCCAATCTCAAGGCCCTTAAGCAGGTTAAGCCGGCAGAACATCCGGAAGGATATTTCATGGCGATGAATGAGGCGAGCAATGGTAAGGATACCATGACCGGTCATTGGGAGATGATGGGCATTCGGACAGATAAGCCATTTATCACATTTACAGAACATGGCTTTCCAAAGGAACTGATTGACGAATTGGAAAAGCGCTGCGGCAGAAAGATAATCGGCAATAAGGCAGCCAGCGGAACGGAGATTCTGGAGGAACTGGGCGAGCAGGAAGTGAATGAAGGAAAGCTGATTGTCTATACATCAGCGGATTCTGTGCTTCAGATCTGTGGCAATGAGGAAACCATGGGACTTGAGACCTTGTATCATTACTGCGAGATTGCCAGAGAACTGACTATGCGGGATGAGTGGAGAGTTGGCCGTGTTATCGCAAGACCCTATGTGGGTAAAAAACGCGGTGAATTTAAGCGGACAAGCAACCGCCATGATTATGCTTTGAAACCCACAGGACCGACGGCGCTGAATGCACTGAAGGATGCCGGATATGATGTGATTTCCGTTGGAAAGATTAACGATATCTTTGTGGGAGAAGGGATAACAGAAAGCAATCATTCCAACAGCAGTGTACATGGCATGCAGCAGACCATCGATATCGCAAAGCGGGATTTCAAGGGACTTTGCTTTACCAATCTGGTGGATTTTGACGCGTTGTGGGGGCATCGCAGAAATCCGGTAGGATATGGGGAAGAGATCGAGAAATTTGATAAAAAGCTGGGCGAGCTTCTGCCGCTGCTCCGTGAGGACGATCTGCTGATTCTGACGGCGGATCATGGAAATGATCCAACCTACAAGGGAACGGATCATACGAGAGAGCAGGTCCCGTTTATTGCGTATTCACCATCGGATACGGAAAGTGGGAAGCTTGATACCAGTGACACCTTTGCTGTCATCGGTGCGACTATTGCGGACAATTTCGGTGTCAGAATGCCGGAGGGAACCATCGGAACTTCTATGCTGGATCAGATAAAATAAATGACATTGGACTTGAAGTTAAAAACAGAAAGGCGGCGATTATATGGTTGATTATACAGAAGGAACGGGAAAACAGTACCACACAGGAATCGGTCCGGAGGATATCGGCGGATATGTCATCATGCCGGGGGACCCCAAGCGATGCAAGAAGATAGCAGAACATTTTGAGAATCCTGTGTTAGTTGCGGATAATCGTGAATATACCACATATACGGGAACCATCGATGGGGTAAAAGTCAGTGTGACGTCAACCGGCATCGGTGGTCCGTCAGCGGCTATTGCTATCGAGGAGTTATCCAAGTGCGGAGCCCATACTTTTCTGCGTGTAGGCACCTGTGGCGGTATGCAGGAGGATGTACTGGGCGGAGATATCGTAGTTGCAAGCGGAGCTATCCGCATGGAAGGAACCAGCAGAGAGTACGCTCCCATTGAGTACCCGGCTGTTCCCCATGTGGATGTTATGAATGCCATGATCCGTGCAGCGAAGAAGCTGAAGTTCCGCTGTCATGCGGGCGTTGTACAGTCGAAGGATTCCTTCTTTGGACAGCATGAGCCGGAGGTGATGCCGGTCAGCTACGAGCTTGAAAATAAGTGGCAGGCGTGGCTTCGGATGGGATGCCTGGCATCGGAGATGGAGTCAGCAGCACTGTTTATCGCAGGCAGCTTCCTTCGGGTGCGTGTAGGTGCCTGCTTCCTGGTTCTGGCTAATCAGGAGCGGGCGAAAAAAGGCCTGTCCAATGAACAGGCCCATGATACAGAGGCAGCGATCCGGACAGCGGTGGAAGCCATCCGTATCTTGATTCAGGAGGATGCGAAGAATGAATAATGAGAGGATAGAAACACTCATCGAGGAAGCATTCGCAGCACGGAAAATGGCCTATACACCCTATTCTCATTTTCAGGTGGGGGCGGCTCTGCTGACTGAAAAAGGCGGGATTTACCGTGGCTGCAATATTGAAAATGCGGCCTATACACCGACAAACTGCGCGGAACGCACTGCCTTTTTTAAGGCAGTCAGTGAGGGTGAACGCAGCTTCACAGCGATTGCAGTTGTGGGAGGCCCGGAAGGAGCTTCGGAATTTGACTGGTGTGCGCCCTGTGGCGTGTGTCGTCAGGTGATGAAGGAATTCTGCCATGAGGATGCGTTTCAGATCATTCTGGCACGTTCGGTGAAGGAATATAAGGTCTATACACTGGCGGAGCTTCTACCGATGGGATTCGGACCGGATAATTTGCAGTAGGAATGCCGATTGCCTCATAAAGCTGGTATGCAGGTGTCAAAGACCCGCGCACTGTAATCTTACAGTTTCATTAATATAACTTAATATATTGGAACACCTTTTGACATTGCAAAAAAAACAGGGTACACTGTATGACAGGCGGGGATGGATTCACCATTTCCGCCTGTATTCAGAAGAAAAAGCGGACGCAGGTCCGATGAAAAATAGAAAAAGTGTGGGGAGTTTGGACGGATGGCTCAGAAAGAGTGGAAACGGGAAGAAATGAAACAGAATCAGGGAAGAACAGAGCAGAACCAGAGAAAAAAGGTTCAGAAAAAGACAGGGTATAGGGCAGTGCTGGCGGCTTCGATGTTTTTGATTGCTGCTTCGGCAGCCCTGTCAGCGTGCAAAAAATCACCGGCGGCTGAGACAACAGCGCAGACACAGGCGGCAGAGGAAACGGAGGGCGCGGTCAGCACGGCGCTCGGAGCGGCGGATCGGGTGCTGGAGGAGAATGGCATGCTGTACCTCAAATACCGCACGGAGATCCGTTCCCTTTCGAAGGAGACAGGCGAGATGAAGACGCTCTGCCAGTTTGACACGGGAGAGGAAAACAGCACCTTCTGGGTCTACGGAGGCGGGCTGTATTTTGATCGGATACAGGCGGAGAGTGGCAGCACACAGGGCACGGAGCTTTATGGGCTGTACCGGCTGGATTTGGAGAGCGGTGTGGAAGAGCATTTAGCGGATCTGACGGATCAGCCGTCGGTGCTCTATGCGTCAAAGAACCGCCTGTATGTCAAGGGTTACAACATGAATGTCATTTATACGCTCGATGAGAATGGCAAAACAGCGGGAGAGTTGTCACCGTCAGACACGATCTACGGGGAGATTCCGGCAGGCTGCAGCGAGCTGTTTAATGGGATTCTTCCATATTATACGGAACAGTTTGGGTATATGCCGGTGCAGAATGAAACCTGCCTGGTGATTGCGGATGTGGACGGCAGCCATCCGAGGGAGATTTCGGATATTACGAATACATCGTCGGTGCTGTTTGCGAAGGACGCATTTTTTGCCCTGCTTCGGGATGGCAATGGAAATACGCAGTGTTACCGCTATGAGGTCTCTGACCCGGAGAAACGGACGCTTTTATATGAGACGGCGGAAAATATCAGCCTGGTGCAGTATCAGGGCGGATATTTGTACCTGATGGAAAATCAGGCGTCCCAGATCAGCACGGGAAAGTATTCGTTTAAGCGGATTGCGGCGGATGCTAAGGCAGATGCAGCGGCAAATGCCGCCGAGGCGCAGAATGCGCTTTTTACGGTCGAGGAAGAGCCGGGCATGACGAATGATTTTTCTATGTATGGTAATTTTTATGTGACGGGAAATCAGGCATACTGCCAGCAGTTTAAGGATTACGGCGTTTATCTGGGCGAAAAAACGCTGGATGATGCGGCAGGCGGGGAAGTGACGTTGTTAGAGCCGGTTCTGTTCCAGTCTCCGATCCGGGAGCTGGGGCATGTCGAGGCGCAGTCGGAGACGTTAAAGAGTGCAGATGGAAGCCGGGAGCTGGGAAGTGTGTACGCAGAACGGCTGGTATTTGACGGAGAGGGCGATGCGGTCGAGGCGATGAACCAGACGATGCAGGAGCTGCAGGCGTCGGTTCTGTCGGCGGCGCGGACGGATTCCATGAATCTTGATACGGAGATGAGCATCGATACAGCGGAAACGGACGGATCGGAGGAAGAGGTACTTCCGCAGGAGGCGGATGCAGCGCAGCCGATCTATTCGATGGCGCTTACGATCGACGGAGATGACGCGATTACGTATCTGGATGATCATTATGTCTGCGTCCGTGCGGATGGATACGAATATACGGGCGGCGCACACGGAACGCCGTTCCGCCAGTATTTTGTCTTTGACCGGGAAACGGGGGCACGCCTGTCTTTGAGCGATGTGGTTGAGAATCCGGTGGAGGAGCTGCAGGCGAAGGTTGGTGCGGCATTCCGGGAGCTGGCGGAAAAGACAAATTTTGCCTTTGAATCACCGGAGGATCTGGAACATACGGTGGCAGACGGCATCAGCTACGAATCGCCGTTTTATCTGAGCGAGACGGGCGTGGTTTTCTATTATGCGCCGTATGAGATTGCATCGTATGCGGAAGGATTCCCGGAGGTAACAATTCCGTACAGCGAGTTAGAAATGCGGATTGAACTTAGCAAGTAGGAATTTTCTGAACTGCAACAAATGCGGATTGCCCTTAAGTAGAGAGCTTGAAGTTGAGGAAAAAATCGCTTATAATACTCCATAGAAAAATAGTGTCGAACGAATCTGAAAGAATGGCACAGGATGAGGAGGAAGCAGCATGAAGACAGTTGTTAAGGAAAATGCGAACGGCGGCAAAGGACAGGTAGTTGTAAAATACATTCTGGATGACAATGAGTTAAATGCAAAATGTAAGATGTTTGCCGAGGTAACGATCGCACCGGGATGTTCCCTGGGCTATCATGAGCACCACGGCGAGAGCGAGACGTATTATATCATCAAGGGACAGGGCGAGTACGATGACAATGGAACGAAACGTCCGGTTACCGTCGGCGATAAGACCTTCACGCCGGATGGCTGTGGTCATGGCATTGCCAATACCGGAGATGAAGATCTGGTCTTTATGGCATTGATCCAGCTGGATTAAGAGTGAAGAACAAAACAGAAAAAGGTAACGGTTCACAGTAACCAAAAAAGGCGCTGGCACGGGAAGTGGTTCGATGTGTCGGCGCTTTTTGCCATATATGTCCGGAAAATGTCTATATGTTTAAGCGGAAAAAATTGGAAATCAAAAAAACAGTGGCTCAAAGAAAGAAAAAGGAGGTGTGCCTGCGTGAAACTATTTCATCTTTCTGATCTGCATATCGGGAAAATGTTAAATGGCTATAGCCTGCGCGAGAGCCAGAAGAATGCGTTTTTGCAGATACTTAAATATGCGGAGGAAGAGAAGCCGGATGCGATTCTGATATGCGGGGATATTTATGATAAATCGGTCCCGGCGGGGGAAGCGTATACGCTTTTTGACTGGTTTCTGACCGAGCTATCCGGGCGCTGTCCGGGGACGGAGATCCTGATCATTGCGGGAAATCACGATTCACCGGAGCGGCTGGCGTATGGCGCATCGTTTCTGGCACGCCACCGGATCCATATCGCGGCGCTGCCGCCGGCAGATCGGACGGAGTATTTAAAGCAGGTCACACTTACAGATGAGTGGGGACCGGTTCATTTTTATCTGGTACCGTTTATCCGTCCGGGTCATGTGCGCCATTTGTTTGACACCAATGGTTATACCGATGCATTCCAGAAACTCCTGGCGCGGGAGACGATCCGGAAGCAGGAGCGCAATGTGGTTCTGGCGCACCAGTTTTTTGTCTGGAACGGTCAGAATCCGGAAGCCTGCGATTCGGAGACGGCGGTGCTGACCTCCGGAGGATTGGATGCGATCGATGCGTCGGTGCTGGAACCCTTTGAATATGCGGCGTTAGGGCATATCCACGGGGCACAGAAGGTAGGGCAGGAGCGGTTTTGCTATTGTGGGACGCCGTACAAATATTCGATCAGTGAAGAACATCATCAGAAGGGGATCACGGTGGTGGAACTGGGAGAAAAAGGAAGTGAGCCTCAGATCCGCCGTCTGCCGATTCTCTGTCATCCCGATGTAAAGCGCGTGCGGGGGACACTGGAAGAACTCAAGCTGCTTTCAGATACGATGGAAAAGATGCCGGATGGAAGCGGACGCGCGGACGCGTATGTGAGCGTGGTCCTGACGGACGAAAAAGAAATGTACGATTTCCGGGAACGCCTGGAGGAGTTATTTGCGCATATTTTGGAGATCCGGGTGGACAATGAGAGGACGCGGAAACGACTGGAGGAAGAACCGGAGGAAACAGGGGCGGTGACGCCGTTTCAGGCATTTGCCTCTTTTTATGAGGCGGTGCGCCACTGCCCGATGACAGAGGAACAGGAGACGATTCTGGCGCGCATGGTGGAAGAGGCAGAGGAGGAGGAACGCGTATGAAACCGAAGCTGCTTACAATGTCGGCGTTTGGCTCTTATGGGGGCGTGACGCAGATTGATTTCGAACGGGCAGGGACGGGATTGTTCCTGATCACGGGCGATACGGGGGCAGGCAAAACGACAATCTTTGACGCGATCTCGTTTGCGCTCTACGGGGCGGCGAGCGGCGCCGGGAGAGAGGGCGCGATGCTTCGCAGCCAGTATGCACCGGAGGACGCGGAGACCTGGGTGGAACTGACGTTTGAGGATAAGGGGCAGGATTATACGATCCGCCGCAGTCCGGCATACACGCGCCTCAGCAAGCGGAAAAATAAGGACGGCGCATACACGGCGACGAGTGTGGCGCCGAAAGCGTCTCTGCTTTTGCCGGATGGAAGTGAGATGTCCGGCCGGATCCGTGAGATCGATGAGAAGATCCGGGCGATCGTGGGCGTGGACCGCGATCAGTTTTCGCAGATCGCGATGATCGCGCAGGGCGAATACATCCGTCTGCTCCATGCATCCTCCAAAGAAAGAAAAGAGATATTTTCGCGCATTTTCCATACCGGGATCTACGGTAGAATCCAGCAGAAGCTGCGGGAGGCAGATCGGACGCTGTATGGAAGGCTGGAGGATAACAAGACCCGGTGCGAGGAAGTCATCCGGCAGGTGACGGTTCCCAGGACGGAGGAGGCGGTAGCTTCGGAGTGGGAAGAAAGATGGCAGTCTTTGAAAGAGCGGTACCGGACAAATGGAGCGGAACTGCTTGCATTTCTGCATCAGTTGTCGGAGGAAAGCCGGAGGATCGAGGAAGAGGCGGGGAGACTGGAAGAGAATGCAATCCAGAAGCTTGCCGCCGGACAGAACCATCTGGAGCTTGTGAAAAAGGAAAAACGGGTACTGGAAGAAAAGAGCCGTTTGGAAGCATTTGGACGGGAGATGGAGGCTAGGCGCCGGGAAGCTGCCGCAGCCTATGAGAGCCGGAAACCGGAGCTGGAGGATCAGATCCGGCGGATGCAGGATGCGCTTCCGCTCTATGCGGAGCAGGAGAAAAAACGGCAGGCATATGAAACTTTGGAACATCAGCGGACGGCTCTGACCCAAAACCTGAAAAAAATGCAGAATCAGCTGGAAACGTGCCGTACACAGGAAGAAATACTTCGAAACCAGGAGCGGGAGGCGGTAGAGGCGCGCGCTGCCCTGGCAGAATGCCGGGGACGGCGGGAGCAGATGGAACGGCGCCAGGCGGTTTTGCAGGAGTTAGGGAAATGCTGTGAAGCGGAGCGGACATGGAGGAAGTCACTGGAAAAACGCCAGGAAAAATTTCAGGCAGCCGCGCGGGCGTACCAGCAGTCAGATCAGTTGTATCAGGACGCGTCCTGCCGCTTTCTGGCGATGCAGGCGGGACTTCTGGCGGCAGAGCTGCAAGAAGGAAAACCGTGCCCGGTCTGCGGCTCGCTGGAACACCCGGCTCCCTGCCGTCTGGAGACAGAGCCGATCCGGGAGGAACAGGTAGAAGCGCTGCGTGCCGGGCGGGATGATGCCGATCAGAAGCAGAGGACAGCCGCTGAGGCGTGCCAGGAGGCGCAGATCTCGCTGGAACATGAGAGCAGACGGCGGATAGAGATCCAGGGAAAACTGTACGGTCAAAATCAGGACAGCCCGGCAGTCCAGCCGGATGTGGATGCTCTGGAGAAGGAGCTACGGCAGATGGCACAGGAAATCCGGCGATGCAGGCAGGCGGAAACCACTTATACTGACCGGATTGCCATGGAAGAAACGATTCGGCAGAAACGGGAGGCGAACGGAGCCGGACAGAAGAAGCTGGAAGCTGCGCTGGAGCTTAAAAGAAGTGAGGTGCAGCAGGCGGCGATCGAGAGCCAGACGAGACGTAATGAGCTGGAGGAACTCTCGAAGCGGCTGGAGTGGAAAGACAGCCGGACACTCCGGGTGGAGCTTGAGAAGCGCAGCCGGGAGCTGGAAACACTTGCAGAGGCGGTGACAGCGGCTGATAAGAAAGCACAGGAGTGCCGGGAAAAATGTCGGGAGCTGGAGGGAAGCTTATCTTCGCTCCGGGAGCATATGGAAGCAGATTCGGAAACAGATCCGGAAGAAAAAATCCAGCAGGCGATCCGGCATTGGGAAGAGGAAAAAAAGCGCTGGTCGCGGCTTCACCGGGAACATGTGTCGGTGCGGACGCGCAACGAGGATGCATATGCGGCACTTCGGGTGTATCTGCAGGAACGGGAGCAGCTTGACCGGGAAAAACAGCAGATCAGCGAGCTTTACCAGACGGCGGACGGAAAACTGAGCGGCGCGGCGCGGATCGATTTCCAGACGTATGTACAGCGCCAGTATTTCCGCCAGATGATACAGGCAGCTAACCGCCGCCTGCGCCGGATGACGAAAGGAACCTTTGAACTTCAATGCCGCGGTCTGGCTGATCTGGGAAAACAGGGAGAAGTGGGACTTGACCTGGATGTCTACAGCTTTGTGACTGACCGGGTCCGGGACGTCAAAACACTGTCCGGTGGAGAATCCTTTCTGGCGGCGCTTGCGATGGCGCTCGGCATGGCGGATGTCATCCAGAATGCGGCAGGCAGCGTGAAGGTGGATGCGATGTTCATTGATGAGGGGTTTGGTTCCCTGGATGAGGAATCACGGACGCGGGCGGTTCAGGTGCTGCAGGAACTGTCCGGAGGAAAACGCCTGATCGGCATCATTTCCCATGTGACGGAACTGAAAGAGGAGATGGGACACAAGCTGGTGGTAAAAAAAGGAAATGGCGGAAGCCAGGTGCATTGGGAGATAGAAGATTAGTATGACGGCGCAGAGCCGTTGTGTGACGAAAGAAAAGAGGCTATTTACATATGACAATCGTAATTCCAGGGATGGTGACGTTATCGCTCTTATCTCTGTTCTACTGCAGTATGCTGCCGGAGACGGGGCGAAAGACGAGAATGCAGGCATTTGAGCGGCAATACATCGCCCACCGGGGATTTCATGACAACCGGAGTGAATGTCCGGAAAATTCGCTCCCGGCGTTTGAGCGCGCGATCCAGATGGGATATGGGATCGAGCTGGATGTACAGCTGACAAAAGACGGGGTTCCGGTCGTATTTCACGACTGGGATCTGAAGCGGGCGGCGGGCGTTGACCGGAAGATACGCGACTGTACCTTTGAAGAGCTGCAAAGCTATCGTTTGTTTGGTTCATCCCAGACGATACCGGCCTTTGAGGCAGTGCTTGAGCTGGCGGATGGACGCACACCGCTTATCATCGAGCTGAAAGCGGAGATTGTCCACCGGGAGCTGTGCGAGAAGTGCGCGGCGCTTTTAGATCGTTATCCGGGTGAGTACTGCATCGAATCGTTCAGTCCGCTGGCACTCGGCTGGTTTAAGCGCCATCGTCCGAATGTTTTGCGCGGACAGCTTGCGACCAATCACCGCGGCGAGGGATTGAAAACGCCGGTCATTGTGCGGGAGATGCTTACATACTGTATGCTGAACGGATTTTGCAGACCGGATTTCATTGCGTACAACTGCCAGTTCAGCAACACGCTTCCGGTGGAAATGCTGCGCTATTTCTACAAATGTAAGATGGCGGCGTGGACGATCAAAAACCAGGGTGAATTAAACCGGCACCGGAAACAGTTTGATGTTTTTATTTTTGACAGCTTCGAGCCGGATCAATTCGTGAATTTTAACAAAAAACATCCTAAAAGATAGTGAGAAAGTCCTAAATTATGCTGGAAAAGTTGATTTTCTATGAAAATCTGCTATAATGGCTAGGACAATTTAATAATGAGAGATTATTACGAATTCGAGAGGACAAAGATATGAAAAAGAAACAGCTTCTTTCAGGCGTAATGGCACTTTTGTTATCTGCTTCACTCTGTGCATGCGGAGGCAGCAAGACAGCAGAAGGCACCTCAGAAGCAGCTGGCGAGTCCAGCGAAGCAGAAACCAGTAATACTCTTTCAGAAGGAACACCAGTACCAGGCGGCAGCGTTGTGTATGGCATGACGCAGGATCTGGCTAGTCTTGACCCCCATGTAGATACGGACGCAGGAACTAGAGACGTGGTTTTCAATTTGTACGAAGGGCTTGTAAAGCCTACTTCCGATGGCGGATTTATTCCGGCTGTTGCCAGCGATTATACCATTTCCGATGATGCAAAGACTTATACTTTCACATTGAGAGATGGCATCACATTCCATGACGGCACACCGGTTACCATCGAAGATGTCAAATATTCCATCGATCGTTATGCGGAGATTCAGGGCGAATCCTCCGCTTTTTCTTCGCTTGTAGATAGTGTAGAGGTGCAGGATGACAAGACACTGGTTGTAAACCTGAAAGAAAGTTATTCAGAGTTTCTTCCGATGATGACGATTGCCATCATTCCGCAGTCCAACGAGGACCCGGCAGGCAATCCGATCGGTACCGGCCCATTCAAATATGTTTCCTACACACCGGGACAGAACCTGGAGCTGGAAAAATATGATGGCTACTGGCAGGAGGGCGTTCCGAGCCTGGACAGCGTGGAATTTAAATTTATTGCCGATGTGGACACCGCATTTGTAGAGCTGCAGGCAGGCACCATCGACATTCTGAAATATTTAACCGCCGCACAGGCGGAGACGCTGGGCGATGAAGATTACAACATCGTACAGGGAAGCATGAACCTCGTCCATGCGATGTACTTAAACAGCGCTTACGAGCCGCTTTCCAAGACAGAGGTGCGTCAGGCACTCTGCTATGCGGTAGACCGCGATGCGATCAACAACTTTATTTTCGGCGGAAAGAGCCACATCATCGGCTCCCATATGATTCCGGCAATGTCGAAATACTATGAGCCGGAAGCAGAGACCGTATACAGCTACGATCCGGAGAAGGCAAAAGAGCTTCTGGCAGATGCCGGATATGCAGATGGCTTTGATCTGGAAATCACCGTTCCGAGCTCATACAGCCAGCACGTAGACAGCGCGCAGATCATCGCGGATGAGCTGTCTCAGGTCGGCATCAACGTGACCTTAAATCAGGTTGAGTGGAGCACCTGGCTGCAGGATGTATACAAGGGAGGCAACTTCCAGGCGACCGTCATCGGTTTTGACGGAACGCTGGCACCAAGCGACTGGCTCAAGAAATATGTGACAGACGATGCGAAGAACTTCATGCATTACTCCAACACTGAGTACGACGATGTATTTAATACAGCATACACAACCGTTGATGACGATGTAAAAGTAGAAAACTACAAGAAGGCGCAGATGATCCTGGCGGAGGATGCGGCAGCCGTTTACATCGAAGATCCGGCGAACCTCGTAGCAGTCAGCAAGAAGTTTGGCGGCTACACCTTCTACCCGACGGCAGCAGAGGATATGTCCCTGTTATATCAGGTAGAGCAGTAAAATATACAGTTACAATCCAGCAAATTCCTGTTGCTACCACGTTTTCTTACGGCACTTTCGGTTCCAAAAGTGCCTGCCCGTGAACAGTAACCAGGAAATAACAACAGAATAAGAAGCGGTAAACGCAGGAGGGAATTATGAAATTCTTTATAAAAAAACTGATAACTCTCATTATCACATTGTTGGTCATATCCTTCCTGACGTTTACCGCTTTTTCTGTGATTCCGGGCGATGCGGCACTTTCCAGGCTGGGAAAGGACGCGACGGAAGAGCAGTTAGAGCGGGCGCGGGATGAGATGGGATTAAACGATCCACTTCTGGAGCGGTATGGAAGATGGGTGACCGATGCGATGCAGGGGGATTTCGGGGAGTCCTACCGGTATGAGGGAACCTCAGTCCGCTCCCTTCTGGCACAGCGGCTTCCGGTCACGGTGCTTCTGGCAGTCATTTCCCTGCTCATCATCACGGTGATTTCAGTTCCGCTCGGAATCCTGAGTGCCCGGTTTGCCGGGAAATGGGTCGATACGCTGACGAACTGCCTGACGCAGATTCTGATGGCGGTGCCGTCATTCTTTCTCGGCATGATCCTGACCTACGTGTTTGGACTGATTCTTCATATGTTCCAGCCGGGTAAATTTATTGAACCGTCGGAAAATTTCGGAAAGTCTGCACAGTACCTTTTATTTCCGGCGCTCGCGGTGGCGCTGCCGAAGATTGCGATGGTGGTGAAATTCCTGCGAAGCTCGATTCTGACCGAGATGAACCGGGAATACGTGCGGACTGCCTACAGCCGCGGCAATACGGAAACGGCGGTATTGTACGGGCATGTGCTGAAAAATGCGATGATTCCGGTTGTGACGTTCTTTGCGATGGTAATCGCGGAGATCCTTGCCGGCAGCATCGTGGCGGAGCAGGTGTTCAGCGTGCCGGGAATCGGAAGACTTCTGATCAGCTCGATCTCCAACCGCGATTATCCGGTTGTGCAGGCGATCGTGCTGTATATCACATCGGTGGTCGTACTTATCAATTTTGCGGTTGATATGATTTATCAGGTTTTGGATCCGAGAGTCCGGACGGCGGAAGAATAGAGGGAAGACGAATGAAACGAAAGAATTATAATCTGATGATAGGGGGCGCGATCACGCTGTTCTTTCTGGCAGTTGCCCTGATCGGACAGTTCTGGACGCCGTATGGGACGACGACGATGGACTCCATGGCAGTCAATCTGGCGCCGTGTGCAGCACACCCGCTGGGAACGGATAACTTCGGGCGCGATATTTTGAGCCGTGTGATGGCGGGAAGCGGCAGCACCTTTTTTGTGGCAGTCTGCACGGTTCTGATCGGGTGTGTGTTTGGCACGATCGTCGGTGCGCTGACCGGCTATTTCGGCGGCTTTTTCGATAACCTGATCATGCGTTTCAATGATATCCTTTTATCGTTTCCGAGCATTCTTCTGGCGCTTATCTTCATCAGCCTGACGAAGCCGGGAAGCTACAACATCATTCTGGCGCTGGGAATCCTTTTTATCCCGAGTTTTGCCCGGATCGTCCGCAGTGAGGTGATCCGGTGCCGGGAACTGGATTTTGTCAAGAGTGCGCGGATCCTTGGCGCAGGGCATATCCGGATTATTTTCGCCCATATTCTGCCGAATGCGGCGGTCAGCCTTTTGACGGCGGCGGCGATCGGATTTAACAATGCGGTGCTGGCGGAGGCGAGTATGAGTTATCTGGGACTGGGAATCCAGCCGCCGGAGCCGAGTCTCGGGAGAATGCTTTACGAAGCGCAGTCGTACCTGTTCAATGCGCCGTGGTACGCGATCGGACCGGGCGTGACGATCATCCTGATTATTCTGGGATTCAGCATGGTGAGCGAGGGGCTGCGCTCGATGCAGCAGTAAGGAGGCGAAAAGATGGAACCATTGGTTGAGATAAAAAATCTGTCGATCCGTTTTCCAGAAGGAAATTCGACCTTTGAGGCAGTCAAGGGCATCAGCTTTTCGATCGGAAAAGGCGAGATCGTCGGAGTAGTCGGCGAGTCAGGGTCAGGAAAATCCATGAGTGCGCTTGCACTGATGGGGCTGCTTCCGAAGGACGCCGAGATTGCCTCCGGATCGCTCTGTTTTCAGGGAGAAGATCTGGTGACCATGAAACCGGAAAAGCGAAGACAGCTATGCGGCAGCAAAATGGCGATGGTCTTTCAGGAGCCGATGACCTCCTTAAATCCGGTATTGAAAATCGAACGGCAGGTCGGGGAAAGCCTGCGGATCCATACGAAACTCGGAAATGCTGAGATCCATGAACGGGTGGTGCAGGCACTCTCAGAAGTCGGTCTGCCGGACCCGGAGGGGCTGTGCGGTAAATACCCGCATGAGCTTTCCGGCGGCATGCGCCAGCGTGTGATGATCGCGCAGGCGATGATCAATTCCCCGAGTCTTCTGATTGCGGATGAGCCGACGACAGCGTTAGACTGTGTCGTTCAGGCACAGATCCTGGAGCTTCTGCGGAATATCCACCGGACCAAGGGAACGTCGATTCTCTTTATTTCCCATGATCTGAATGTTGTGCGTGCGCTCTGCAGCCGTGTGATCGTGGTTTATAAGGGCGAGATCGTGGAAGAAGGGCAGACGGAAGACGTCCTTCTGCATCCGAAGCATGAATATACGCGCCATCTGGTGGCGTCGATTCCGGAGGGAGAAAAAGGGGAAAGCTCCGGCGGGGAGATCCTGCGCCTGACGGATTTGAACGTATTTTACGATGTGCGTGGCGGTCTGTTCCGCAAAAAAGAAAAAAAACACGTAATTCACGATCTGAACCTGTCGGCAAGAGAGGGAGAGATTGTGGGGATCGTGGGCGAGAGCGGCTGCGGCAAATCGACGCTCAGCAAGACGATCCTGGGACTTCACGACAATTATACGGGTGAGGTGAAGGTGCGTGACGGCGTCCGTCCGCAGATGGTATTTCAGGATCCGGCGGGATCGCTCAACCCGGCGCGGACGATCGGATGGATTCTGGAAGAACCGCTGCGCCTGCGCGGCATCAGGGACCGCACAGAGCGCAGGCAGCTAGTGAAGGAAATGCTTGAAAATGTCGGACTGGACGAGTCCTTTGCGGCGCGCCATCCGAGAGAGCTTTCTGGCGGTCAGAAACAGCGCATCAGCATCGGCGTGGCCCTTCTCATGGATCCGCGCCTGGTGATCGCGGATGAGCCTGTTTCGGCGCTTGATGTGACGGTCCAGTCCCAGATTTTGAACCTGCTTTTGAAGCTGCACGCCGAAAAGCAGATGACCATCCTCTTTATTTCCCACGATCTGAACGTCGTGCGCGGGCTCTGCAGCCGTGTCATGGTCATTTACAGGGGTGTGATTGTGGAAGAAGGTCTGGCAGAAGAGATCTATGAGCATCCGGCGCACCCGTACACGAAACTTCTGCTGGAAGCGGCGATCGGCGGGGATACAATGGAACTGGATGCGGAGGCAGGAAAGCAGAGTGCGGAGCCGGAGAGAGACAGCCGGATGGAAAAACCAGAGCGGGGACAGACGAAAGAGAACCTTTTGGAAAATCAGGAAAAAGAGCGGTTCGTCCAGAATGCACCAAAGAAGATAGAGGGCAGTGGGGAGAAGTGTATCTTTTATGAGCGCTGTCCGAAGAGAAGAGAGGCGTGTGCCCATGTGCCGCTGTCACCGGAGGCAGTACAACTTTCAAGGACACACTGGGCGCGGTGTATTCAGATAGAAGCATAATCTGATAAGCTGAAATAGAGAAAAACGAAATAGCAGCCGAAAAAAGACAGACGGTTCGGCCTATGCCAGGGAAAGCGGCATGGCTCGAATCGTCTGTCAATGTTTTTTCCTGCGGTGGGAAATCAAAGTGCGCGGCTGCTCACTGGAAGAATCCTGCTGCCCCTGCTGTGCCTCACCGGAAAGCTGCAGCGGCTCCCGGCGGTGCCGGAGTGAATGGTAAAAAAGCCAGATCAGATCCACCAGGGCGATCAGAAACGCACATCCGGCTAATAGATGAAATACCTCATGCGTCAGGGCGGGATACGGCAGAGCGGATATGATATAAGGAGAAGTCATGTTCCGCAGGGAGCTTACCGTCCAGGAGAGACTGTCCGCCATCGTCTGGAGAAGAGATTCATAGGTATCCTCGTTCAGGCGGATCAAACGCCCGTTTAATGAAAGTGCTTTGCGTTCGGGCGGCTCTGGATAGCCGGAAGACGGATCGAGCAGATAGAAATGGCAGGTTCCATTTTCCAGAGAGTAATAATAATATCCGGTCTCTTTCTTTCCATCGTAGGCAGCGCACCCTGTATAATATAAGGAAGGAGCGTTCACCGAGACATAGGGCTGAGCCGGGTTATAAAAATCTTCAAACTTGCACTGGCTGTTTATCGGCCGCGGGGAGTGTGAATTTTCCCCGGCATTCTGCCACAGGAGCAGGATGGACGCGATCAGCACCAGCGCCGGAAGCCACATCTGCCGGCGGTAAAAACGGCGGCTTTTGATGGGGGAATGTTTTTGTTTTTCAGTCAAATTTTTCATACGCTCTAGTATAGTCAGTTCTGCGTGGAACGTCAAGAGTTAGTGTATACGACAAAATCCTGTTGCCACCACGTTTTCTTACGGCACGTTCGGTTCCAAAAGTGCCTACCTGTAAACAATTACTCCATTCCTGGTCATCTGCGCGTGCTTTTTCAATTATTCTTGCAAACAGGGCGAAAAATTGCTATGATGGGAGTGCTGGCATCGGAAGGAGATTGTGCAGTAGGGGAAAGCTTTCGGTGCATGGCAGTCATTTTTGCATTGGCAATATAGAAGGAGAGGCTAAATGGACGCTTACACGAGTTTTGCGGAAGTATATGATATGTTTATGGATAATATTCCCTATGAGGACTGGTGCGGGTACCTGACTTCTCTTTTAAAGGAATATGGGATCGACGACGGTCTGGTTTTGGATCTGGGATGTGGAACCGGCACGCTGACGGAGCTTCTGGCAAAGGAAGGCTATGATATGATCGGCGTGGATGTCTCGGAGGATATGCTGCAGGAAGCAATCGAAAAACGGGCAGAATCCGGGCTGCCAATTTTGTATTTATTGCAGGATATGCGTGAATTTGAATTGTACGGGACGGTCCGGGCGGTCGTGAGTATCTGCGATTCGCTGAATTATATTCTGGATTATGACGATCTGGCGCACGTATTTTCGCTGGTCAACAATTATCTGGATCCGAAGGGAATGTTCATTTTCGACCTGAACACGGAGGCAAAGTTTCAGGCAATGGGAAGTGAGACGATCGCGGAGGTGCGCGACGAGGGGAGCTTCATCTGGGAAAATGAGTATGATGAAGAGGAGAAAATTAACTCCTACGATCTGACGCTCTTTATCCGCGAGGAGGATGACTTATACCGCCGCTATCAGGAGACGCATTTTGAGCGCGCGTGGTCGTTGGACGAGATAAAAAAGGCGCTCACAGAGGCGGGCATGGAATTTGTGGCGGCGTATGACGCATTTACGAAGAATGCGCCGCGAAAAGAGAGCGACCGAATCTATGTGGTTGCGAGAGAACATGGAAAAGAGGTATAAATGATGGAAAAGATAAAAGCAGGTGAAATAACGGGACAGACCGGAGATTATATGCTCCGTGCGACGGCGGCGAATGGTCAGATCCGCGCATTTGCGGCGACTTCCCGTGATCTGGTGGAGAAAGCCAGACAGGCGCACAATACCAGCCCGGTGGCGACCGCAGCGCTGGGACGCCTGATGACGGCAGGGGTCATGATGGGATCGATGATGAAAGCGGACAGTGATCTTTTAACCATCCGGGTCGAGGGCGATGGTCCGATCGGCGGTCTGACGGTGACAGCTGATAAGAACGGCAATGTCAAGGGCTACGCGTTCCACCCGGAGGTAATGCTGCCGCCGAATGCGAAGGGCAAGCTGGATGTGGGCGGTGCGCTGGGAGTCGGCGTCTTGAGCGTAATCCAGGATATCGGTTTGAAAGAGCCGTATGTGGGACAGACGATCCTGGTAACGGGTGAGATTGCGGAAGATCTGACTTATTACTATGCGACCTCCGAGCAGACTCCGTCCTCCGTGGCACT
The DNA here is from genome assembly GCF_027698965.1 of Clostridium fessum. NCBI lineage: Bacteria > Bacillati > Bacillota > Clostridia > Eubacteriales > Clostridiaceae > Clostridium > Clostridium fessum. The sequence continues at coordinate 180,028 of NZ_JAQEQF010000003.1, forward strand.
GGGCGTTCTGATGAATAAAGAAAATACGGTGCGCCAGGCAGGCGGATTTATCATCCAGCTTCTTCCGGGAGCAGAGGAGGCGACGATCGCGGCACTTGAAAAGACGATCGGTGAGTTGGAGCCGGTGACGACGATGTTAAATAAGGGAATGACCCCGGAGGATATTCTGGAGCTGATTTTAGGACAATTTGGTCTGGAGATTCTGGATAAGATGCCGATTCAGTTTACCTGCAACTGCACCAAGAGCCGTGTAGAAAAGGCGCTGATCAGCATCGGCGGCAAGGAGCTGCAGGAGATGATCGACGAGGGCAAGAGCATCGAAGTCAACTGCCAGTTCTGCAACAAGCACTATGAATTTAGTGTGGATGAGCTGAAAAAATTGTACGAGAAAGCTAAGAAGTAAAAAGAAATGAGATAATAGATATGGCTGCTGTGCGGAAAAAGGATATTTGGATATGTTCCGCATGGCAGGACAGAAAAAAAGGTCACTGTTCACACATGTGTGAGCAGTGACGAAAAAAGGGATACTGCCGAAGCAGTATCCCTTTTTATAATCACTTTACTTAGATCAATATAACGTATTCGCAAAATATATATCAAACATATTTGGAAAACAGGTACACTGGAAAGTTGATGATTAAAGCTTGGTTACGTTAGTAGCCTGCGGTCCCTTAGCACCGTTAACAACTTCGAACTCTACCTGAGCGCCTTCCTCAAGAGACTTGAAGCCTTCCATGTTCAGTCCGGAGTAGTGAACGAATACATCGTTGCCCTGCTCGTCGCAGATAAATCCGTAACCTTTCTGGTTGTTGAACCACTTTACAGTACCTCTGTTCATATGATACCTCCAAAAAAATATAAAAAATAGTGATGGCCGCATGGATTTACGACCTGTTCCAAGAATAGCATAGTTTCATATTGATGTCAAACGTTTTCGCATAAAATTTCTGGAAATTCAGACATTTAAAAATAGTTAAATTTTTGTGGAAAATAAGGGCATTTGTTACTGTACACACATGTGTCCCAGTAACGGGTATTTTCCAGAAAGCCGCGAAAGAAAGTGGGGTTGTCAAACCAGAATACGGGGGGTAAAATAGGAGGAAAGAAAAGGGGAAAGAGGTAGGAAAATGAATTATATTTACAATGCGTATCATCATTTTTTGACGATCACGAAACATAAATGCGAGGTCATGAAAAACTGCTTTGCGGTAGGGCTGTACCGCCAGGGACTTCTGCACGACCTCTCCAAGTATTCCTGGGAGGAATTTGTGACCGGCGTTAAATATTATCAGGGAAACCGCAGCCCAAATGCAGCGGAAAAAGAAGAAAAGGGCTATTCGGCGGCATGGCTGCACCACAAGGGACGCAACAAACATCATTTCGAATACTGGATCGATTTTGCACCGGACAAGTCCTGGGGGCTTGTCGGCAATAAAATGCCCCTTCGCTATCTGATCGAGATGGTAATGGACCGGATTGCCGCGTCGAAGGTTTATAAGGGAAAAGATTATACGGATGCGTGTGCGTGGGAATACTTTGAAAGAGGCAGAGATTTTGTCGTGATGCACCCGAGGACAAAGTACCAGCTGGAATATCTCCTCACGATGCTGAAAGAGCAGGGCGAGGAGAGAACCTTTGCGTTCATCCGGGCGCTGCTTGCGCGGGAGAGGGCGAAAGAACAGGCAGTCCGGAGAAAACGGATGGGACACGTGATCCGGGAGATAAGAGAGCGTGGACGGGTGCTGTAATTTATAAGGACAATTCTCTCAGATAATTATGTAAGTACAGCACTGCCGTCTCTGGATCTGTGAAAAGCTGTTCTGAATACGGCACAAACAGCTGCTTACTCTTATAGTCTGCTTTCAGGCATTCATGCCACATCGGAGTGCCATCTGCAAGAAGCGGCTGCGGCACAAACAGCCCGGCTGCGCGGGTGTAGCACGTTTTGGCGGTTGCCTTCTTGCGGGCGGAGCGATCCACATACTGACCGACACTTTTGTGGATGGCGCAGTCCTCGTAGATCATATAGTAATAATTCTCATAATCGCTGTAAAATCGTTTCAGTTCCCCGGAATATAATGGGAGGTCGAGCGTCAGGCGGTTTCCTTCCGCCGACAGCTCCAGCTCACCGATAGAAAACTGGAATCCACTTGTCAGAGAGACGGGGCTTTCATAGTGAAGCAGCAGGTGCTTTTCTGAGTTTCCGTCCGCATATGGGATATCACGGCTTTCTGAACCTTTGAAAGAAAAATCGCCGGTCAGAAAGTCCGGGTAGGCGAGAATCGGCAGAATCTGCGGCATTCCCTTTAAGTCATCCTCGTTATGGAGAATCAGAAGGTGTTTCAGCAGCTCAGAGTGCGTCTGTAAATATTCACCGTAAACCTCGATGAGCTGACCGCCGTTGTACTTATCTTCGCGGGCAATGCCGAGGAACCGCTCGATGCTTTTCTGTTTCAGATTTTCAAGTCCCAGCAATTTCTTTAATGGGCGTATTTTCTTATAAATATCAAAACTTTCAACCGCTTCAAAATTCCAGTCCTTTTTATAAAAAACACAGCGTTTCGTCAGAAATGGAATGTCAAACCCGTCGCCGTTGAAATGGACGAGGATGCGCTTTGTCCGGAGAAGTGCAAAAAAAGCGTCGAGAACCTCTTCCTCCGCATCCCTCGTCTCGGCAAAATACTGGGTCAGAATCCAGGTGTTTCCGTCGTGCCAGACGCAGCCGATCAGATAGACCGAGGCGTAGTCGCCGGAAAAGCCGGTTGTCTCGATATCGAAAAAGAGCAGATCGGAGATAGCTCCTAACCGTTTGGGCGGATAAGAGGAAGTAAAGGTCAGCGGATTTTGAATGGTGATCATTTGGCAGTATCCTCCTGTGTCGGTTTATAATGTCCGCCCCAGATCCGCATTGCGTCGGGGATTGGTTTCAGACTGTAACCTATGGCGTTATTATAAATTCATCGGAAGTGAAAAGCAACCGTTTAAAATGATAAAACAATAACACACCCGGTATCGTGAAATATCCGTTCTGGCAGTTGAGTAAAAAGAAAAACAATTTGTAAACCTTCAGTGGTACAAGTTTGGCAATCTTTTGAAATTCCGATATACTAGAAAATGTCGGAAGTGACAGCGGGATATGTGGTTGTACCAATATGGCAATTTGGGAATTTTTGGCGGAAAGACTGGCAGATTATGAGATCCCGCGCAAATTTGCCTTGCTAAAGGAGTTTTCAAAGACTGAAAGCGGAAAGATTTGTAAAAAAGAACTGTGAAAATTGCTTTTTCTTGTCGAAAAAAGAAAATGATTTATTGTGCAAAATGACAAAAGCGACGTTGACAAAAATGGAAAAGAGTGGTATATTTACATACAGCAATCAAACTATTTAATGTAACGGTTGTGAACGTGACCGGAGAGCTGCTTTCTGTGGGGGAAAAGCGGCTCTCTTTTTATATATGTTTGACTTTTTGTATAGTGACAGCTACAATAAATTCGTAACTGTTCAGTACCTTCACAGTCACGCGCAAAAATCCATTTAAAATTGCCTACGGCAATGGGATTTTTGCCTGCTGGTCCATGTTTTCGTACGGTCAGCGCAGTAAATGCGCAGACCTATTGAACAGTTGCTATGTTTTTAAAAATTATTTATAAGGGAGACAAACCATATGATAAGAGATGGCTTTATCCGGGTTGCCGCGTCAACGCCGGAAGTGAAGGTGGCAGATGTAGAGTACAACCGGGAACAGGTTTGTGAACAGATAGAGGAGGGGCGCAAAAAGGGCGCTTCGATTATGGTATTTCCAGAGCTGGTGCTGACAGGATATACGTGCGGTGAGCTGTTTATCCAGAAATCGCTGCTGGCGAAGGCAAAGGAAGAGCTTAGGAAGCTGATCGCCTTTACAGCTGGCGATTCAATGCTTGTATTTGTAGGACTTCCGTGGGAATACAACAATAAATTGTACAATGTGGCAGCGGCGATCCAGGATGGAAAGCTGCTCGGTCTGGTTCCGAAGAGATGGATTCCAAACTATTCTGAATTTTATGAGGGACGTTATTTCAACCCGGGCTGGGAAAAGACAATCGACGTTTCCTGGGACGGTTATCAGGTGCCAATGGGAATGAAGCTTTTATTTTCCTGTGACAATGTGGAAAATCTCGTCGTGGGAGCGGAGATCTGCGAGGACGTCTGGGTTTTAAATCCACCGAGTATTGCACACGCGTCGGCGGGGGCAACGGTGATCGTCAACTGTTCTGCCAGCGATGAGGTGACAGGCAAGAGCGAGTACCGCAGAAGTCTGATCAGCGGTCAGTCGGCGCGGCTTCTCTGTGCGTATATTTACGCCAATGCGGGCGAAGGAGAGTCTTCCCAGGATCTCGTTTTTGGCGGCCAGAATATTATCGCTGAGAATGGCAATATCCTATCGGAGTCAGCGCGATTTGAGAATCAGACGATCTACGCAGATATCGATTTGGAACGTCTGGAATGTGAGCGCCGCCGGATGACGACCTATCAGACAGAAGGTCGTGAGGATTACCAGTTTGTAAGATTTACGCTGGATCAAAAACCGCTTGCGCTGGAGCGCGCGATCGATCCGACCCCATTTGTTCCGCACGATGCGGGCAGCCGGAACCGCCGCTGCGAGGAGATCCTTTCGATCCAGGCGATGGGATTGAAAAAACGTCTCAAACATACCGGATGCCGCCATGCTGTCGTTGGTATTTCAGGCGGTCTGGATTCAACGCTGGCACTTTTAGTAACCGTGCGCGCCTTTGATCTGCTGGGAATTCCGCGTGAAAATATCCTGTCTGTGACGATGCCGTGCTTTGGTACGACTGACCGGACGTACCAGAATGCCTGCCAGCTCACGAAAAAGCTGGGTGCAACCTTGAAAGAAGTCGATATCCGGGAGGCAGTTACTATCCATTTCCGTGACATTGAGCAGGATCCGTCGGTTCATGATGTAACGTATGAAAATTCACAGGCACGCCAGAGAACGCTGGTTCTGATGAACCTTGCCAATAAGATCGGCGGTCTAGTCATCGGTACCGGCGATATGTCGGAGCTGGCGCTTGGCTGGGCGACCTACAACGGCGATCATATGTCGATGTACGGTGTCAACTGCTCGGTTCCGAAGATGCTGGTGCGCCATCTGGTGCGCTATTATGCAGATACCTGTGGCGAGAAAGAGCTTTCTGATATTCTACTGGATGTACTGGATACACCGGTCAGCCCGGAGCTTCTGCCGCCGGAGGAGGATGGAAAGATTGCACAGAAAACGGAGGATTTGGTTGGTCCTTATGAGCTGCATGATTTCTATCTCTACTATATATTAAGATTCGGCTACCGTCCGGGTAAGATTTACCGCCTGGCGCGTCAGGCATTTGACGGTGCTTATGATAAGGAAACGATCCTTAAATGGCTGAAGGTGTTCTACCGCCGTTTCTTCAACCAGCAGTTTAAGCGTTCCTGCCTGCCGGATGGTCCGAAGGTAGGTTCTGCTGCAGTATCACCGCGCGGCGACCTGCGTATGCCGAGCGATGCGTGCAGCCGCCTGTGGCTGGAGGAGCTGGAAACACTGGATGAGGATTGCGTTTACGGAGTGCCGGAGACGAACGCGGCAGGAGGCAGCCTGTGATCGCGAGCACGGGCAACGCCCGTGTCAGAGCGGTGACGGCGCTTGCAAAGAAAGCAAAAGCAAGACGGGAACAGGGCGTCTTTTTGGTGGAAGGTCCGAAGATGTTCGGGGAACTGCCGGTGGAGAGACGCCGCGAAGTCTATGTGTCGGAAAATTTTCTGCGCCAGCAGGGGGAAAGAGCAGAAAAACTGCTGGCTGGCTGCCGGTATGAGACGGTGACGGATGAGGTCATGCGCCATATGTCGGACACCCAGACACCGCAGGGTATCCTGGCGATAGCGGAACAGTTTTCCTATCAGCTCTCAGATGTGCTGAAAAATAGCCCGGACGGAAAGGCACCGGAGCTTGTGATTCTGGAGACGCTGCAGGATCCGGGTAATCTGGGAACAATCCTGCGTGCCGGAGAGGGGGCGGGTGTGACAGGCATCATTCTTGACCGTGGTTCAGCTGATATTTACAGCCCGAAGGTCATCCGTTCCACGATGGGCTCGATCTACCGGGTGCCGTTTATCTACACGGACGACCTGCATCAGACGATCGGGGAAGTAAAAAAGCAGGGAATCCGCCTCTATGCTGCGCATTTAAAGGGGAAACATAACTACGAAGAAGAAAATTATACAGGTCCGTCCGGCTTCCTGATCGGAAATGAGGCAAATGGTCTGACCGAGGAGACGGCGGCGCTTGCTGACGCGTGGGTGAGGATTCCGATGGCTGGAAAGGTTGAATCCCTCAATGCAGCGGTGGCGGCTTCGGTGCTGCTGTTTGAGACGGCACGGCAGAGACGGCAGTAAATTGCATTTTTTGAAACAATGTTTTAAGCCGGATAGTTTGTGCAAATAGAGAGCAGTGAAGAAATAAATTGAACTGCAGATCGATATGTTCCATTAAGAAGTTTGTAATAAAACCGTAAGTTCAAAAACAGAGCTGATTGGTTGATAAATGTCAGAAAATATCGTATACTAGTTTTAAGATATCAGGGTCAAAAGACCTATATGGAAGGAGGGGATGACATGTCAGTATGGTGTGTCTGGCTGGCGGTGTTTGTAGTGTGTATCGGGCTGGAAGCAGCGTCGATGGCGCTGACTTCGATCTGGTTTGCTGGAGGCGCTCTGATTGCGTGTGTCCTGTCGATCGCGGGAGTGAATCTTTACATCCAGATGGCAGTGTTTGTCGTTGTTTCATTCCTTCTTTTGTATTCAACAAGACCATTGGCACTCCGGTATATCAATCAGAAGACGGTGCGGACCAATGTGGACGCGCTGGTGGGTAAAAAAGCGCGGGTAACCGCAGAGATTGATAACGACGAGGCGAGAGGGACGGCGATGGTGTCCGGTCAGGAATGGACGGCACGCTCGGCGGATGGAAGCCGGATTCCGAAGGATACGATGGTACAGATTCAGGCGGTCAGCGGCGTCAAGCTGATTGTCAGCAAATGTAAGGAGGAGTAGGAAATATGGGAGCAGTTATCAGTTTTCTTGTCATTGCAATTGTGGTACTTCTGATTTTGTCATCCTGTATCCGGATTGTGCCGCAGGCACAGGCATTAGTCGTAGAGCGTCTGGGTGCTTATCTGGAGACATGGTCGGTTGGCGTGCATTTCAAGGTGCCGTTCATTGACCGCGTGGCAAAAAGAGTCATTTTAAAAGAGCAGGTTGTAGATTTTGCACCGCAGCCGGTTATCACGAAAGATAACGTTACGATGAAGATTGATACGGTTGTATTTTTCCAGATCACGGATCCGAAGCTGTTTGCGTATGGTGTTGAGAACCCGATCATGGCGATCGAGAACCTGACGGCGACCACCCTTCGAAATATCATCGGTGATCTCGAACTTGACCAGACCTTAACCTCCCGTGAGACGATCAACACGAAGATGCGCGCTGCACTCGATGTGGCGACAGACCCGTGGGGAATCAAGGTAAACCGTGTTGAGTTGAAAAATATCATTCCTCCGGCAGCTATTCAGGATGCGATGGAGAAACAGATGAAGGCAGAGCGTGAGCGCCGTGAGTCCATTCTCCGTGCCGAAGGCGAGAAGAAATCGACGATCCTGGTAGCCGAAGGTAAGAAAGAGTCCGCGATTCTGGAAGCAGAAGCAGAGAAGGAAGCGGCGATCCTGCGTGCAGAAGCACAGAAGGAAAAGATGATCCGCGAGGCAGAAGGTGAGGCGGAAGCGATCCTCAAAGTCCAGAAAGCGGAAGCAGACGGACTTCGCTTCATCAAGGAAGCAGGCGCGGACAATGCAGTGCTACAGCTCAAGAGCCTGGAGGCATTTGCCAAAGCAGCGGACGGCAAGGCGACGAAGATCATCATCCCGTCCGAGATCCAGGGCATTGCCGGTCTGGTAAAGGGTCTGACGGAAGTTGGCACGGATGTTCAAAAGGCAGAGTAGCCGGGAGTGAGCGGCTCTAAGTTATAAAAAGAAGGTATAAGAAAAGGCTGATGGTTATGTAAAGCAGGAACCGCAGCCTTTTTCGATTTCTTTTTTGACAAGCCTGCGGACATTCGGTATAATATCCCATAGTGATATGTATACCCATATATGTTGATGAAAGGGTATATGCAAGAAGCTATGTGCTATATGAAGAATGAGGCTGTTGTTTGCGAATACGAATATAAGTAAGGAGTGGATGCGTTGAACCTGCAGGAAAAAAGAAAGAAAAGCGCGAATATCGCGTTTGCCCTGGATATGCTTCATATCGTAGTGGGTATATTGATCGTGATATTTGCGGTTCTTGCGTTTCTGAACCCGGATGAAAACCGGATTTTGTTTCCGGTAATCTTTCTTCTGGCGGCGGTACTGAATTTTGCCAATGGCTATGACCGCTATCGCCGGGGAAGGGGAAGAAAGCATCTGCGGACCGGCGGAATGATCCTGATGGCTGTGGGAGCAGGATTGTTCCTTTTATGTATTGTCAGTACACTTACAATATGGTGGGGGTAATAAAAGTGAAAACAGAAGTTTTGCGAATGTTAAAAGAAACGGATGATTACCTGTCCGGACAGGAGATCTGTGAGCGTTTAAATGTATCACGGACGGCAGTCTGGAAAGTTATCAAACAGTTGGAGGCAGAAGGATATGAGATAGAGGCGGTCCGGAACCGCGGTTACCGGCTGCGTTTCCTGGGCGATGTTCTCAGCCAGGCAGAGCTGGAGAGCAGCATCGACAGCGAGTGGGCTGGAAAAAATATTTTATATTTTGACGAGACAGATTCAACCAATACCGAGATCAAGAAAGCGGCGGAGAAAGATGCCCCGCACGGTACGCTGGCAGTCGCGGATTATCAGTCGATGGGAAAGGGACGCCGCGGAAGAAGCTGGGCGGCGCCGCATGGCGTCGGCATCTGGATGAGCCTGCTTCTGCGCCCGGAGCTTCCTCCGACCTGCGCGTCGATGCTGACGCTGGTGGCGGCTCTGGCAGTTGCCGACGGGATTCGGGAGGTTTGTGATCTGGAGGCAAAGATCAAGTGGCCGAACGATATCGTCGTCAATGGAAAGAAGGTCTGTGGTATCCTGACCGAGATGAGCACGGAATTAGAGTGTATTAATTATATCGTGACTGGTATTGGTATCAACGTGGCAAATCACGAGTTCCCGGAGGAGATTCGGGATGTGGCAACGTCTCTGTATCTGGAGACAGGAAAAGAAGTGCGCCGCAGCCAGCTTATCGCCGCGATCATGCGGGCGTATGAGGGATATTATGATAAATTCATGGAAAACCAGAACATGAAATCCCTGATGGACGTTTATAACAGCCGTCTGGCAAACTGCGGTACACAGGTGCGCGTCCTGTCTCCGGGCAATGAGTATACGGGCATGGCGCTCGGAATTGACGAGATGGGCGAACTGCTGGTCCGCACAGAAGACGGAAAGGTGTGCAAAGTGATCTCAGGAGAGGTATCTGTCAGGGGCATTTACGGATATGTATAAAGATTTTTATGCGTCGTTGAAGCCTTTAGAGGGGGAAATACCTTATGCGGAAGAAGAGAGGCTGGCGGCATCCGGCGCTCCATTGCTCTTCTGGTACCGGAAAAACCGGCGGCTCCTTCCGTGGCGGGAGAATCCGGAACCGTATTCGGTCTGGATTTCGGAGATCATGCTGCAGCAGACGCGGGTAGAGGCGGTCAAACCGTACTTTGCCCGTTTTATGGAAGCACTCCCGGACATCACCTCCCTCGCGCAGGTGGACGAAGAGCGGCTTTTGAAGCTGTGGGAGGGACTTGGGTATTATTCCAGAGCCCGGAACCTAAAAAAGGCAGCGGTCTGCCTGATGGAAGACTACGGCGGTCAGATGCCTGCGTCGCGGGATGAGATATTGAAACTTCCGGGCATCGGAAGTTATACAGCCGGGGCAGTTGCGTCGATCGCGTATGCTCTGCCGGCTCCGGCGCTGGATGGAAATGTGGTGCGTGTTCTGACACGCCTGTTTGCTGACCCACAGGACAGCACGAAGCCGGCGCTTCGAAAGAAATATGAGCGGCGCCTGGAGGCGGAACTTGTGCGCCGGACGGAGGAAAGAGATTCCTATTTGTCAGCCGGTGATGATGCCGGTGAGGTTTCCACGGCATTACGGTCAGAAGAGCTATTTCATCCAGGTGAATATAATCAGGCATGGATTGAACTGGGCGCGCTTGTCTGCATCCCGGGCGGACGTCCGCTCTGTGAGAAGTGCCCGCTGGAATCCCTTTGTCTGGCGCACCGGCGGGGAGAGGAGGAGCAATATCCGGTCAAGCCGCCGAAAAAGCCGCGCCGGATCGAGGAAAAAACGGTCTGCCTGATTGAGTGGGAGGATACGGTGGCGATCCGCAAGCGCAGCAGCAAGGGATTGTTGGCGTCCCTCTACGAATATGTCAATCTGGACGGAAAAAAGAGTGCGGCGGAGGCAGCGAAAGAACTGGGGATCGCGGAGGCGGATATCAGGGAAACCGAGGATCTGCCGGATGCAGTCCACATTTTTTCCCATGTTGAATGGCATATGTGTGGACGCAGAATCCGCTTGAAACGGGCATCCGGCTATCAGGATAAAACAGTTTTGATGGTGTGCCGGGCACAGCTGCAGGATCGCTATCCGATCCCCAATGCATTTCGCGTGTATACAAATATATTAATATGAAATACTGTTAGTGTGGGGAAACAGGAGAAATGGCGATTATGAAAAAAATGCTTTTTATCATCAATCCGAGATCTGGCAAAGAACAGATTCGAAGTCGTCTTCTTGAAATTTTAGATAGTTTTGTAAAGGCGGGCTATGGACCGTCTGTTTATATTACGCAGGGACCGAAGGACGCGGAGTATCAGGCGGCACGTGCGAAAACGAAGGAACTGGTCGTGTGCAGCGGCGGGGACGGTACGCTCAACGAGGTGGTATCGGGGCTGATGACGATCACCCCGGAAAAGCGCCCGGAGTTAGGATATATCCCGTCGGGTTCCACGAATGATTTCGCATCCAGTCTGGGACTTCCGAAAAATATGCGGAAAGCGGCGCAGACAGCTGCGCTGGGAAAACCATTTCTGGTCGATGTCGGTATATTCGGCAAAAACCGGTATTTCGTCTATGTGGCGGCGTTCGGAGCATTTACGGAGGTATCCTATTCGACCCCGCAGGAGACGAAAAATATTTTGGGGCATCAGGCATATATGCTGGAAGCCATCAAACGCCTGACAGGGCTTAAATCCTACCGGATGCGCCTTACGTGGGAACATCTGGGGGAGCAAAGAGAATTGGAAGAGGAATTTATTCTGGGAATGGTGACCAATACGACCTCGATCGGAGGTTTTAAAGGACTGGTTGGTATGGACGTGGCGCTGGATGACGGGGAGTTTGAGGTGCTTCTGGTCCGGAAACCGCGCACGCCGCTTGACATTGCAAGTATTGCTGCTTATCTGATTCAGAGAGAGGGCGAAAATGAATGCGTATTCAAGTTCCGCACCTCGAAACTGACGGTACAGTCGGAGGAGCTGGTGGACTGGTCGCTGGACGGTGAGTTTGGTGGAAGTCAGACAGAGGTCGTGATTGAAAATAAACCAAGAGAGATTGCGATCAGGGTGCCTGAAGTTACGGTTCGCGGGTAGGCACTTTTGTAACCGAAAGTGCCGTAAGAAAACGTGGTGGCAGCAGGAATTTGCCGTATTTAAATGCGAAGCCACGGCAAATTGCGTTGCTGGGCACGTATGCGTGAACAGTAACTGCCTAAATAGAAATAGATCGAAAAATTTCGAAAATTGTTGAAAAATAGAATTTAATCGTATATAATGTACTTTCGGGATATTGCAGGGAAAGGTGCAGGGAAATAAGAGCACACAAACAATCGAGGGACAATATCACGTTAGATATAAAGAAACTTCTAAGCGAAATAAATCGAAAGGACGTTAATTCGTGGAGAAAGAAAATTTTTTAGGTAAGTTAAGGAAACTGGTAGAGTTAGCAAAGTCCAAGCAGAACGCGCTGGACGTGACAGAGATCAATAACTTTTTTATGGGCGATAATCTGCAGACAGAGCAGATGGAGCAGATTTACAATTATCTGGAGCAGAATAATATTGATGTCATTCCGGAGGTGATCGATGATTCGATTCTCAAGGAAAATGATTCGATGCTCGATGATGATGTGGATGATGAATTCCTCAAGAACGAGGAAGAGGATATCGATCTGGATGCGATCGATCTGTTAGAGGGAATCGGCACGGAAGATCCGGTCCGCATGTACCTGAAAGAGATCGGTACCGTTCCGCTTCTGAGCGCGGAGGAGGAGATCCGCCTTGCAAAGCGCAAAGCAGAGGGTGATGTGAATGCAAAAGAGCGCCTGATTGAGGCAAACCTGCGCCTGGTTGTCAGCATTGCAAAGCGCTATACAGGACGCGGCATGAGCTTTCTGGATCTGGTTCAGGAAGGCAATCTGGGTCTTATTAAGGGCGTTGAGAAGTTTGATTATACAAAGGGTTATAAGTTAAGTACATATGCGACCTGGTGGATTCGTCAGTCTGTTACAAGGGCTCTGGCGGATCAGGCGAGAACTATCCGTGTCCCGGTGCATATGGTAGAGACGATCAACAAGATGTCCAAGATGCAGCGTAAGCTGACGCTGGAACTGGGCTATGAGCCGTCGGTGGCAGAGCTGTCCGAGGCGCTTGGCATGTCCGAGGATAAGGTCATGGAGATCATGCAGATCGCACGTGAGCCAGCTTCCCTGGAAACCCCGATCGGTGAGGAAGACGATTCCAATCTGGGTGATTTCGTAGCGGACGGCAACGTGGTAACGCCGGAAGGTAATGTAGAATCTGTTATGCTGCGTGAGCATATCGATGCATTGCTTGGAGACCTGAAGGAGAGAGAGCGTCAGGTTATTATTCTCCGGTTTGGTCTGGAGGATGGACATCCGAGAACCCTGGAAGAGGTCGGAAAAGCATTCAACGTAACGAGAGAGCGTATCCGCCAGATCGAGGCAAAAGCACTTCGTAAATTAAGAAATCCGGTCCGGAGCAAGCGGATTCGCGATTTCCTGTAAGAGTTGTATCATTTTGGTAAAAAGGGAAATTTGTTTGGAATTTCCTGAAAGGTTTAATAAAAAGATAAAGCAGTTTGTACCCGTCCGTGGGTACAGGCTGCTTTTTCAAGTTTTGGAGAATATGAATTATTGTGCATATCTTCATATGACGTCTAAGGATGGAAATGATGTTTGTCAGGAAAGAAGCGTTTCGGATAGAAATATCGCGTGCTGGAAGGAAAATGCACGGACAGATGGGAACTTATAGAAAGAGGAGAGAAAAATGTCGGAACCAATGAAAAATCCGCCAGCCAGAAAGACACAGACGGCGAAACGGAATTATCAGAAAGAAATGGAAAAAGTGCTGGATGCAGCAGTCCGGGACGGCAGAGTTCCGACTTTATTTCTCCACAGCTGTTGTGCGCCGTGCAGCAGCTACGTGCTGGAATATCTGTCGCAGTATTTTTCAATTACGGTGTTCTACTACAATCCGAATATTTCACCGAAAGAGGAATATGAGGCGCGCACGGAGGAGGTACAGCGGCTGATCCGGGAGCTTCCAGCGGTGCATCCGATCCGGTTTGTAGAAGGAAAATACGACCCGGAATGCTACTATGAGGCAGTCCGGGGGCATGAGAAGGATCCGGAGGGCGGCGAGCGCTGCGGTATTTGTTTTGAGATGCGCCTACGGGAAGCGGCGAAGCTGGCAGCCGAGGGCGGCTATGACTGGTTCACGACGACCCTCACGATCAGTCCGCTCAAAAATGCCGGGCGCCTCAATACGATCGGGCAGGCGATGGGAGAAGAGTATCATGTGGCATTTCTGCCGTCGGATTTCAAGAAAAAAGAGGGATATAAGCGCTCGATCGAGCTGTCGGCGCAGTATCATCTATACCGTCAGAATTACTGCGGATGCGTGTTCTCGAAGCGGGAGCGTGAAGAGCAGATGCAGAAGGAGAGGCAGGAAACATCGTGATTTGCGGGGCGATATGTTTGGTCGAAGAGGAGTTTGTATGGATGATTGCCTGTAGCTGTGAAAGTATGAAACGGCTGTGAGGGGAAAAAAGTGGTACTGTTCACAGGTAGGCACTTTTGGAACCGAAAGTGCCGTAAGAAAACGTGGTGGCAGCAGGAATTTGCCGTATTTAAATGCGAAGCCACGGCAAATTCCGTTACTGAGCACGTATGCGTGAACAGTAACAAAAAAGTTATAAGAAAAGATGGAAACAGAAAGGAAGAAACGCAATGTACCGCTTATGTATATTTGATTTGGATGGAACTCTTTTAAATACGGTTTATGCGCTGACTTATGTGACAAATTTAACATTGGATGCATTCGGACTGCGCCATGTTACACCGGAGGAAACGAAACGGATCGTGGGAAATGGATACCGGATGCAGATGAAGCGCGCGCTGGTGCTGGCGGGGGACGAGAAGCTGGTTCATTATGAAGCGTCGCTTCCGATTTATATGGAGAATTTCTCTAAATACTGCCTGAAAGACGTAGAGCCATATGACGGTATCCGGGAACTGCTGGCGTCGTTAAAAGAGATGGATGTACATGTGGCTGTCCTTTCGAACAAGCCGCATGATCAGGCAATTGTGAATATTGAGACATTCTTTGGGAAAGGATATTTTGATGTGGTGCGCGGTGAGCAGGCGGGAACGCCGAAAAAACCGGCTCCAGACGGGGTGTTCGCCATTTGCCGGGAACTGGGTATAAAACAGGAAGAGTGTCTGTATCTGGGCGATACGAATACAGATATGGAAACTGGGCTGAATGCCGGAATGGACACGGTCGGCGTGCTCTGGGGCTTCCGTGACCGGGAAGAGCTGGAAGGCTGCCACCCGCAGTATATTGTGGCACATCCGTCGGAAGTAGCGGAGATTGTGAAGAAAAAGAATGAGTCACATGGAAGAATGGAGTAGTGTCTGTGTTTGTTCATAGCTGTGAAAAGAGAAACAGTTGTGAAAGAAAATGATATTTGAAAGAGTAATTCGAAATGTTTATTGAAAAACATTTACTGAAATAGAAGAAGTTAAGGGTAAAAAAGAAATATGGTAAAACACAAGAATGGATTTAAATGTAAATGGATATCATGGATGCTTGCTTTTTTGATTGCCTTTTCCTGTGTTCTTACAGCGTGTACGCCACGGCGGGGAACTGCATCGTCTGATTCATCGTCGAATCCGTTAAAAGGGGCAGATGCGTCTGGTGATACGCGCTTAAACGTTGTGACGACGCTATTTCCGTATTACGATTTTCTCCGGCAGATTGCCGGGGATTCGATCCGGCTGACGATGGTTGTTCCGGCGGGCATGGACAGCCATTCGTTCGAGCCGACGCCGGCGGACATGATCACGATCCAGAATGCAGATCTGTTAGTCTGCAACGGCGGTACGATGGAACAGTGGCTTTCGCAGGTGCTTGATTCCTTCGGGGAAGGCACCGGACCGAAGCGCGTCGTGACGATGATGGACTGCGTGGATGTAGTGCAGGAGGAGATCGTCGAGGGCATGGAAGATGGAGAGGCGCACGATCATGGACATACGCATGTTCATGCGGATGGAACAGTTCATGCGGGTGATCACGATCATGAGTTGGAAGATCATGCTCACAGTGAAGAAGAACATGAGCCAGAGGACCATGTTTACAGTGAAGAAGAACACGACACAGAAGAGCATATTCACAGCGAGGATGAGCATGATATGGAAGATGTGGCGGTTCATGATGAAGATCACGCTCAGGAGTATCTGGATGAGGACGATGGTCACGGCGTCGAGATTGAATATGACGAGCACATCTGGACATCCCCGGTCAATGCGAAAAAGCTGGCCGGCGTGCTGGCGGAGGTGCTGGCACAGGAAGATCCGGCGCACGCGGCTTCCTATGCGGAAAACTGCGCGTCCTATCAGGATAAATTGACGGAATTGGATGCAGAATTCAGAGAAGTTGTCTCCCATGCCAAGCGCCGTCTCGTCGTTTTCGGTGATAAATTTCCACTCCGGTACTTTTTCGATGAGTATGGGCTGGAATACAGGGCGGCATTTTCAGGATGCAGTACGGATACGGAGCCGAGTGCCAAGACCATCGCCTACCTGATCGATAAGGTGCGGGAGGAACAGATACCAGCCGTCTATTACCTGGAGCTTTCCAGCCCGCGCGTGGCGGAGATCATAGGGGAAGAGACGGGCGCGGAACCACTGTTGTTCCACTCCTGCCACAATGTGACGAGACACCAGTTTGATTCGGGCGTTACCTATCTGGAATTGATGGAGCAGAACGTAAAGAACTTGAAAAAGGGATTGTCATAAAAAGAATAGATGATTATGGGAAAAGTCTTTAGCCATGGTGAATGTTTATGACAATAGAAGAGTAGAGCAGTAGTGAAAGGAATTATAGATGGGATTACTCTTAAAATGTGAGCATGTAGGTTTTGGTTATGAAAACCAGGATGCGGTGCTGGATGTGAACCTGGAGGTAAATGAGGGCGATTACATCTGCATTGTCGGGGAAAATGGTTCGGGAAAAAGTACCCTGATGAAGGGCATTCTGGGACTTTTAAAACCGACTTCGGGCAGGATTGAATATTCGGAAGAATTAAAAAAAGCCGGTATTGGTTACCTGCCGCAGCAGACCGACGCGCAGAAGGACTTTCCAGCGACTGTGTTTGAGGTGGTTATCTCCGGGTGCCTGGGAAAACGCGGCAGCCGCCCGTTTTATTCGATGAAAGAAAAGAAAGAGGCGCGGGCAAATCTGGATCGTCTGGGAATCCGTGATCTGGAAAAAAGCTGTTTCAGAGAGCTTTCCGGCGGTCAGAAACAGCGTGTTCTGATCGCGCGGGCGCTCTGTGCGACGGATAAGTTGTTGATTCTCGATGAGCCGATCACGGGACTCGATCCGTCGGCGATTCTGGACTTTTACCAGCTGATCCGGAAACTGAATCAGGAAGAAAAGGTTGCAATCCTGATGGTTTCCCATGATATGGCAAATATTGTGCATCAGGGAGGAAAAATTTTGCAGATGCGGCAGAAGCCGCTGTTCTGGGGTACGATGAAAGAATATGTGAAGAGTGAGATTGCTCATTCTTTCCTGGGACGGGAAGAGCTGGCAACTCTGGGGCACAGATGCGGAGTGCCGATGCAGAAGGATGGAATCAGGAAGATGCAGAAGCCGGAAATGGGTTCGGAAACTGATTCTGAAACGAAACAGCATTTGAAAGACAGAAATGCGGAGAAGGAGGTGTAGAAGATGGGAATTATATCTGAAATGTTATCATACCCGTTTATGGTGCGGGCGCTGATCGGCGGTCTTTTAGTCTCTCTCTGCGCCTCTCTGCTGGGTGTCAGCCTGGTGCTGAAACGCTACTCAATGATTGGAGACGGTTTATCCCATGTTTCGTTCGGATCCCTTTCGATTGCACTGGCGGCAGGCTGGTCACCTTTAAAGGTTTCGATTCCGGTGGTCGTGCTGGCGGCATTTTTCCTGCTGCGGATCACGGAACATGGAAAAGTAAAGAGTGACGCTGCGATTGCGATGATCTCGGCCAGTGCGCTTGCAATCGGTATTATCGTAACTTCCCTGACAACCGGTATGACGACCGATGTCAGCAGCTATATGTTTGGAAGCATTCTCGCGATGAGCCGGGAAGATGTCCAGTTTGCGGCGGTGCTTTCCATGGTGGTGCTTGGATTATATCTTTTTTGCTATAACAAAGTATTTGCGGTTACCTTTGATGAGAGCTTTGCCAAGGCGACCGGCGTCAATGTGTCGCTCTATAACGTGCTGATAGCGGTTCTGACCGCGATCACGATCGTGATTGGAATGCGGATGATGGGCGCGATGCTGATCTCCAGTCTGATTATTTTCCCGGCTCTGACCTCCATGCGGGTGTTCAAGAGCTTCCGGGGGGTGGTCATCGCATCGGGGATTCTGTCGCTGATCTGTTTCTTTGGAGGAATGGTGATGTCTTACACGTACTCAACACCGGCGGGCGCGAGCGTTGTTGTGGTGGATCTGGCGGCGTTTCTGCTCTTTTCGCTGATACAGAGAGGGATAGCTGCTACTGCCCGCAAATAGGATGTTTTTTGTAGAACATACACATTCTGTATGCTCATGTTTCTGTTCACGGGTAGGCACTTTTGGAACCGAAAGTGCCGTAAGAAAACGTGGTGGCAGCAGGAATTTGCCGGGGAGTGGTTGACAAATAAAATGGCTTGCGGTTATAATAATATCCGGTTGCCGGAATGGGCAGATCGCCAGCAAAAGCTTGCAGAGTTGCTGGTCGGCGATAGAAAACGAAAATCGAATAGCTTGTCTAAGCGTTAAAGAGACTATAGGGTTTGTACTGTTTCTGAGATAAACAGTAAAGTCCGTAGTCTCTTTTTTATTTGATAAGAAATGCTTTGCAGAAGAACCCCAGGTGTTTTTTTTCTGCGAAGAATGTGTCAGAAACGCTCATGAAAAGTGAAAAATAAAAAAGGAATGGAGATGGAAAAATGGATCAGACCTACATGAAAGAAAAACCAGTTGTCCCGCTGCTGCTTTCGATGGGAATCCCGGTCATCATATCGATGATCGCCGGGGCACTCTACAATATCGTGGACAGCATTTTCGTGGCAATGATCAGTGAGGACGCGATGACGGCGGTTTCGCTTGTCTATCCGATCCAGAACCTCGCGCACGCAGCCGGGGTTGGGTTTGGCGTTGGTATCAATGCGATGGTGGCGAGACGCCTTGGCGAAGGAAAAACACGGATGGCGAACCAGACAGCATCGCAGGGAGTATTTTTAAGTGCCTTACATGGAATGATTTTAACGATTTTAGGAATGGCGGTGATTCCGTATTTCCTGCGGATGTTTACGAGCGATGAGGTAACGATTTCCTACGGACTGACGTATTTTTGCAATGTGTTTCTGTTTTCAACGATCGACACGATGGGAATGGCATATGAAAAGGTCTACCAGTCGGTTGGAAAGATGAAAATATCGATGGCAGCCGTCTTGATTGGATGCGTCGTCAATATCGTGCTGGACCCGATCTTTATCTTTGGATTAGGCCCCATGCCGGAACTGGGAATCCGCGGTGCGGCGTGGGCGACAGGAATCGGGCAGACGGCGTCGCTGCTGTTTTATTTGATTTTAAACCATGTGAAACCGTTAAATGTGGAGATTTCGCTGCGGGAAATGCGTCCGTCGAAGGAGATCTGCGGCGGTATGTATTCAGTCGGAATCGCGGCAACACTCAATATGGCGCTGACATCCCTGCTTCTGACGGCGCTCAATGCGATTCTGGCACCATTTTCGCAGGTATATATTCTGGTGCTGGGTGTTTACTACAAGCTGCAGGCACTGCTTTATCAGGGAGCCAGCGGCGTGGTGCAGGGAATGCGCCCGCTGATCGGTTACAATTACGGTGCAGGCGAGCAGGAGAGGGTGAAAAAGATCTTCCGCGCGGCCTTCATGATTGTTGGCATTATCATGACAGCGGGAACCCTGCTTGGCGAGCTGGTGCCGGATTTCCTGATGGGGCTGTTTACGCAGACGCCTTCGACGGTGGAGATCGGCAGAACGGCGCTCCGGCTCATCAGCCCGGGCTTTGTCATGTCAACGGTTTCCGTCATTGCTTCTGGCGCGTTTGAGGGACTTGGAATGGGACTTAAATCTCTGAAAATTTCCCTGATGCGCTATGCTGTGATTATCATTCCGATCGCATTTGTGCTCAGCCGGATCATCGGTCCTATCGGTGTCTGGCACGCGTTCTGGCTGGCAGAGCTTATCACGGCAGTGTATGCTGGGGCGAGCTGGAAGCGGACGATTACTGTGTCTTTATAGGGCGTTTTTGGTCTCAAAAAGGCTGCATATATGTGAGGCTAAAAAAGTTACTGTTCACACGCGCCCAGTAACGGGATTTTGCCGATGCTTGACTTTACTAGGTATTTGTGTAAAATAATAAGTGGCTGATCGGAACTTCGGCAGATTCGGGCGATGTAAAGCTATGCATTGCCGGGATGTCAGGTACCGGGCGGACAATGATTTACAGTCAGTACACATTTGTACAGAAAAGAAGGTAAGTAAAATGACAAAGATTGATATTATTTCCGGTTTCCTGGGTGCAGGAAAGACTACGTTTATTAAACAGCTTTTAAAAGAAGCAATTTCAGGCGAGAAAGTCGTTCTGATTGAAAATGAATTTGGACAGATCGGCATTGACGGCGGTTTTTTAAAAGACGCTGGCATCGAGATCCGTGAGATGAACTCCGGCTGTATCTGCTGCTCTCTGGTCGGCGATTTTGGACGTTCCCTCGAGGAAGTTCTGACCAAATATCAGCCGGATCGTGTTATCATCGAGCCGTCAGGCGTCGGCAAGCTGTCTGATGTTATGAATGCAGTAAAAAATGTAGCTTCTGAGATTGAGGTTATGTTAAACAGTGCGGTTACCGTGGTAGATGTCAACAAATGCCGTATGTATATGAAGAACTTCGGTGAGTTTTTCAACAACCAGATCGAAAATGCAGGCACGATCGTGTTAAGCCGTACCGATGTAGCGGATCCGAAGAAGGTACAGGGCGCGGTTGAGATGCTTCGCCAGCACAATGCAAAGGCAACCATCGTGACCACTCCATGCAGCGAGCTGACCGGCGCACAGCTTCTTGAGATGATCGAGCAGGAAGACGATATGGCAGAGGAGCTGATGAAAGAGGCAAGAGAGCATATGCATGAGCATCATCACCATCATGATCATGACGATGACTGCGATTGCGGCTGCCATGACCACGATCATGAGCATCACCACCATGACGATGATTGCGACTGTGGCTGCCATGATCATGATCACGAGCATCATCACCATGACGATGACTGCGATTGTGGCTGTCATGATCACGATCATGAGCACCATCATCATGACCATGATGACGAGTGTGGCTGTGGCTGCCATGACCACCACCACGATCACGAAGGACACCATCATGCAGATGATGTATTTACAAGCTGGGGCTTGGAGAATGTCGGCGTGATGAAGAAAGAAGATCTGCAGAAGATTCTGGATGATCTGGCTTATGGTGATAAATACGGCGAGGTTCTGCGTGCGAAAGGCATGGTTCCGAGTGAAGAAAAGGGCGTATGGCTGCATTTTGATATGGTTCCGGAGCAGGCTGAGATCCGTGAGGGAGCACCGGATTTTACCGGAAAGGTGTGCGTGATCGGTGCCGAGCTGGACGAAGAGGGTCTGAAGGCAGCGTTCAACGCGTAAATACAAGGAGAATGAACTATGAATGAAGATAAGATGCCGTTGTTTCTCATCAATGGTTTTCTGGAAGCTGGAAAAACCCAGTTTATTAAATTTACAATGCAGCAGGATTATTTCCAGACCGAAGGAAAAACACTTCTGATTGTCTGCGAAGAGGGCGAGGAAGAGTATGATGAGGAGCTTTTAAAGCAGACTCATACAGCGGTTGTTTATATAGAGGAAGCGGAAAAGCTGACGCCGGAATACCTACAGGATCTGGAGCTTCTTTACAATCCGGAGCGAGTTCTGATGGAGTGGAACGGTATGTGGAATCTGGATGCCCTGAAACTTCCGAACGATTGGGATCTGTATCAGCAGATTACGATCATCGATGGTTCCACATTTGATTTATACCTGCAGAACATGAAACCATTGATTGGTGCCATGGTCCGCAACACGGAAATGATTATCATGAACCGTTGCGACGAGATCGAGGATTTGGATGTATACCGCCGTACTTTAAAGGGCATGAACCCGCAGGTTCAGATCGTGTTTGAGGACGCAGAGGGCGAAATTGAGGAAGTGACCGAAGCGGATCTTCCATTTGATGTCAATGCCGAAGTGATCGAGATTCCGCCGGAGGCATATGGTATCTGGTATATTGATGCGATGGATAAACCGGACCGTTACCGTGGAAAGACCGTTGAATTTACCGGCATGGTACTGAAAACCCCGGATTTCCCGAAGAACAACTTTGTTCCTGGACGTATGGCGATGACCTGTTGCGAGGCAGATATGACGTTCTTAGGTTTCATGTGCAAGGCAAAAAATGCCCGTCTGCTTGAGACGAAAGACTGGGTCAAAGTACGTGCCCGCGTAGAATATGAGTATATGCCGGAGTATGAGGGTGAAGGTCCGATGCTTTATGCAGATTACGTGGAAAAGGCAGAGCCGATTGAGGAGATTGTGCAGTTCTAAGATTTGCAACGGAAAGCTGTGTTTGAAAGAAAAGGTGTGCCCCGGAGTGTGGAAGACTCCGGGGTTTTTAAAAAAGAAAGAGAAATCGAACAAATGCTCGATTTCTCTTTCTTTTATTTAAAATTGGATTACAGCTTTATCTTACTCCGTCATCTTCGGCACCGGAGTAGGTCTTGACCGGTCAAATACCTCGTTGACATCAAACAGGTCACTCAAATGGTCGCCGCCGACTCCACTTTCCGGAAGGTCATAATACATCCGGTAGCCGTCGAGGTTCCGGCGCCCCTGTCGCATATAATCGTCGCCGATCTGGACGAAATACTGGGAGGAATCTACGTTACAGAAGTAACGGAATCCCTTGTTGTACAGGTACTGGAAGCGCTCGCTGCTTGTATCATACGGATGCCAGTCCCCAATATCGCTTCCAAACGGGAAGAGGATGATATCACACGGACCGGTCAGCGTTTCGACTTCATTTGCCCATTTATCGGTATCTTCACGGAATTTATCCATTGGGATCGTACCCATGTTGCGGTGGCCCCAGCTGTGGGAGGCAATTTCAAAACCGTCGTCGCGCAGGCACTGGACGACTTTTGCTGCGTTGGCGCGTTCTTCCTCAAAGTTGAAATCCGGGTGTTCCGCTTTGTACTCGTCAGTATTGTAGGCGGAATCGGTGCGGTAACCCAGGATGCCATTGTAACCGGTAAAAGCAATGCACGCTTTTGCGCCGCGGTAGGAGAAATCCGGGTGCTCTTTGATGAAATCATCCAGTAACGGCACCAGATCATAGGAACCGACGGAAACAGAACCGTCGTCCATCTTCATCTCGTTCGTTGGCTTGCCATCCTCGCCGATAATCATACGGGAGGCAAAGCCATCGCCATCCATGTATTCGTAGTAGCAGACATCATCCTGTGACATGACGAACGGTTTCTTACCTTCCGGAAGCATGATATCGCCCTCCTGGAAATGCCTGGAACCGTCCTCTGCGGTCACCTCATATGCTACATCGTGCAGACGTACCAGAACGAAACCGCGCTCATACATCGACTGGAGAATCTTCATAAATTCATCCTTGGTCGTCATGACCTGATTATAACCCTTTTCGCGGCTGTCGCCGTCAAATGCTTTCGAGGTATCCATAATCAGTGTATGGAAGAATACATGCGTTACCTTACGCGGATCAGCGCGCACCAGTGTTTCTTTGGTGGCGTTGTATTCGTCGATCGCTGCCGTCACGGACTCGTCAGATGCGTATGTACTGCTGGACAGGAGATTGATTGCCCCGTCATAGTCATAACCGTCTGCCAGAAGCTTTGCCTGAGCGATGACACCCTCGAGGCTGTCATCAGCAGGTGCAGATGCATTATCAAGGGAAATTACTCCATTTTCAGAATCCGTTTCGGTTGTCGCTGGAACCGAAGATACATGTGCTGCCGGAGAGCGGCGCACCCAGAGGAACGCGGCAATTCCAAGCAGTACAATCAGAATGCCGATTAAAATTAAATACGGAAGTTTAGAGGAACCGCCGTGCCGTCGCCTGGAACGTCCGCCACGTGCAGAAAATCCAACGCTTCCAAGGGAGGAATTTCTTCTCATCATAGTTTTCACCTTTTGTTTATTCATATTTATCTGTCGTTTTTTGCGTCAGATAGTAATAACAGGCCGAGAAAGTTTGCCACCGACTCGACACAGCAAGAAAGAGAGCGGAAAACGTTTTTATAAGCCTGTCTGTGTTCTTATAGTATACCATAAAAAGGAAAGGTGGTCTATGACAGTTTCTTACAATTCTCTTTGGCATAGGGACGGGCGGATATGCCATATCTTGAGAAGAGAGTATGTGCAGGCGGAGGAAGATATGAATGAAAAATGTATCATGCAGGGAGAGGCGTGGTATTTGAAATGGAAGCGTGTGGAAAAATGGTGTTGGTTTGTGAAAAAGAAGCTGTTTCGGGAAAAAGAATGTATGTGTTGGGACAAAGGGGGCAGAGACAGGAGAAGAGAGTATTTAAATAAAAATGCTTGGAGAGGGCTGGCAGCGATTGGTGTAGCGGTTGTGCTTACGATGGGAGAATGTGTGTCAGGCATACAGCTTGGAATTGGTAAATTGGGGGGAAGTGGTATGCTCACATCTTACGCGGAGGAACTGTGGATTCCCGTTTCAGTAACCGCAGAGACAGCGCAGGCAGCAGAAAATGCCGCTGAGCTTCCCATCCGGGCACCGGAGGCGATCCTCATGGAGGCGTCCACCGGAACTGTTTTGTATGAAAAAAATGCGGACGAGGCGCGAAATCCAGCCAGCGTGACGAAGATTATGACTCTGCTTTTGATTTTTGATGCGTTACATTCGGGAAAAATTCATTTGCAGGATGAGGTCACGACCAGCGCCCATGCGAAATCCATGGGGGGATCTCAGGTGTTTTTGGAAGAAGGGGAGGTACAGACGGTCGAAACGCTGATCAAGTGCATCGTCATTGCATCGGGAAATGATGCCAGTGTGGCAATGGCAGAGTATATCGGCGGCAGTGAGGAGGCATTTGTTGCGATGATGAACGAGCGGGCGAAAGGGCTTGGAATGGAGACAGCAAAGTTTGAGGATTGCTGTGGTCTGACGGCGTCTACGACGCACGCGATGTCGGCGCGCGACATTGCCCTCATGTCGCGGGAATTGATCACGAAGTATCCGGAAATTTTTCAGTATTCAACGATCTGGATGGAAAATATAACGCACCGGACCAAGCAGGGAGAGAAAGAATTTGGACTTTCCAATACGAATAAGCTGCTGAAAATGGTGACAAATTTTGAAGTGACGGGACTGAAAACAGGTTCTACATCGCTGGCAAAATATTGCCTGTCCGCAACCGGGCGGAAAGATGGAGTTGATCTGATTGCCGTCATTCTGGCAGCACCGGATTATAAGGCGCGGTTTGCGGATGCGGTCACATTGTTAAATTATGGGTTTGCAAATTGTCATCTTTACAAAGATGACAATCCGGGAGCTGTGCCGGAAACGATGGTGGCGGGCGGCATCCAGGAACAGGTTGCAGGACGTCTGCGAGGAACCTTTTCTTATCTTTCGATGGGAGGAGAGAATCTGGATGGAATCGAAAAAGAGTGGATGATGGAAGAATCCCGCAAAGCGCCGATTCAGGAGGGCGATGTGATCGGACATCTGGTTTACCGGCTGGATGGACGGGAATTGGGAAGTGTGGAGATAGAAGCGGCAGAAACGGTGGAGAAAGCGGGACTATGGGACTATTTTAAGAAGGTAATGGGAGTGTTTGCGGCATAGAAATAAAGAGCTGTCATGTTTGAATAGTGATACATGACAGCTTTTTTGTGTAATAGGAAATTCCTTGGAATTCCCTATTACACAAAAAGGCACTAACGTGCCAATGATGCGCACTCGCGCGAAGATGTAGGTTGTCGCAAGCGACCGCGCTCGGCGCGAGAATGTGCCAAGGCACATTCTTTTTTGCTGGTTATTCATTCTGCAATCCAGCCGCTTTTTCAGAATACGTGGTCGTTACCAGTTTTTCATAAGGAATCCGTTCCTTGAGTTCACCTGCTTCTTCCAGAATATTTTCCAGAAGCTCAAAGCTGTCCTTGTGGAAAATGGTATCATTTTTCCAGGTGTCCTGCGCTTTGTAGCGTTCAACGATGCGGGCGATTGCCGCGCGGTCTGTTTCCGGAAACTGAGGTTGGATTGTCTCGGCGATTTCGTCCGCACTGTGGGAGTTGACGTAAGCTAAGCCCTTCTGGATGGCATTCGTGAACGACTGGATAATTTCCGGATGCCTATTTAGATAGCTCTGCTTTGCACAGTAGGCGGTGTAGGGGACATAACCGGAATCGACGCCGAGCGAGGCGACAACGGTGCCATTTCCTTCGGTTTCAAGGGTGGTGGCGAAGGGCTCGAACTCGACCGTGTAAGATAGAATACTGCCCTTGTTTTCTTATATAAGCAATTTCACGTCTTTAATTTTTCGTGTATCAGGATCTACTAAAATTTCTTCGATCGTTTGTTTCCAGAACGCCCGTTTATGGGAATTATCCAGGCGTTTATATAAAACTTTCCAGTCACCGGAGAATTGCCGTTCTACACATTTCAGACGCTTCCGTTTTTCTTCAAGTTGGCGATCATCAGATGTGGATAGGAGAGCGGTCAAGCGCTCATATTCCCGATCATAATATTCTTCTGACAGCCGCCCTTTTTGGTACATGGTATTTAGGCGGTTCAATTCTTCCTGTACTGATTGAGCGGAGCGGGCGGGCTTCGGCGATGCGTTGCCTGCGTCCATATAAAGATTTACCTGAGCGGACTCAATGAAGGAGTCAATGTGTTCAAGCAGATAGGCTTCGATCGCGCTTTCACGAAGCGAGGCTCCGGAATGGTACTGAAATTTCCCCATGCAGTTATAGCGGGTGTCGCAGTAAACGGCGCCGTTTTTCCGGATCGCTTTCCGCTGCCGGCCGGAGAATTTGCATCCGCAGATCGGACAGGTAATCAGGGAACTGAATATGTATACATATCCGGAAGGACTCCATGATTTTGCCTGCCTGGATTTAAGGAGCATATGATATTGCTCCATCGTCATATAGGGTTCACAATAAGGTGCACCATCCTTGTCAATTCCCGCGTATTTGGGGTTATGGAATATTTTATCAACCTTGTAATAGCTGGGGGCGTTTTCGCCGTATTTGTCAGCGATATACCGCGTCGTGTGACGAATGGAAAAGCAGGAAAAATAATGTTGGATGGCGTCCTCGACGACGGACCGAGTAGCCGGATCTTTTTTGATGTAGCCATTTTCGATGATGTAACCGTAGGGCGCACACATTCCGGTCACGCACATTCCCTTTGAACGCTTATAGTCGAAAACAGCTTTAATACGTTCGGAGGTTCGATCGCATTCCGCCTGGTTTACGGATAGCATGATATTGATAACCATCTGACCGTTCGCGGTCGAAGAATCATAATTTTCAAAAATGGTTTTCCAGTAACAGTGGTGTTCTCTTAATATTTCTTCGGTAATATTGTAGTCTTTGATATTCCGGAACCAGCGATCGAGCTTGGTTACCAGAATCATGTCAATTTTATCTTTCCGCACGTCCTCCAGCAGCCGCATAAGACCTTTGCGCCGGGACATACT
Source organism: Clostridium fessum (assembly GCF_027698965.1). NCBI lineage: Bacteria > Bacillati > Bacillota > Clostridia > Eubacteriales > Clostridiaceae > Clostridium > Clostridium fessum. The sequence goes on from NZ_JAQEQF010000003.1 coordinate 207,506, forward strand.
TTTCCGGGCAGAGATTCCCTCATCGGCATAGACTCCGGCGATGATATAGCCGTTTTTGTTGGCGTAGTCCTCCAGTGCAAGGCGCTGGGCGGGGAGAGACAGGCCGTTTAAATGCTGTTCTTCCGTGCTGACGCGGATGTAAATACCAGCGCGCAGGGGGATGGATGGAAAAGTAGAGTGCTTCATGATATCATCTCCTCTAGTAGTTTACGTGAAAATGGGTATAAAAATAACGCCCCTTGCCAGGACGCTCTGGAGATGATATAATTCAGGTGTTCTAGTCTGATTCATATCTTTCAGGGCAGCCTGTAAGAGAAAATCTATGTGAAGCCGTTCGGTACGCCAATACCGGGCGGTTTTGCTATTTATATAACGTAAAAGATTGCAAAGTAAAAAAATAAAAATTTATGCAGATAATAAGTCTAGGCTAGAACGACTGCTCCGCTCGCTCCACAAGATCGACTTTACGTCATAGTTTGTTAGAGCGTCAGTAATATTTTTGTTGAAGTTATTATTGTCATTAAGCAGAACGATTAATTGGCTATCTTTTTTTCTGGTGCTTTTGGTATCATTCCATGAAAATAATGCATTTCCAATGGTAGACTTTGTTGGATTGTTAATTGCCATACACAAGCGCTCTGGTTTGAATTGGGTTCGTTGTAAAACAAAATCATAATTATGAAAAAATCCTGATTTTCCCCTAAATTGAACATCTTCTGTACAATAAATATGGTTTTGATGAAAAAATTCCTGAATATCATCAAGAAACAGCGAGGAAACTTTAGTTCTCGAAGTCATATATAAATCACTAACACGAATCATTGCCTGCACAAACATATGTTTTGCTTGTGGAAAATCATGCATAGGCGCAACTGCGATTAATTCATTTTGTTTAAGCTTAATTCCATATTGAGACAGAATATTTTTGAGCTGTACTTTTCTATTAGGTGTTAGCTGAAAACCACTCATTGCAAGGCTATTTAATGTTTGACCATCATCTGAAAAATGAACATTTTCCCCGTCTTGGCGAACATATATTTGAAAGTAATCGTTGTACGAGTCCAAGAAAGGAGTGGTAATTTCAAAATATTCTCCCATTTTGGTAAAGGTAATTTCGCTTTTTAGCCAATCGGCATAATCATTAATACATTTTTGAATATCCATAATATACACTCCTTTCTGCTGTTAAAATAAATCAATTTGATGATTAATGGTAGGAGTCTTCACAATGTGAAATTCTTCAAGGAACAATAATGTATTTTTAACAAAATCATTAGAGTCCAGATCATCTGCTGGAAATGCATTTTTAATTCCGTTCTCTTGTGTGTAATAGTGCCAATGCGATCCTGTGATTTTTTGACCGTTAGGATTCACATGTATATTACCTGCATTTATATGTAATTCCAACAATATTATACCATTTTTTGAAATTCTGGCACCATAATTATATTTGTTTTTATTTATTTTTCCTCTATAAATTTTAACAGTAAATAAATCACCAGTATCTTCGTGGCTGGCATCAAATTCAACATTGGCACCAGGGTCTGGAGAGGATAAAATATCGATAAGAGATTGTTTGGTAAGCTTTATAAGGCGAGTTGCCTCTTCTGTGGTTAAAGGTTCCATGTTTTTCTCCTTAACGTGTTTTTATTAAAATGCCATAGGCTATTTTAATCTTAACTCAATCAATTCCATCGGATATCCCGTGCAATCACAGAACTGGCTCTGCGTGCATCCGGAATAAGCTTGTAGCAAATCCTCCGATATAAGCAGTTGAGCCGCAAATTCGTTTGCTTCCCGTTCAATGCCAGATGTGAGAAGCAAGGTTTTGTTTTTTATGAACGCGCAATTTTCTTTTCTATGTAAAAGTGCGTGCCCGAGTTCGTGTGCCGCGACTACTTCGAAGAGCGGACTGTCCGCCGGGATGCTGTCATTGATGAAGATCCAGCGCTTTCGATTTATGAGCTTGTAGTTTCCAGCAATGTTTCCAAGCGGGAGAATTGCTATGCGAATATTGGCATATTCAGCAATCTTTATAGGGTTCCGGCTTCCAGCCATGCGTTCATAGTACCGGATTAGCCTGCGGATTTTATGATCAATTGTTTCCAAAAAGTACCACCTACTTTTTATTCTTATTTGGATTGTACTTTACTTTATTTTCTTTCTTTGTTTCCCTAAGCGCGTATTCGAATGCGTTTTGGAGCAGGCTCAGGGAAGCGCTGTCAATTTCTGTATCACCATAATACAGAGGTCCATCTTCGCCGTTTCGGATTTTATCCATGATGTTATCAAGGTCTTTCTTTATGTCGCGCTCATCGCGGGCAGTAAGCTCTGGAGTTTGTGCTGGGGAGTCATCTGCTTTTCCACCGGATAAAAGATAAGGAAGCTCAATCTGAAGGTAATTAGCTATTTCAACCGCGCGATTGGAAGGAATGGTTCCTTTTTTTAATTGATTTATATATCCATTTCCATAACCCAATTCTCGTTCTAGTCTGGAAATTGGAATTTTTCGTTCTTTACATATTTTCTTTATCAATTCGACACTGTTCATTACACACCTCTAAAAATTATAGAAAACTCTAAATATGAGCTTGACAAATTAGAAGATACTCTATATAATGAACTCGTGATTTAGAGAAAGCTCTAAATCAAAAAATGAGTTTTAGAGATAATCTTATATAATTATTGGACATCTTTATATTAGATTATTCTCTAAAACTTGTCAATATATTTTATAAAAAAATCTAAAAGACAAGGAGGGGAAGAGGTGCTGTACAACAAGGTTGTAGAATTTTGCAAAAAAGAAGGAATTCCAGTATACGTTTTCGAAAAAGAATGTGGCTTGGGAAATGGAACAATCCGTGGTTGGGAAAATGGAAATCCAAGGTTGGATTCTTTACAAAAAGTGGCTGAACGGATGGGAGTTCCTGTGAGTGAGCTGCTGGGATGAACCAAGCAGACAGAAGGGAGGCGGAAAAGTGAAAAAGGGCGTGATATTTTTCTTGCTTGCGCTCTCCGTATTAATGATTCGTTCGGAATACGGAGATTTGCCAGCAAGTTTGTATGGAATTTTTATGGGATGGACTTTGGGAAGAGCTGATTAAAAACTTTTAGATCCAAGTTGTACACCAATATAAGAAATAATACAAAATCCAATACAATAGAACAAGAGAGACGACCAAGTCACGGGAGAGAATGCGGCGCTAAGAAACGCGCCTGGAAATAAATACAGAAGAAACAAATACCCCCAAATAGTACGAATCTTATCAATGAGTGTTTTTCGCCTAAACAATTCGAAAGCATTAATATGTGGATATCCAAGTTTCCTTTTTAGAGATTCATAATCTACATAAACTTGATATTTGATTTGGCGAAGTATTTCTTGATGATTTTGCTTTAATAGTAGTGCTTGATGAAAGTCTTCGGTAAGCTGATGCAGTTGAGGAAAGACCAGTTCATAGTGTTTGCGCAAAATAATCTGCATTCGGTTTGAAAGTTTTATTAAGCTTTGGCAGTCAAGTTTTGAGATGTCTTGAACAAAAAGAAGTTTATACAATGGTAAATATACCTTTTCAAGTTGCTCTTGATTGATTGCCTTGTGTCGGGGATTATTTGAAGCATATCGCCCCATTACATAGGAAATGGCGGTTGAAAGAATAAGTTTGACCCATATAATCAGAGATTCGAAGGATATAGGGTATTCAGCGATGATATGTTGAAAAAATTGTTTCATGAAATTCTCCATTCTAGTGTAATTAGACTTTGATGGAAGCCTATGAATTCAGTATAGGGCAAGTAGAGAGAAAAGACAATGGGGGAGTTCCTGTGAGTGAGTTGGCAGGTCGAAGGGAGGTGATCGCGAAATGTGGGTATCCAAGAAGAAATGGGCGTCTTTAGAGAAAAGAGTGACTGCTCTTGAAGAAAAGCTGCAAGGGCAGTCACGCGATGCTGAGGTTGATAAGATATGCGAAAGAATGGCAATGGAATTATCAAAAGCTAGTCTTCCTGAGAATCGTTGGTAGTGCGAAAGCCGATGCGACGTGCAGGTTTAGTTTTGTCTTCACGTTCCACAGAGGTAATGAGAAAGTTAAGCTGACTAACGTGTTGGATAAGCTGAGCATCCTTTCCGTTAACAAATCCATAAAAATAAAGCATATCTGGATTTTGATAACCAACAGATGTAACGACCATAACGGTCGAAGAACCAAACGATGCCAAGCGTAAAGCAATTTCATGGTCATTATCAAGCTTAGCTTCGTATTCAGCTATTTCTTCCATAATTTTTTCATATTTCCAGTCAGCGAGAGAATAGTTTCGGATTCTATAAGAAGATAATTCGCCCATATCGTTCTCCTTTCTATCATACTCGGTTCTGGTAGGAGCCTGTAAGTACAGTATAGGACAAAAGGATGGGGATGGCAATTAAAAAGAGGCGTATTCCAATAAAGAGAGCGAACCTAGAAGGGAGGCAAAAGAGATGCGTTTTATTGAGAACGAGATTCTGGAACGTATTGGCTTTGATTTTTATTGTGACATTGCAAATAACATTGTCAAAGCCAGAGCAGAAATGGGATGGACCCAGAAGAAGCTGGCAGAGCAGTCAGGAATCAAACCTCATCGGCTGGTGGGAATTGAAAATGTAAAGATCCGGATCGACTTGGATGATTTGGAAAAGCTGTCAAAGGTCTTAAACAGATCAGTGGACTGGCTTCTGGATGCGGAGTTGGAGGGCGGCGGAAAAGAATGCCTTTATCTGATTTGGCCGGACTCCAGTCCTGGTTTTAAACTTTACCAGAAAGCTACCAGTAAGCGAATGGCGTTCATGATATATGACAGAAAATTCAAGGAGTGCCATGTTGCATACAGCAGCGGGCGAGAGAGACATTTTGTACAGCTTGTAGGAGTTCCAGTATCAACGGCAGAAATTCAGAAGAAGTTCAAAAAGCGTGTGACGGATGATTTGCCGATAGAACCGGATTGATTCGGAATGCAAAAGGAAACAGGGACAAACGCAGAAACATATGATGATTACAAAGGAGGCGTTTTGCATGGATGTAAATAAAATCGTAGCAATTTTAGTAGCCCTTTTGGAGGATCAAGAAGGAGTGAAAATAACGTATGAAGTCCATAAGGACGAGAAGGAGAAAACCGCCTGAGGGCGGTTGTGTTGGACAAGCAGTATGAAAGTGTCATGTAACAACTGCCGAAAGCAGTGGCGGTGTTGGGAATCCGACAGAGAATATGCCTGCCGAGAGCATGAGAAGAAAGTGAGGAAGCGTGATGAGAGAGGAAAGAAAAATCGAGTGTATGAACCTGCGGAGCCAGCGCAACCAGATGATCCAGACGTTGGAAGCGGAGCTGAGACAGAAGGACAAGCATCTGCATCTGATGGCAGAGGTGGCGGTAGTGATGTCGGCGGTTGCAGGGATCGCGACCGGGGCGCTCTTGGTACTGCATTAGGAGGTGGAGAAGATGGCAAAAGAAATTAGAAGAATCGTTGAAGGAATGCCTAGTGAAATCCTCGAACCAAAGGATGATTACAGGGATGATGCATTACGTGTCAAAGCGTGTGTGCATTATCTCATCGGATATCTCGAAGTAGAAGAGGAAGCCTATAAGGGTGAAGACATTGCAAAGTTGCTCGGAGTTATCTGCAAAGGGAAGGAGTGGTTAGAAGCTCATGAGTAGAAGAACCAACGGGACGAACCGTGCCGGTGCGATGCTTAACGCCAGCCGGTACACCGGTTATGGGAAACCAAAGAAAAAGACCGCCAGCTTGGCAGAGCTGAACGGTCACATTAATAAAAATATTAACAACTTGATTATATCAAGAGATTCGGGAGGATGCAATGGTAAAAGCAACAATTAAAGGTAAAAGGGAGCCGATGGAGCTGGAGGGGGATTCTGATGAAGAAGAGACTGGCAAAGAAAATTGAGAAGATGCGCCGGAAGAAGATTCATGAGGCGCTGGAGATGGTGTTGGAGATCAATACCACGCATGCAAGAGAACAGAGTGTTACAGGAAACAAGCCTACGGCGTTCTTTACGTTTAATGGACACATTAATGGTTGCTTGGATATTCGTGTATATCCAGATGGGTGGTACCCTGGTTGCTATAAATATTGGTCATTCAGTACTAATTATATTGGTTGTAGTACGGATAGACTTTTAGAAGAGCTTGCAAACAAGAAAAAGGAGTTACAGGATGCTGGAAAGATGTGACTACTGCGGGGCGTATCGGGAAGGCGGCGGTCTGGCTTGTGAGGAGTGCCGGAAAGATATGAAGAACCGGATCAACCATAGAAATCAGAGAAATGAAAATAGAGCAAATGAACCGGAGGTAGCTTATGAATTTGTATGAGATTGATGCCCGCATCATGGAAGCGTTTGAGGCGGCAGTCGATGAAGAGACAGGAGAGATTGTAAATGAGGAGGCTTATGCGGCGCTGGATGCGCTGCAGGAAGCCAGAGACGAGAAGATTGAGAATGTCCTGCTCTGGATCAAGGACCTGAAAAGCGATGCAGAGCAGCTGAAAAATGAGAAGAGGGTGCTGGAAACACGCCAGAGAGAAGCCGAGAGAAAGGCGGAATCGCTGCAGGAGTATGTTAAAAGAGCATTGGATGGTCAGAAGTTTAAGACAAGCAGAGTGGCGGTGTCGTACCGCGCCAGCAAAGCGATTGAATACGCTGGGGATATCAATGCACTTCCGGAAGAGTTTATCCGCCGCAAGGATCCAGAGCTGAATAAGACAGCGCTGAAAGAGGCGCTGGACAAAGGCGCTGAGATTCCTGGAGTATCGATTGTAACCCGTAGCAACATGATCATTAGATAGGTGGCAGAGATATGGGAGAGACAAAAAAGAATATCTTCCAGACGATAGCGGCCGTCATGGAAGATGTGGGAGTGGTCGGGAAAGATTCGTTAAATGAGCAGCAGAAATTCAAGTATCGCGGCATTGACGCAGTCATGAATGCGTTGAATCCGGCATTTATTAAGCATCACCTGTTCGTTGTCCCGGAGGTTATGGATCAGACGCGGGAGGAACGCAGGACTGCAAAGGGCGGGATGCTTTTATATTCGGTCTGTCGTATGAAATATACGTTCTACGCCGAGGACGGCAGCCACATCGAGGCGGTGGTAGTTGGCGAAGGGATGGACAGCGGCGACAAAGCAACCAACAAAGCGATGTCGGTTGCGTTCAAATATGCCTGCTTCCAGGTGTTCTGCATTCCAACCGAGGAAATGAAGGATCCGGATGCAGAGACGCCGCCGGCTTCCGAGAAAGCTCCGGAGCTGGCAACCGAAGCGATGAGGAATGTATTCCTGAAAGAGTGCGACAGAATCGGAAAGAGTCCGAAATGTATTTTGAAAGCAATCGGCATAGATTCGTTGGAACACCTGACGGTGGAACGATTCCAGAGCGCGATGAAGAGTTTTAAGAACACGCCGGATAAATCCAAAGGGAAAGTAGATCCAGCCACGGTACCGCCGGAGGATGAAACGAGCGGTCTTCCGTTCAATTAGCCTATGGAGAGTAAGGGAACTTTAAAAGATGTGTCGATGGACTGGAAAACCGGTCGGATGCGGCTGACGTTTGAGTTGGAATCGGATGTGTCATCGTCGATTGACAAGATGAAGGACAAGCCCCTGCGGATCATTGCAAAGCAATGGCGGGAGAAGCGGAGCCTGGACGCGAATGCGTATTACTGGGTGCTTCTCTCGCGTCTGGCAGAGGCGGCGGGCATATCCAAGCCGCGGGCGCACAATCTCATGCTTCGGAGGTACGGTCAGAATCTCATGATTGCCGGTCAGATGGCGTATTTGGTTGTGCCGGACACGACCGAAGCGGAAGAGACGGCGCTGGAGGCGGAAACCTTCCACATCCGTCCAACTTCGCAGGTTAAGCAGGGTAAGGACGGGAAAGCATACCGTACATATACGGTGCTTGCCGGATCCAGTACCTACGATACAAAGGAAATGAGTGAGTTGATAAACGGGCTGGTAGCGGAATGCAAGGAGCAGGGGATTGAAACCCTGCCGCCGGAGGAGTTGGCTCGGATGATGGCAGAATATGAAGAAAACCACAGGAAGAAAGAAACTGTACAGCGTACTGACGGATGATTTAAAACATTGTATCATTACCGGCAGCCAGGAGGTGGCAATCCATCATGTATTTAATGGAGCCAACCGGAGCAGATCGGAGGCATATGGCTTTATCGTTCCGCTCCGCCCAGACTGGCATAACATGACGCCGTACAGTGTCCACATGAACCAAGAGTTCGATGAGAGTCTGAAACGTCAGGCACAGGAGTATTATGAGGCTCACATCGGCAGCAGACAGCAGTTTATTGCCGAGTTTGGCAAGAGTTATTTATAACGGTACAACAGCCGCAGGGCTTGTACATAGCAACCCGTAGACAGCATCCTGGCACGCCTTACCGTGTTATATATTATCGAACCTTTACAGGATGCCATTGGTTTACCGGGAGGGAGACCGACCCTCCCGCTCCGGAAGGAGGAAGAGATTTGTCGGAAAAGAAATTGACAGAAATGGAAATCTTTACCAGTGCTTTATACAATGCGCTGGGTGTAGGACATAAGAACGCGCAGACCCGCGGGGAGCTGTGCAAGCGCCTCGGATGCAGCGATCGGATGCTCCGGAAGGGAATAGAGATTCTGCGGATTGATTACGCGATTCTGAGCCGTGACGATGGCAAGGGATACTATTTGCCAGAGACAACGGATGCGGGGCGTGCAGATGCCAAGCGCTGGTCTAAGCGGCAAGATCGCCGCGTGCAGGCAATCCGCGCAGCACAGGCGGGAGCACTTAAATTTGCGATGGGATGGAAAGAGCCGAAGGGCATATATGGACAGATTAGTATGTTCAGAGACGGAGGACAGGATGGGGAAGATGCAGAGAGAGAAAGGAAAGCGCGGCGAGCGTGAACTTGCGGGCATCCTGCGGGACTATGGATATAATTGCCGCCGGGGTCAGCAGTATTGCGGGACTTCTGGCGATGCGGACGTGATCGGGCTGCCGAATGTACATATCGAAGTAAAACGAGTGGAAGACCTGAGACTTCGGAAAGCGCTGCAGCAGTCTTCCAGGGACGCCAGAGCGGGCGAGATTCCGGTGGTAATGCACCGGCGCAACCGGGAGCCGTGGCGGGTGTCCATGTGCCTGCAGAACTTCCAGCGGATGTATTCGGACGACATTTTCGACGAACTGAAAGCACGGATCCGCGGTGGAATCATTACTCTGCTGTTGGATACATGGATTTGCTATTACCGGGACTGGCAGGCGGGAAAGGAGATGGGCTTGGATGAGTGATAAGAAGTCTTTTGTCATGTATGAGAGCTGGGGCGCTGCCATCGAAAAGATGAGCAACGAACAGGCAGGCGAACTCATCAAGGCGATCTATGCCTACCAGAAAGACCCGGATGCCGCTCCGAAAGACCCTGCATTGGCATTTGTGTTTGAACTTATCAAGCAGCAGTTGGACGCAGATAGCCAGCGCTATAAAGAAGCATGTGCCGCCAGATCGGAAGCAGGGAAGAAAGGCGGAAGACCAAAAGCAAATGCTTCTGATAAAAAGCAAATGGTTTCTGAGGAAAGCAAAAAAAGCAAATGCTTTTCTGAAAAAGCAAAAAAAGCTGATAATGATAATGAATATGATAATGATCTTAAAGAAAACACCCTAGAGGGTGTAAAAGAAAAGCGCTTCGCGCCTCCCACACTCCAGGAAGTAAAAGATTACTGCCTGAAAATGGGATACACGCACGTGGATGCAGAGCGTTTTATTGACTACTACGCGAGTAACGGCTGGATGGTCGGAAAAAACCGCATGAAGGACTGGAAAGCGGTGGTTAGAAACTGGGACAGGAGTGAAAAGACTCCGCAGAGGCTGGAAGGGACCGCCGAAGTCGCCAAGAAGAACCGCTTTCACAACCTGGAAGAACATGGTTACGACTACGATGCGATGGTGTGGGGCATGGTGGGTGCAGCGGCGCAGGGCAAGGCTGGAAGCGCTGTGGAATCCGGTACGGGATGAAAGGATGATGAACAATGCAATCAGTGATTCGCTATCCAGGCAGTAAGGCGCGCTTGGCGGACTGGATCATCGGTCACTTCCCGGCTCATCGCAGCTATTTAGAGCCATTTTTAGGTTCTGGAGCGGTTCTCTTCCGGAAAACGCGGAGCCCGATTGAAACGGTCAACGATCTGGATGGAGATGTAATCAACCTGTTTGAATGCATCTGGAAAGATCCGGAACGTCTCGCATGGATGATTTACTACACCCCATATGCGCGTGTGCTGTACGAAGAAGAGGGCAAATCCACGGAAGCCTATGACCGGGCTGCAAGACTGTGTATAAGAGCCAATCAAGGATATGGATTCCGAACGGCGGGGACACCGGCTGGGTGGAAACGAGACGTCTGCGGTAGAGAAAAAGCCTACACAGCGCGGGACTGGAGCAGATTGCCGGACGTTATTATGCAGGCAGCGGAAAGGCTGAGGGGAGTGCAGATAGAATGCATGGATGCGGTCAAGCTGATCGGGCAATACAATCACAAAAACGTGCTGATTTACTGCGATCCGCCGTATATCCTTGGCAGCAGGACAGGCAAGCAGTATAAGCACGAGATGAGTGATGCGGATCATGAGCGGTTGCTACAGGCGCTTTTGCAGCACAAAGGATCGGTGTTGATAAGCGGCTATGACAATGAGATATATCGAGATATGCTTCGGGGCTGGCATCTGGAAACAAAAATGGAATACTGCCGGGCGAATAAGCAGCGGGAAGAATGTCTCTGGATGAATTTTGAGCCGTCGGGACAGTTAAGAATGTTTTAGACAGGTTGAAAGGAGCGATGGACGATGAAAAGCATGAAAGAACGCCAGGAGCTTATCTGGCAGGCGCTCCTTGATGGGAGAAAGAAGCGCGTGAGCGAGATTGCGGAGCTGATTGACGAAGAGCCGACATACACCCGCAACGCCCTGCAGAAGATGTTAGAGGCTGGGAAGGTGGAAGGAATGATGAAGATAAAGATCACACCAAGAAAACCGGACGAAGTCGGCGGTTATCTTATGATGCCGCTAGTGGCAAACGTGCCAAATGGGCGCAAAGGCTGGAAGATAGTTAAGTGCCCGGAATGCGGGGCGGCGTGCTGGTATAGACCGGAGCAGGAGAAGGCAAGGGCGATAGCAGTATGCACGATGTGCGCCCTGAAACATGGATTTGGGAGGTAATAGAATGCGGTTGATAGCAAATAACGACGGAACGTGGAGTGCTCATGATGAGACTTATGATATCATTATCCGCTGCGGCACAAAAGAGGAAAATGAGCGGGTTATGGAGCTTCTGAAAAACGAGCCGATCTCCAAAAAAGATGTTTTGGAAATCATCAAAGAAACCGGAGGATGTGATTCGTCGGACAATTTCTCGAAAGGCTGGGATATGGCTTGCGATGCGATCACGAAGAAGGTATCGGAAAGGTTATAGCATGGATAGAAAGGAAACAACAAAATTTCTTGGCGAGTTGCTGGAACGGCAGTATTTAAGTGGGCTGGGAAAACATTGGGCGAAAGAGGTAAACATCGATCCGGGCTCAGCACGGACGCATCGCCGGATCGACTATATGTTATTCCAGCCAGCGGGACAGCGTAATATATCGGACATCGAAAAGGGAATCTTTATCTGTTACGAAATCAAGAGTTGCAAGGCAGATGTATATAGCGGGAATGGGTTGAATTTCATCGGAGAAAAGAATTACATAGTAACCACGATGCAGTGCTATAAAGACATTAAAGAGGATTATCTAAGCGGGGCACTTGACGCACATATCCGCAGTATCAATCCAGGATCGTCGACAGAATACGGAATCATAGTGGCTATTCCAAAAACGAGAATGCTCGAAGATGAATTTCAGAATCCGACACCGCTGGATGGGAACCTGGATAAATGGAAACTGGCGATCGCCATCAAGTGTTTTGGCGGTCGCCGGAAGCGGTCAATGGTCGAACTATTGTTTTGTATGTTAAGGAGTGGACGATAAGATGAGCAAGAAAGAGCATGATAGAAAATGCTGGAACTGCGAATTTGATGATTTTTGCAGTTGGACGGCAGCAGGCGAGGAGGATGCCTGCGGGAAGTGGAAGGCGGAGGAAAGGAAGTCTTGCAGAAATGATTAACGGAGAGCTGATTGTAGACAACTTTGCCGGTGGAGGCGGGGCAAGTACTGGAATCGAGGAGGCAACGGGGTATTGTGTAGACATTGCAATCAACCATGATCCGGAAGCCATCAAGATGCACAAAGCAAATCATCCATACACGAAGCATTACTGCGAGGATGTGTGGCAGGTAGATCCGGTCAAAGTATGTGGAGGGCATCCGGTGGCGCTGGCGTGGTTTTCTCCAGATTGTAAGCATTTCAGCAAAGCAAAGGGCGGGAAGCCAAAGGACAAGTTTATTCGCGGTCTGGCGTGGGTTGCCTGCCGCTGGGCAGGACTGGTACGCCCGCGCGTGATAATGTTGGAGAATGTCGAAGAGTTTAAGACGTGGGGACCGCTGGGGCGTCGGAAGCATCCGATCAAGGCAAAGCAAGGAAAAACGTTTCATAAATTTATCCAGCAGCTTACTGATTTGGGATACGAAGTGCAGTTCCGGGAGCTGGTGGCGGCAGATTATGGAGCTCCTACCATGCGGAAGCGGTTCTTCCTGATTGCGCGATGCGATGGCAAGCCGATCGCATGGGCGCGACATACCCACGGACCGGCAGACAGCCCGGAGGTAAAGGCTGGCTTGCTGAAACCTTATGTGGGGGCGTATACACAGCTGGATTTTTCACTCCCATGTCCGAGCATCTTCGATAGCGCTGAAGAAATTAAAGAAAAGTACGGAATCCGGGCGGTGCGTCCGCTGGCGAAGAAGACAATGGATCGCATTGCCCGTGGAATCAAGAAATTCATTCTGGATAACCCGGAGCCGTTCTTGATCCAGTGCAATCACGGCGGCGAACGTAAACCGGGGGATATCCGGCAGCCAATGCCGACAATTACCGGAAAGCATGGTTTTGGAGTCGTTGAGCCAAAACTTGCCCCGATTATTGACAAAGCATATGGCGGGAACTATTCCGGCGCGGGGAGTAGAGTAAACGATCCGATAGATACTATTACGACGGTCGCTCACAATCGACTTGTGGAGGCAACGCTGGCACCGTGTATTATGTGCAACAACGAAAATAATGTCGGAAAAGATATAAGAAGTCCGCTCCCGACAATAACAACCGGAAATCGAAATTTTGTGGCTGCGCCGATACTGATTCAGTACCATTCGGAAACGACGCAAAATGAAACGCGTGGTCAAGGAATAGAAGATCCGCTTATGACGGTAGATGGTTCGAACAGATACGGTCTTGTTACATCGTTTATCAATAAATTTTATAAGAGCGGTACCGGACAAGATATAAGGGAGCCATTACATACAGTGACGACCTCCCCGGGGCATTTTGGAGAGGTGCGGGCGTTTTTGACGAAGTATTACGGTGGCGGTACCGGGCAGGATATAAAAGTGCCGCTTGATACTATCACAGCGCAGGATCGTTTCGGGCTGGTAACCATATATGGCACTGAATATCAGATTGTGGATATCGGACTGCGGATGCTGGAACCGAAAGAGCTGTACGGTTGCCAGGGATTCCCGGACGACTACATCATCGACCGGGATTGCGACGGCAAGCCTTATCCGAGAGCGGAGCAGGTGCGGCGCTGCGGGAACGCTGTGTGTCCGCCGATACCTACGGCACTGGTGCGGGCGAATCTGAAAGAGTTATGCATAGCGAAGCGGCTGCCAAATTGCCGGGCGGATCGCCTGGGCGAGGATGCGGGCGGGCAGTTGAGGTTCGCGTAGAAAAATAGAGGGAGGTGGTACCGTTGGAGAAAAAGGTGCTGCTGCAGTATTGCGAAGTCATGGAAGAGATAAAAGATATTAGAAGACGCATCCGGGAACTGGACAAGTTCCTGGAAAACCCGCCGATTGTGGCGGACACAGTAAAGGGGAGCAGGGCGGATTTAACGATAGGTCCGATCAAGATAGTTGGTATTCCGGACCCGGTCTATTGTCGAAAGCAGAAAGCCAGAGAGAGATACAGGAAGTTGCTGGCTGCAAAAGAGACGGAACTTTTGGAGTTGACTACTCAGGCAGAAGAGTACATAGAGACGATCCAGAGTTCAGAACTGCGGATTATGTTCAGATTGTATTTTATAGATGGTTTGAGTGATCCGAAGGTAGCGTACCGGATGAATCGGATGCTCCCAAATCGCAGAAAGAAGTATACGGACGAGAACGTGAAGAAACGGAGACAAAGATTTTTTGAAAAAATTAAAAATGTCCCTCAATGTCCCGATGAAAGGTGCTAATATGGTATCATGCATTCGTGTGACGGCGAATGTGAGAGTTTCACAGTAGCGAAAGCTTCTCCTGAATGTACTTCAACCCCGCTGGAAGATGGTCCCGGCGGGGAACCCCTTGGGGCGTAGCTCAGTCGGTTAGAGCAGCTGGCTTATATCCAGCGTGTCGAAGGTTCGATTCCTTCCGTTCCGATTTGGCGGTTGTTTGGCGGAGCAACACGCCGATCCACTTGCGTTGTGATTCATAATAATATCCTTTCGAGAATGGCACCCGGAAACGGGTGCTTTTCTTTTTCTTGCTTTTTCAAGCTATTTTTGTGTATAATGTGATATTGTACAAATGTGTTAAAAATAAGCAAAGGATGTGTTGTGATGGATTTGCTAAGTACGAGCAATGTGGTATACGATGCAATGTATGATTTGATATCAAACAATGCAAACGCAATAGGAAGTATTATTATCGGAATCCTAACAGGAGTTATTAGTAGTGTGATTGTCACAAGAAATTATAGGATGAAAGATGATGAACGTGAGAAAATAGTGTTTCTTAAGGAATTATATTTATTTTCAGCTAGGGCTGGTGTGCGAATATCTACATCTTTGCTGCAAAGGGAAGAGACTATGACAATTGAACAAGTTCAAGATTTTCTCAACGAATGTCCGATCTGTTATAGTTGGATTAAATTTAGAAATGATGAAATAGATATCGTAAAAAATGTTTATCAAGAAAGCCAAAATATTCTCGCTGATATAGCAACGGCGGCAGATTTTGAACGGCGTAGCCGAAGTGATACGTTTGGGCTGGGTGATAGGGAAGAATATAAAAAAGCTGCTGAAAAAATCGAGAAAAAAATTGGAGAAAGACTAAGGGCGCTAATAAATAATACAGAAAAGTTGCAAAAGATACTTGAAAGGTATGAAAAATTCAATATTTTTAGTGCGAAGAATGATTCACAGTAAGAGTCACCCAGCGTGGCTCCTTTCTTATCCCCCAAAAAACAAACACGATTGAGAGGTGGTGGTATGGCAAGAGCGCCGGATGCCAGAATGGAACAGGCCAGAGAACTGTTCCTGGAAGGCAAGAAACTTATTGAGATTTCTGAGCTTCTGGAAATCCCGGAAGGGACAATCCGAAGCTGGAAAAATAGATATGACTGGGACAATGCAACGTTGCAAAAGAAACGCAACGTTGCGAAACGGAAAGGCGGTCAGCCAGGAAACAAGAACGCTGCCGGGAACAGAGGCGGTGCGGCTCCGGAGAAAAACAAGAATGCAGTCACCACGGGAGAGTTTGAAACTCTCCTTTTTGATTGCCTGGATCCAGAGGAACAGCGTCTTGCACAGGCGGTCCCGGAGGACAAGCAGAAGCTCCTCATGCAGGAGATACAGCTTCTGACAGTCCGGGAACGTCGTATGTTGCACCGGATTGAAGCACTCCGCAAAGCGGGAGAAGAGCCGGTAAAGGATAACCGATATGAGATAGAGATCCCGCCGGGCATGACGGTAACGGGATATAAGGCTGGTATAGAAAAGGGGAAAATATCAGATTTAGGAGAATATGAGGGCGTTTTGGGACAGATCCAAAACATCGAGGCTGCGCTGACCCGTGTGCAGGGGCGGAAGCAGGCTGCCATCGACGCATTGCACCGTTATGGTGTGGATGATGCCCGCCTTGAAATCGAGATGATGAAACTTGACCTGGCGGCATTGAAACTGGGAGGTCAGGAGACTGAAGTCGAGGACGATGGCTTTATTGACGCACTGAATGCCGAGGCTAGTAACTTGTGGGGGGATGCGGATGACGATTAAGCAGCGCATCACCGACATGCGAGAAAAAGTGAATGCCATGAAAGACCGGCGCGGAATTACTGCAAAGGTCCAGGTCTTTAAATTCCAGCCGTTCTCGAAAAGACAGAAGCAGGTTCTTACCTGGTGGATGCAGAAAAGCCCTGTGAAGGACTATGATGGTGTTATTGCAGATGGAGCCATCCGTTCGGGTAAAACGGTTTGTATGTCTCTTTCGTTCGTGTTCTGGGCGATGGAGAACTTCAACGGTCAGAACTTCGCCATGTGCGGAAAGACAATTGGTTCCTTCCGGCGAAATGTTCTGTTTTGGCTGAAGCTGATGCTCAAGAGCCGAGGTTATCAAGTGACGGACCATCGGGCTGACAATCTAGTGGAGATCACCCGAAAGAATGTAACGAATTACTTTTACATTTTCGGTGGTAAGGACGAACGCAGTCAGGACCTGATTCAGGGTATTACCCTGGCAGGAGTTTTCTGTGATGAGGTTGCACTGATGCCAGAGAGTTTCGTCAATCAGGCAACTGGCCGATGCTCTGTAGAGGGTTCTAAGTATTGGTTTAACTGTAACCCGGACGGACCATATCACTGGTTCAAAGTTAACTGGATAGACCGATGCAAAGACAAGAACCTGCTGTATATCCATTTCACGATGGATGATAACCTGAGCCTGTCGCAAAAAATCAAAGCACGATACCGGAGCATGTATTCCGGCGTTTTCTTCAAGCGGTATATCTTAGGACTCTGGGCGATGGCTGAGGGCATCATCTACGACATGTTCAGCCAGGACAAAAACGTAGTTGATGCAGAGGCAATTGCAGAGGAATACCGGCAGAAAACCGGTCACGAGTTCTGGATGGGCGACCAGTACGTCAGTTGTGACTATGGTACCCAGAACCCGACGGCCTTTCTGCTGTGGAGTAAGGGAGGCGACAAGAAATGGTACTGCCGCAGAGAGTATTACTATTCCGGCCGCGATAAAGGCCGGCAGAAAACGGATAAAGAGTTTTCGGATGATTTGACCGCTTGGCTTTCCGGAGAAAAGGTCCGGGCGG
Organism: Clostridium fessum; assembly: GCF_027698965.1. Taxonomy (NCBI): domain Bacteria; kingdom Bacillati; phylum Bacillota; class Clostridia; order Eubacteriales; family Clostridiaceae; genus Clostridium; species Clostridium fessum. Next base: position 224,775 of record NZ_JAQEQF010000003.1, read on the forward strand.
TGATTCTGGATCCTGCTGCTGCTTCGTTCAAGGCGCAGCTGGAGAAAGACGGATACAAAGTTAAAAAAGCAAAGAATGATGTTTTGGATGGAATCCGATTTGTAGCAACCTTGCTGCTTTCGGGTTCTATTTTTGTTGATAAATCCTGTGAGAATCTGATTAAAGAGTTTGCATCCTATATCTGGGATGCAAAGGTAGCGGAACGCGGAGAAGACAAACCGGTAAAAGAACATGATCATGCGCTCGATGCTCTCCGGTACTTTTGTTACACGATTATTCGCAGGGGTGGCGGCATCCGGATATTAAAGTGAGGTGATATGAATGGACATGGAAGTGATTAAGAAGCTGATACGGAAGTATCAGGTAGGGCATTCGGATTTTATGGCGAAGGCTGAAGTAGCGAGGCGGTACTACGAAAACGAAACAGATATTTTATTCCCGCCGTTGAAGGAAGAACGAGAGAAAAAAGAAAAACCACTCCGAAATGCAGATAACCGGATTCCATTTAACTTCCACGGCATGTTAGTCGATCAGAAAGCTGCTTACATGTTCACGGCACCTCCAATCTTTGACCTCGGAGAAAAAGAGGAGAACAAAAAGCTTTCAAAGTTTCTCGGGGACAAATATGCGAAGATTTGTAAGGACTTGTGCATCGAGGCATCCAATTGCACGGTTGGCTGGCTGCATGTGTGGAAGGACGGAAAAGGTATATGGAAGTATGCGGTGGTTCCGGCCGAGCAGGTTATCCCGGTCTGGACTAAGAGCCTAGAAAAAGAGCTGCTGGGCGTATTCAGATGCTACCAGGACATTGACGAAGAAACAGGGGATGCCTATACAATTTACGAATACTGGAACGAAACTGAATGCGCTGCATATCGATTAAAAGCCGGAGACGAGATTGGGCAGCTGATGCCGCATCAAATGTTCCTGGTTGATCCTTCGCTTTGTGAGTACTCGAACACTTATCGGCATGGAGTCGGTGAGGTTCCATTCTTTCCTTTTTTCAACAACAACAAAGATACCAACGACTTAAAGAACATCAAGCCGCTGATTGACACCTACTGTAAAGTATTCAGCGGGTTTGTAAATGACCTGGAAGACATCCAGGAGGTAATCTTTATACTGACCAATTATGGCGGTGCGGATTTAGGCCAGTTCCTGAGGGATTTGAAGGACTACAAAGCGATACAGATTGATAACGATGGAGATGGCGACCATTCAGGCGTTTCGACTTTAACGATTGAATTGCCGGTGGAGGCCAGGGAGAAGCTGCTTGATATTACCAGAAAATGCATTTTTGAGCAGGGCATGGGGATCGATCCGGATCCGCAGAACTTCGGGAACAGTTCTGGCGTTGCACTGCAGTTTTTGTACTCCTTGATAGAGCAGAAGGCAGGACTGCAGGAAACGGAGTTTAAAACAGGCTTCGGAAGTTTCATCCGCTGCATCTGCCGATTGTGTGACATCTCAATCAAGGATGACACGATTGTCCAGACCTGGACAAGAACCAGTGTGAAGAATGACCAGGAGCTTGCACAGATTGCATCACAGAGCAAGGGCATCATCTCAGATGAGACCATTGTGGATCATCATCCGTGGGTGGAAGACCCGGAAAAGGAGATGGAGATGATCCAGAAGGAAGAATCAGAAGTAGAAGAAATCTCACAGATGTTCCCGAAGAATGAACCTATCGACGATCCAGGCGGCGGAGGTGGTGATGATTAGTGGCCTACTGGCAGAAACGGCAGGAAGCAGTCTATAAAGCTAGCGAATTTACGGTAAATCAATATTTCACAAAACTGGAAAAGGCATTCAACCAGGCTAAGAGAGAACTTCAGAAGACAGTAGAAAGCTTTTATTGGCAGTATGCAGAAGAGAACGGACTCACCTATGCGGAGGCCCAGAAACGTCTCAGCAAAGCCGAAATAGGTGAGATGCGTGAGTATATTGACCTTGTGATGCAGAACATTGGCAAGTACAACCAGAAGGTTAACAACATGTCCATCAAGGCACGTATGACGAGATACCAGGCATTGGAGGCGCAGGTTGATGCGATTCTCCGGGAACTGTATGCGGTTGATTATGAAGCGGACGCGGGGAAGATGATGAGTGAGGTCTATGCCGATACTTACCACCGCATCTGGTATGATTCAGACCGGTATCACGGCTTTCACGCAGAGTTTGCGCAGATTGAACCTCGGACAGTCGAGGAGTTGCTTAAGTATCCGTTCAACGGCGCGGATTTCTCCACGAGGCTCTGGAAGCAGAAGGATCACCTGCAGAGTCAGCTCATGGAGTCGCTGACTACCATGATGATTCAGGGAACTGCTCCACAAAACCTGGCAAAAGACTTTGCCAAAAAGATGCAGGCCAAGAAGTTCGATGCCTACCGCCTTCTGCACACAGAAAGCTCGTTCGTGATGAGTGAGGCCGCCCATGCCGGATATAAAGAGGATGGGGTTGAGAAATACCAGATTTTGGCCACTCTGGACAGTAAGACCTGCGGTATCTGCGGAGAAAAAGATGGTAAGATTTATCTGGTATCTGAAGCAGTAACTGGAAAGAATATGCCTCCGTTCCATCCCTTCTGCCGGTGCACGGACGTGCCGTATTATCCGGATACTCCAACGGAAGGCCAGATGAGAGCTGCAAGGGATGCGGATGGCAACAACATCGAAGTGCCGGAGAATATGACCTATGTTGATTGGAAGAAAAAGTTTCTAGACAGTAGTCTACAAGCGCCGGTTATAAAAGATAAGATCATCAGAAAAGCTTATGATGAATTTACATCAGTATTAGCGAACACCGCAAACGAGAACAAGGCTGTATTGGATATGATCATGTTCAGTGATACAGCCGTATATCAAGAAAATCCTGATTTAAAGGTGGCATTTGCGTATGACATGCAGAAAGATGTGATAATGTACAATTCAAAAGCCCCCAACTTTGAGTTATATGATTTAGCATTTGTACAAGCGCATGAAACATCTCATCGTATTGATTATAAAAAGTATCATTCATGGAGAAATGCAAGATTTCAGAAAGCGATTGAAGGAGCATCGAGGACGGTGTACAATAATGTTGATCTTGTAAAACAATGGTTTTCTGACGGAGGCAAATATGAATATGATATGGCTTTATCGGATATAATTAGTGCGTTAAGTAAAGCAGAATTCAATGAGTATTTGTTTGCGGGACACAGCGTAGAGTATTGGAGTACAGATGCTAATATAGGCATGGAACTTTTTGCAAATATCAACAGCATCGAGGTGTTGGAATACGACAGTTTAAAGGAAATCAAAGAATTATTTCCAGATTTGTATGAGGCTTATAAGGAGGTCGGAGGATGGGGTTAATACAGTATTTAAAGACGGATGAAGAGTTGAAAGAACTTCGGTCAAGATGGAAGGAGATGTACTCCGCACCGTTTCCACCTTATAACTGGGATGAATACGATGGGATTGAAGATTATAAAACACAGATTCGAAATAAATTGAAAGATACCACCGGTCAGTAGGCTGGTGGTATTTTTGTACCCGTTTTCGAGAGAGGAGATTTAAGGTTTATGAGAAAAAAACTTTTAGCACTTATGATGGCGTGTTGCTTTGCTGTGGGAGTATCTGGCTGTTCAACGGCATCTACAGTGAATCACAATCTGTCAAAGGACGCGGATGAATTTAATGTTTACCGCAAAATCACGGTTACGAATGCAAGAACAGATACAATCATGCTTCAGGCAGAAGGGTATATGGCACTTAGTAATAATAGGTCAAATGAATTGGTAGTAACGATTAAGACTGGAAAGGATCAGTATTATAAGGACTACATTTATCTGAATGACTGGACCTGTTACGTGATGGAGCAGACGGAGCCTAAAGGGACGGACAAGTATCATTATGAGCTGGTATTTTATCCGGAAAGAATAATTCCGGATATTGAAGTCAAATAATCCGTTGCGATATCGCAACAACAGGGAGGTGATCATAACAGGAATCTTCAAGTGGATCAGACAGCACCGGTGCAGCCATCACTACTGCAAACACTGGAGCCGGGATTCGGTTATGTACGGCGGTGCACGAAATGCGATAAGATCGAGCGGTAAGCACGCAGAGATGCGTGTTATTTTTATGCCCTGCCATAAGGCATAAAACTGGGCCTACTCTGCCGGGAGTATAACCGGCCGATCCCAACACCCGGAGAGCGGGAATAAAAATCTATGGAGGTATGTAACGTGGAATGGTTAAAAGAAATCTTAGAAAAAGCAGTAATTACTGATGGAAAACTGGATGTTGAGGCAGCCGTGAAAGCGATCAACGCGGAGTTTCCAAAGCACGCGGTACCGAAACAGGACTACAATGACAAAGTAAAAGAGCTGAGCACAGCCAGTGAGACAATCAAGGACCTGAAGAAAAATAATGCGGATAACGCAGAGCTGCAGCAGAAGGTCAAAGATTATGAAGCGGAGACGGCAAGGCTTAAAACGGAGGCGGATAATACCCGAAAAGAGTATGCACTGAAGGATAAGCTGAAAGAGGCGGGCGTCACGGATGCAGACTACATCATCTATAAGCAAGGCGGTCTGGATAAATTTACCTTTGACAAGGATGGAAAGGTTATTGGTCTGGATGATGTTCTGAAACCGATGAGGGAATCTTCTCCACACCTGTTTAAGAATGCCGGCGGTGCTGGTGGATACGATCCGGCTGGCGGCGGAAAGCCGCCTGTAAATAACCCGTTCGCGAAAGAAACGTACAATCTGACGGAACAGGGACGCCTGTTCAAGCAGAACCCGGAGCAGGCACGGCAGATGGCGGCTGCAGCTGGGGTAAAACTTTAAGAAAGAGAGGAATTTTAAATGGCAGGAACAACCTTACAGGACGTTATTGTCCCGGAACTTTTTAATCCGTATGTGATTAATCGTACGATGGAACTGTCCGCGCTGTACCAGAGCGGAATTATTGCAAATAATACAGAGTTTGATGCCCTGGCTTCCCAGGCATCCCCGATGGTCAATATGCCGTTCTTCGAGGATTTGACTGGAGAGTCTGAGCCGATTATTGAAGGCGCGGATCTTGCAGATAACAAGATTGCATCAAACAAGGATGTAGCGGTAATTCTTCGCCGTGCAAAGATGTGGTCGGCAACAGACCTGGCAGCGGCACTTGCGGGAACAGATCCCATGATGGCAATTGGTACTCTGGTCGCCAGATTCTGGGAGCGTGATATGCAGAAAGAATTGATCGCCATCCTCAAAGGCGTGTTTGGTACCGTACCGGCAGGTGGATCTGGAACTCCTCCGGCAGAAACCAGACTGGCGTCTAATATTCTGGACATTTCTGGTCTGAGTGGCGCGAAAGCAAATTGGTCTGGTTCAGCATTCATTGATGCAGAACAGAAGTTAGGCGACGCAAAAGCGCAGCTGACCGGTGTTTGTATGCATTCTGCAACGGAGGCATATCTGAAAAAACAGAACCTGATTGAGACGGTGCAGCCGTCCAGCGATGTTGCATTCGGTGTGTACCAGGGAAAACGAGTTATCGTCGATGATGGATGCCCGGTCGATGGCGATGTGTACACGACATATCTGTTCGGTAACGGAGCTGTAGCGCTCGGAAACGGTCATCCGGTGGGCGATGTGCCGACAGAGACCGATCGTGCGAAACGTAAAGGCTCTGGTATCGACTATCTGATCAACCGCAGAACTACGATCCTGCATCCGAGAGGAATCGCTTGGCAGAATGCGGAGGTTGCTAAGACAGAAGGCCCGTCCAGAACTGAGGTTGCAAATCCGAAGAACTGGAAACCGGTCTACGAGACGAAACAGATCCGTATCGTAGCGTTTAAACACAAACTCGGATAAGGGGAATAAGATATGGCAGTAAAATCAGTACAGGCCGTCATTAATGGCACGACCGTCACACTAACGTATAACAGCAGCAATGGAAAATATGAGGCGACGGTTACGGCACCTGCTAAATCGAGTTATAACGTAAATAGCGGACACTATTATCCGGTCACTGTTAAAGCTACGGATGAAGCAGGAAACACAACGACAAAGACAGATTCAGATGCTACGCTGGGTGCATCGCTGAAGTTAAAGGTAAAGGAGAAGGTCGCTCCGACGATCAGTATCTCCAGCCCGACTGCAGGTTCTTATCTTACTACAAGCAAGCCGAGCATTATCTGGACGGTTACGGATGCAGATTCAGGAGTCAATCCGTCCACGATTGGAATCACAATCGACAGTGGATCCAAGATTATCGGAGACGGAATCAAGAAAGAAACTGTATCCGGCGGTTACAGATGTACGTATACGCCAACTACGGCTCTTTCAGATGGCCCGCATACAATTAAGATTGATGCATCTGACTATGATGGCAATGCGGCTGCTCAGAAATCTGTTAAGTGCACAATCGATACCGTACCGCCTACATTGTCGATTACATCACCGTCCGATAAGCTTGTAACCAATAAGACAGATATTACAGTCGCAGGTAAGACAAATGACGCTACCTCTAGTCCGGTAACATTAACCATTAAGCTTAACAGCGGTAATGCGGAGACAGTCGAGGTTGGAACAGACGGATCGTTCAGTAAGTCCCTGAGCCTGTCAGCCGGAGCCAACACAATTACCGTGGTGGCAAGGGATGCAGCGGGCAAGACCACGACGGTAGTCCGTACTGTAACCGTCGATCAGACTGCTCCGGTTATTAAGTCTGTTACCATTGCTCCTAATCCGGTAGATGCCGGCAAGACCTATCTGATCAGTGTGGAGGTTACTGATTAAGGAGGCCCCATATGGTTACACGTCTGGAAGGTTTGATAAATGGAGAAAGCGTAATCTTTAGCCGGAAAGATGGGGATGTGTGGGAATGCACATTCCCATCCGTGGAAGGCTGTGAGCTCATAATTGAATTAAAGGCATATGATGAGGCCGGAAACTATTGTTATTCATCCAGATACATTTTGCTGTTTGACCCGGATAGCTTAGAATTGCGCTTGATTCCTCTAACAGATTGGCTGGAAAAGCAACCGGAGGATTTGTGGCTTGAATGCACGTATCCGTGTGACTGTGTTTTAGCCAAGCTGTTGGATGAGACCGCGTTGGAGTGTGTATATCCGTGTGACTATTGGCTGGAGTATCTAGGAGGTGAGACGAACTATGATTGATTTTATTCTGGGCGAAAACAAATATGTAAAATTCGCAGTACGTTCCAGAAAAGAAGAAAACTTCTCGATTAATTCAGCATCCTGGGAGCTGTACCACAACGGGATGCTGGAAGATTCAGGAAACTGCGATATTCTCGGGAATGAAACAGAGTTACACCTGCAGATCATGCTTGCCCCGAAGTGCCGATCACGCAAATATCAACTATGTATCACCTACCAGACAGGCAACGAAACCAGAAAACACACAGAGAGCATGGAGGTGCGTTGATGGCTGTCTGCATCGGTGGGGTGGCGCTGAGCAGAAATCCGGTCTCAACGAATGAGAGTTTCATTATTTCTGTCACGGTAAAGAATCATCAGTATCTTAAAAAATACCGACATTCAGATTTGAAAAAGTACACACACCAGCAGATACGTGAGATGGGCTGTTACAGAACGTCGCAACACAGTAAATTAGCAAAATATCGGCACAGTGAGTTGGCCAGCTACACAAATCTCCGGATTCGCGAGAAGGGAGACGAATGGTAAGAGAAGAAATGTTAAAGCTTGTAAAAAGCAATTTAAAACTGGATACAGAAGACTACGATTTGCTGATTTTGGATTGGATACAGGAAGCGATTTCTTTCTGCAATTTAAGACCAGAAGATCTCCCTGAGCTTCTGGAGCCGTTTATCCGGAAGAAGGTAAAGGCCATCATTGATTATGAGACCGCAAAAGGAACCGGCTACCAACAGGACATATCCAGCATCAAGGAAGGCGATGGAAGTATTACCTATGCCACTGGCGGCAGTAACAGCCGCGACGGTATTTACGGTCTGTCTGATGCGGATAAGTCGGTCTTACGGCGGTTTAGGAGGTTGAGAGGCTATGATTAACCCGTATGAATTGATGTACGATTCAAGGATGGATGTGTACCGGTACCAGGATGCAACGGACGGTGATGGCTTCGACACGTCCGGTGAGATCTGCGTAGCTTCCGGCATTAAGTGCAGATACAGCATTTCTGCGCAGAGTAACGCCGGAGTTCCTGTTCCGGGTGTTCAGACCAGCAATCAGCTGTTCTGTGGCCTTGGCACTGATATTCGCGAAGGCGATAAGGTAATTGTCACTCTCATAAGCGGGCAACAGGTGGCGCTGAGGGTCGGTGAAGCGCATCCATACAGCTTTCAGTATCAGTGTCGGGTGGAAAGGAATGAGAAACTGTGAGCTCGAATTATCGACGGAATAAGGCAGCTGTTGAAGATTTTCGGAAGGCTTTAAAGGCTGAGATGGATGATTTATCCGAGATCGACAAAAAAGTGCTGAATCAGGCGGTAAATGAGGGTGTGAGGTGGTTAAAAGAGAGGACTCCGGTCGGCTTACACCCGAACCCAGTTACATTTACGGTTAAGCATGGGCCAAAGGCCGGAACAGTTGTAAGCTTTACGACACACGGCACCGTCGTGGGTGGTTTGCTTAGAAAATCCTGGAAGTCGGCACCGGCTTCAAAGTCCGGATCCACTGTAAAGAAAGTGCTGGTCAATACGGCTGAATATGCGTCCTTTTGGAATTATGGCCATCGTGTTGTTACGAAGAGCGGCGGACCGACAAAAGGCTTTGTAAAAGGCACGTACCTGCTTGAAAAGGGCGTGTCATACATCGACAAGCGGTTGGTTGCACTCTTCGAGGCGGAACTTGTGAGAATTAGAAGGGAGCACGAGAATGGGGATTGACACACTGTATAAGGCAATTGCGGCAGAATGCCGGGCGGTCATTCCAGGGCTGAAACGGGTATACAGGGATAACATTCCGCAGAACATGGAACTTCCTTGTATCCTGGTTCTTACCGTGTCCACGGAGCCAAGCAGGCGGCTGGATAACCGGCAGAGGATGAAGCAGAGCTTCGATGTTCAGTATTTCCCAGTGGCAGAGATACAGAACCGCAGAAAAGAATGTGAGACAGTAAAACAGGAGATGCTTAGGCACTTCGATGTAATCGGAGCTGATAGCGTCTCCTTTTATGTAAGAGAAAGAGATACAAACATAACTGATGACGTTCTTCACTTCCTATTCAGCGTCACTTATACAGAGTATAGGGCAACAGATGCGCCTAGAATGGAAGATGTGAAGACGAACGTAGAAATGGAGGAATAACTATGGCGGGTACATGGGAAAACCAGAATAAGGTAATTCCGGGTGCTTATATCAACATCCGGACAAACACGCCTCTGAGCATTACAGCTGGAGACCGCGGAACCGTGGTTATCGCTCAGGAGCTTAGCAAGGGAACGGATGCATCCCTTTACGAAATTACTGCATCAGAAATGAATTATCCGGAAGGTGCAACGGCAGCGGATAAGAAGCTGGCAGAACTGGCACTGTTAGGGGCAAAAACAGTGCTCCTGTACAAACTTCCGGCCACTCACAAGGACGAGGCCATTACGGCAATGTTAAAGACACTCAAGACGGTTGATTTTGATGTACTGGTTTATCCGTATGCAAAATCCAGCTCTTCCAGTTCAACTGCTCAGCAGACAATTGCTACATGGGTTAAATCCATGCAGGATGATGAGGGCAAGAATGTAACGGCCGTACTGCCGAATTACGAGGCGGATTCAGAGTATACCATCAACAGCGTGCAGGGTGTTACCCTTTCCGATGGTTCCACTCTGACGGTGTATGAGGCGGCTGCTTGGGTTGGCGGCATCACAGCCGGTGCAAGTGTTACTAAGTCAAACACGGCGCAGAAGTTCATCGGTGCGATTGATGTAACACCAAGAATGACTCGCTCCGAACAGGAGGCAGCCATTAAGGCGGGTAAGTTCCTTCTGGATGTGGATCGCAGCCAGAACGTCACAGTGGTGGCGGATGTGAACTCTTTGACCACTACCACACAGGATAAAGGCGATATTATGAAGCAGAATCGTTCTGTTCGTACCGCCTGCGGAATCCGCAGCGATATCCAGGCAGTGTGGGATGCAAGTATTAAAGGAAAGTATGACAACAATGCAGCAGGCAGAATGATTTTCAAAGGCATGCTTGTAGAGTATTTTACTGACTTAGAGAGACGTGGAGCGATCCAGAACTTTGACTCCGACAACGTGACTGTTGAAGCAGGCGCCGCCATCAATGCGATACTGGTAAACTGCGGCATCCAACTTGTGGGAAGTATGGAGCTCGCGTACATCAATGTAAATCTGACGTAAGGAGGTTAAGACATGGCAGAAAATTATACAATGCTTTCCGATACCCTTGCAGGTTCAGAGGGAAGTGGATTCATCACGAGAAACGGCCAGAATCGGAAGTTTTATGAGATCTCTAAGGTGGATGCTCACGTAGAGCTGAAAATCGCAGAGAAGAAGCTTCTGGGCCACAGAATGAGTCAGCATAAGGTGGTAGGTGCTTCCGGCTCAGGCTCCGGAACCTTCTACTTCATGAACTCAGATGCACTGAAAGAGTTTCTTGATTACAAGAAGACCGGCAAGTTCGCCGGTTCAACCATGCAGTTCACGAACGAGGATCCGCAGTCCACAGTCGGACGGCAGACAGTGACACTTTTCCATGTAATCTTGTCCACAATTCCGGTTGCTTACCTGGAAGATGACAGCGAGGATCCGATCACGTTCGATTCAGACTTTACTTTTGATGACTGCGACTGTCTGGAAGCCTTCCAACTTCCGGAGAACCTTAGATAGGGAGGATAAACATGAGCGAAGTAACAAGAGATTTATATGGTTTTTTACATCCGGAGATTACTCCGGAGAAAGAGGTCATCGTTTCTGACCGCTTCAAGGGGAAAGACGGAAAGCTTGTTCCGTTCGTAATCCGTCCGCTCGAACAGGAGATCTGCGACAAGATTCAGAAAGGCTGTATCAAGACGGATAAGAAGGGAAACAGCACCTTTGACCGTACCAAGTACGTGGATGAGGTCACAGCGGCCGCAGTAGTATTCCCGGACTTAAGCAATGCGGAGCTGCAGAAAGCCTATGGTGTTCTCGGGGAAACGAAACTTTTGAAGAAGATGCTTTATACCAATGAATATAATGCTCTGATAGATGCCGTTCAGGATCTGTCCGGTATGGACGATGATTTTGAGGACCTGAAGGATGAGGCAAAAAACGAATAAGGCAAAGTGATCCGGAGTTTTTGCTGGGGCACTTTGCTTTGCAAAGATTACACATTCTCCCGGGGCAGCTGGCAAGTATGACTCACCGGGAGAAAGCTTTCATCGCAGCGAGTTGTGAACTGCGGGTTGAGTCAGAAAAACACGCCGCGAAAGGGGTGAAGAAATAAATGCCAAGATTGAGAGCGGTTTTTGAGCTGGCAGAGAAAGGATTCGTTTCCGGAGTCGAGAGAATATCGAAATCTGCGGATAAAGCAGGACAATCAATAGAAAATGCCAGTGTGGCTGCGGATAAGATACAGACGAGCTTTGACAAGGCTGGAAAAAGCGGAAAGAAAGCGAAGGATAGTTTTGGCGGAGTTGGTAAAAGCGCAGATAAGGCCAGAAAAAAAGTAAAAGGTCTTGGGGATGAAGTTGACAGGACGAAGGGGAAAGCGGAAAAAGTAGCCAGTGCTCTTGGTAAGCTCTTCGCTGTTAAAACGGCTACGGATGTTGGCGGTAAGCTCTTAAATGCATCCGACAGATATTTAAATGCTAATACCAGACTTAACTTGATTAATAAGGATGATTCGGGAAATATCATCAATCCGAATCTTAAGAACGATGTCTATGCGTCGGCGCAGCGTTCCAGGGCATCCTACGAGAGTACGGCCGGAGGAATTGCGAGCCTCGGCTTGAATGCCAAAGGTGCATTTAAGGACCAGAGAGAGCTGATTGCTTTTGTCGAGTCCATCAACAAACAGTTTGCTATCGGCGGAACGGAAGCGGGTGCGGCAGCCGGAGCCATGACACAGCTGACGCAGGCAATGGGTGCAGGAGCTCTTCGAGGAGACGAACTGAATTCAGTTCTGGAAGCAGCCCCCAGTATTGCCAGAAACATCGAGAAGTACATGGGCTGGGCCGAGGGCTCAATTAAATCCTATGCGGAAAAGGGTGCTGTCTCTGCTGAAATTGTCAAGAACGCACAGCTTGCGGCGATGGAAGAGATAGATGAGAAATTCAACTCTATGCCATTGACCTGGTCGCAGTTGTGGATCCAGGCCATGAATGCAATACAGAAAGCATCAGCCCCGTTCCTTATGGCGCTAAACTGGATTGCTAACAACATGGATATTATCGGCCCTCTCCTTCTGGGCGTGGCTGTGGGGCTTGGTGTTTGGGCTGTGGCTACATATGGAGCGGCAGCGGCTCAGTGGGTTTTGAATGCCGCAGCTGGCGTTTGGGCGGCATTGTGTGCTTTGAACCCGGCGACTCTTATGGTAATTGGTGTAATTGCGTTGGTGGCTGTGTTATATGCAGGTGTGGCTGCTTTTAATAAATTAACCGGATCGTCTGTCAGTGCGACCGGAATCATCGGCGCAGCGCTTTACACACTGGGCGCAGTTGCGTATAACTCATTTATTTATCCAACCTGGAAAGGGTTTGCAATGCTTGCGAACTTTGTCGGGAACGTATTTCATAGCCCGGTTGCCGCGGTGAAAGTTCTGTTCCTTGATATGGCCAATACATGCATCAGTTATGTGTTGAACATGGCGAGGGCAATAGAAAATATCATCAACAAAATTCCAGGCGTTACTAAGAATATAACCTCTGGGTTGGAGGGATTGAAAAGTGCTGTCGAAACAAAGACAAAGTCAATAAAGGATGAGAGTGGTTGGAAAGAATATGTTAAATCTCCTGAATTGATGGATTACACGTCTGCAGCTGGAAAGGGCTATGCGAAAGGTTCCGCTCTCGCAAATAAGGCATCGAATCTTGTTAGTGGTGGTGGTGGCATTGGTTTTGATGGCATCCCGTCCAGTGCCGGAATGGGAACATCCGGAAATCCTGCTGCAGTTAAAGGTACCGGCAAGAATGGAAGCATGAACGTGAAACTGGAAGACGAGGATATTGATTACTTGCGGGAACTGGCGGAGCGTGACTATGTGGCGCGCATCGCCCAGAACACTCTGGCGCCAAATATCCAGGTTACGTTTACTGGAGATATCAGCCAGGAAATGGACTATGAGAAGATTGGCCCGGCAGTGGCTCAGATCCTGCAGGATGAGATTGATACAGCACCGGAGGGATTGTATTGATGAGCTATAGTGTTTATTTAAAAATCAGTGGTAAAAAGTATAAGCTTCCGGTCAATCCAGAAGAAATCAAAAAGACTCAGAAGTTAAGTATTGAAAAATACCAGGTTCTTAAATCGGGGCAGGTTTCTGTCCCGAAATTCCCAGAGTTGTGGACATATGAGTTCAGCTGTGAGCTTCCTCATCAGGAAGTACACTACATGGAATCAGGCAGCAGAGCCGATCCGGATCGATATATCCGAGCCATCACGAAGGCCCAGAGGAAAAAGAAACCGGTTCAGTTGATCTACTCAAACGGCGAGACAGATGACGAATCCGTGAAAGTGCTGATTGAATCGTGTACGATTACAGAGAAAGCCGGAGAAGAGGGGGATAAATACCTATCTCTTTCTTTTGTACAGTATAAGGCCCCGAGTAAAAAGTATGTGGCGGTTGTAACCCCGGCGGCCACAGTGGCACAGCCCCAGACTCCGCAGCCTGCAAATCCAGCAGTCGAGCAAGGGAAGACCTATACTGTCCAGGAAGGGGATACACTCTGGAAGATTGCAAAGCAGTTTTACGGGAACGGAAGCCAGTACCCGAAGATTGTCAGTGCCAATTCAGACAAGATAAAGAACCCGAATCTGATTTATCCAGGGCAGACGTTTTCGATACCGTCATAAAGGAGGGAGATCATGCAGCTATGCGTCGAAACAAACGGGCAGATTCTGGAAATATCCAAACTCTGTTCAGAAATCAGCTGGAAGGATGAACTGAATAACGGTGCGTCCGTTCTTGAATTCTCCTACTTGTATGACGATGAACTGATGCTCCAGAACGGCGATGTCGTGCGCCTGACGAACTCTAGTGAGACAGATGGCATTTTCTTCGGTACGGTCTTTAAGGTGAGTATGGGTGAGAATCGCAAGGTAAAGATTAAAGCCTATGACCAGCTCCGGTATGGGAAGGCAAAGGACATCATCACCTTAAAAGGCGGGCAGGATGATGTTAGCACAGTAACACAGGCCATGTGTAAGTTTCTCAATCTGAAAGTTGGCGCAATGCCCGCAGTGGCCTATAAGGTACCAGTGGACAAGGTTAAGTATCAGGATACATGGATTGACGTGATTTATGGTCTCATCTCCGACACACTGCTGAACACAAAGACGGTAGAAGCTCCGCAGGGTATCTGGTATCGTCTGGCGGATGTGTATGGCGAGGTCCGGCTTGATAGCCTGTGGGATTTGCAACTGCCTCTTGTCCTGGGTGATTCATCCCTTGCCTATGGCTATAGCTGGGAGAAGTCCATCGATGATGAGTTTTATAACATCGTAAAGTTGTCCTGGATGGATGAGACAAGCGGTAAGGCGCAGACAGCGCAGGAGTCAGACCAAGCATCCGTGAACCGGTACGGCAATCTGCAGTATTACGAGCATCTGTCCGATAAGAGTGCGGATGTGGCAAAGCTGCAGGAGAAGGCGAAGAAGCTCCTGCAGCTCTACAACCACGAAAAAGAAACAATTAAACTGTCCTGTCTCGGAGATCATTCGGTGAGAGCCGGATGCAGCATCTTCGGCAGTGTGGATGATATCGGCTTAAACCGACGCGTGATTGTGAAGTCGGTTACGCATAAGTATCTACCGGTACATACGATGGAATTGGAGGTGATCGCTGGATGATTAATGAAAAGATTAAGCTGATAGTAGATGGCTTTCTGAACTCCGTGAAGCTTCCGGCCATCCTGGTCGGGACGTACAACGGTGCCGGAGTGCAGGTTGATGCTAAACTTACAATTCCATCCGGTCAGCTGTCCGGAAATATGAAGGCGAAGCTGACACCAGGCGATAAGGTCCGCATGCTTGCATCAACTGGATGGGAAGAGTTCTATGTCCTCGAAATCATAAACAAGCCATACGTGATGGGAGGGTGATTATGGAGAATGAATTAACAACTGATACGAAGCTTGAGACACAGACTTTTGCGAAGCGATCCTATAACGTTTCTCGAACTGCCGTCCGTGGTTTTGTCTCCGACCTGGAAGCATTGTCCCAGGCCATCCACAAGCGCCTGACGACACAGCAGTTCGAATATCCGATTTACAGCTTCAATTATGGCATTGATTGGCGGGATTTAATCGGGCAGGGGTCTGAGTATGTGCGGCCGGAGCTGAAGCGGATGATTCAGGAAACATTACTTGAAGATGAGCGGATCGCTGAGGTCGAGAATTTTAATTTTGAGTTTACAGGAAATATCTGCCGATGCACGTTCGATGTGATTAGCATCTTTGGAATATCGAGAGAGGGGGTGGAAGGCAATGTATGAAAAAATGACCTACGAGAGCATTCTGCAGAAGATGCTCAATATGGTGTCAGACGACGTAGACAAAAGAGAAGGTAGCATTATCTATGATGCACTGGCTCCGGCGGCTTACTTTTTGGCCGACCAGTTTTTTCAGTTGGATAATTTCGTAGATCTACTGCTTCCGGATACGGCACTGGGTGAATATTTAGACAGGGCTGTTGGTGGTTATGGAATTACCCGAAAAGAGGCAAGTGCGGCCATCCGGAAGGTAACGACCTCTGCGGCGGTGCCTATCGGCAGCCGATGGTCAATTGAGGGGCTTGTGTATAGAATCACAGATCAGACTGCTGAAAATGAGTATGAAGCGGAGTGCGAGACTGCCGGAAAGATTGGCAACACTTATTCAGGCCCTCTGGAAGCTCTGACGGCTGTGAATGGTGTTACAGCAGAACTGACCGACATTATCACGGATGGAACCGATAAAGAGACTGATGAAGCTCTCAGAGAGCGGTTCTTTGAAAAGGTGCAACAGCCGGCAACAACGGGAAATGCTTACCAGTACCGCCAGTGGGCGATGGAAGTCCCCGGTGTGGGGGATGCAAAAGTATTTCCGCTTGATTCCGGTCCCGGCACGGTCGGCATTCTGATAGTTGATTCTGAGTACAAGATTAACAGCTCGCTGGAATCGGTTGTGTCGGAGCATATCGAGACCGTGCGGCCAATTGGCGCATCGGTAACGGTATCGAGCCCAGTGGCTAACACAATTGCAGTTTCGGCAAAGGTGCTTCTGGATGGAACAAAGACAAGAGAGGAAGTTCTGGCAGCTTTTAAGGTAAATCTTGAAGGATATTTTAAAGCCATAACATTCAAAGAGTATCGCGTCAGCTATGCGAAAGTCGGCAGCCTGCTTTTGAGTACCGAAGGAGCGCAAGACTACGATGGTCTGACGCTCAAAGGGACATCCGGAAATATCACAATCGGAGAAAAAGAAATCCCCGTGATGGGTGCTGTGAATCTGGAGGAGGTGCGTACACTTGGACTTGAGTAGCGTTCTTCCATCCTATTATGACGATAACGAAACGATGCAGGAGTTGCAGGGGATACTATCGGCCGTAACAGAAGAGCTCGAAGGTGGACTGCAGAAAACTGTAGATGATTCTTTCTGGTCGGGAGCATCCGGAAATGACATGCTTTCCCGGTATGAAAAGATGTTCGGGTTGTCGTCAGATACCGACAAGTCGGACAGATACCGCCGAGAGAGAATTTCTGCAAGGGTGGCCGGAGCTGGAACCACGACGGCATCTTTGATTCAGCACATCGCAGAAAGTTATACAAATGCCGAAGTCGAGCTGATAGAAAACTTTCCAGAGTACATTGTAACAATCCGATTCATCGGAACATCCGGTATTCCTGGGAATATATCCGATATTAAAGCCAGTATTGAAGAGGCGATACCGGCACACTTAAAAGTCGTGTACGAATATATCTTTAATACGTACGGTTCGGTCGGAACCTTTACTCACGGTCAGCTGTCGGCCTATACGCACTATAAGATTCGAAACGGACACTTGAAAACCCGTGCGATGGAACTGGCCGCATACCAGTACGAAGAACTTGGCCAGTTGACACACGAACAGATAACGAGAGGAGATTTACCAAATGGCAACTAATACAAAGAACTATAATTTCAAGAAGCCGGATGAAAGTGATTTCTACGATATCCAGGACCAGAACGGAAACTGGGATATCGTAGACGAAAAAATGGAAGAGTTGAGTGCTCCGACATTTGAGGACTACTCAAGTACCACGTCGGTACCGGAGGCATCGACGGCCATCGAAGCAATTAAATCTAAGAAAAAGATTCCGGAGATCTTGGCCAACATTAAGGCAGCCTTTAAAGGGGTGTGCCTGCTTGGCCACATCGTCAATAACTGTGTGACAGACAACGCAAAGCTTCCTTTATCAGCTGCTCAGGGCAAGGCCTTGATGGACCAGATTACTAAGTTAAATAGCGAACAGCGAATTTTTATTGACAATACGAAGATTGCCGGTGATTCACCCACGGCATTCAAAAAGGGAATTACCATTACGACGACTGGACAATCAAGCTCTTTTCCCATCGGATTTGGCATTGTCTTAACAGTTTTTGTTGGCGAAGGAAGAGGCATCCAGATTAATGCGGGACCGCCATCAAATCCCAAAATCAGAGTTATCAATAATGGTATTTGGACCAATTGGTCTTCTTTTGCGTAGGCGATAAAATAGCGAGATGTGGCCCCGGAATGGGGGAACTATAATACAAAACGGAACTGATATGCACACTATCAAGACCCCAGGATACTATTGTTGCACCAGTAACGCTACCGCAGTAACTTTAAAAAACTGTCCATTTACCGAAGCTTTCACACTCGTGGTTTATTGGTCAACCGGTTATCCAGGCGCATATCTTTCTCAAGAATATACACATTATACTGGTAATAGGCGTGCCATTCAGAATTACAATGCGGATACAGCAGCTTGGAAAAAGTATGAATTTCAAATTACCATGAAATAGCGACCTAAAATACACGGTTAAATATTACAGCAGCTTAAGCAATGTATATATGCAAAGCTACAAAGAAAACAACAGTTACAGGCTACAAATCATCTTTAATATTGAAGGCAAAAAGAAGACTTTAACTCTCGCAGAGTTTACGCTTTAAAATAGCGATGTCGAACTTTGGAATGGAACTTTGTCATCAGGACAAAGCCTAACTGTTCCAGGCATATCTAAATATCGGGCTATTTATGCAACAATTCAGGGTTATAAAAGAGTTATGTTTTTATCTGATACTCAATCCGGTTTTTGCGGTGCTAGTGCTCAGGGTGCACAATTATCAATGTCTCGATTAGATATTTCCGGAGATACTGTAACCTTTTCTGGAATGACCATTAACTTTAACCCTGATGGTTCAGTGTCAGATACCGTCATTCCAGAATGCACCAGAATTTCCGGATACCTTACTAAAATAACAATTTAATCTAATGAAGATTTAACGGAGTAAATTTTACGAAATCTCTCTAATCTGGTACTCTTGAAGCATCAGGAAGGAGAGATTTTTGTATGATTGAAGAATTGCTAATGAATGTTGTGAATGCGATGAGCAGTTGCCTGGATGAACAGCAACTGGACAAGCTTCAAAATATTCTCTACATCAACTTTCATAATGTGAAGATTGTAGAGGAAAAGAATGAACTTGCTGCCACCGGAACGGATGGAGACACGATGAAGATGCGCCTTTTTGTGGCATCTAAAAAAGTGTCTGGCAGGCAGGATAATACACTGGCTCAGTACATCAGAGAGATCACTAATTGCCGTAATGCGCTACGAAAAAATTTTGAGGATATTACCACGATGGATCTACGCTGGTACTTCGGGATGCTCCGGGAGCGGAACAAAATCAGTATGGTTACGCTGCAGGGGCGGATGCGGTATCTGAATAGTTTCTGGACGTTCCTGCAGAAAGAGAATCTTGTCAAAGATAACCCCGTGGCACGGATTGAGTCGCTCCGGATTGAGAGCACCATCAAAAAAGCATTTTCGGCGCAGGAACTGGAAGCACTCCGGATGGCTTGCGTCCGTCCACGGGATCGGGCGCTCATAGAGTTTTTATATGCCACGGGCGTTCGTGTGTCGGAGTTGTGCAGCCTTAATGTGGGCGATATTGATTTATATAAGCAGGAGTTTAAAGTGATGGGAAAGGGCAGGAAAGAACGCCGTCTGTATATATCAGACGGTGCGTGTTTTCATCTCTATCGTTATCTACGCTGGCGGATGAGTAAAGAAGGGTTAACGATGGAAGAGTTGGCGAGCAAGCCGCTCTTTGTATCAGCTAAGAAGCCGTACAGCCGCATGACGGTGGCGGGAGTGCAGTATCTTGTAAAGAATCTTGGCAAAAAAGCAGGCGTTGGAAACGTTCATCCGCACCGGTTCCGCCGGACTTTTGCCACGGACCTTTTAAACCGTGGCATGAGGATAGAAGAGGTTATGGTACTGATGGGGCATACCAAGATTGAGACGACTTTGATTTATTGCAATATAAAACAGGACAATGTCAGAGAGTCTTATCGTAAATATGCAGCGTAGGTAGGAGAGCGACACTGATTTTTTAGGCTGGCAGAGATGGCAGCTTTTTTGTTGTACACAAAAATAGGAGAGAGGGGAGGATGGGAGAGTAGGCAACGGCTTGCGGAAAAATAGGGTAAGTTTTTCAAAATTAAATCTTCATTAGATTAAATTGTTATTAAGTTTTGAATTTCTTACGATTCTAGTTTTTTGTTAATCTTATATAATACAAAGCATCTGTTTTTGTGTTACGGATATACAAAATCTCTGGAAGCTGCAAGCTGTAGCCTATTGCAAAATCTTCAGAAAAACCAGCATCTCTTCGCACCCGACCGATTAGGTCGCTATTTAAGCTAGATGATTTATGAAACTTTTGCGACAATAACTTGATCGCCAACAGCTCCTCTGAAATTTACAATCGTCCCCTTTTTCAGAAAAAGAGTAGAAGCTATGGCCTGGTAAGAATATGTTGCTAGCATTTGATGCACAGACTTGGAATCAATATTGATGCTAATATCGTGCCCATTATCGCTTCGTGAAATTAGTCTGAAGACATATTGCCCGTCGCTTGGAACTGTATAGTTGTATTGATTTTCCGTTATTTGCTCATTGTAATCAAAGCTCAAATTGCTGTAAAAACCTGCCTTATCGCTATTTTACAGTGTTTTCCAAGCTCCGAACTCTCCGCCATTAAGTCGGCAGAAGTTGCCGTAAAAATCAGTAATTAGCAATTGGCAAAATCTTCCGTCCGCTTCGTTTGCAAATTGCCCGAAGTTAAAGATAAATGCCGATCCGCTATTTACTCCGGTGGGCAGATTTGTCCATTTACTAGAATCTGTAATGTAGTAGCCACCAAGCAATTTAGCATCATTTGCATTAAAGTTTGGCCCTGTTCGGCCCCTGAAAAATAATGGGTCGCTATTTAAAGGAATAACTGAATTTGAAAATACTGAGCCGAAAGGCTCTTTATTTATATATCAAAAAAGAAAGAGAGGAAAAAGAACATGGAAAAAATCAAAATCACAGGAACGGATCAGATATATGAGATCCAGAGCATCGCCCTGACGGCAGCGCATGTACTGCAGATTGTCTTTGTGGATGCGTTGCCGCCATCTTGGGGCGAAGACCTTGAACTTTACACTGCGGGTGACGTATTGGCCACAACACTCTCCGGGTGGACCACTGTATACCGCATTGATGGTCAGACGGTGTATCTGTCGGATGATGGCAGTATCTATACACCGTCTGCAGATCCGGAGCCGGTTGCTCCGCCGGAACCATATGAACCAACGCTTGCAGAATTGCAGGCATCCAAAAAGCAGGAGATCAGCACAGCGTGTGAGCAGGAAATCTATTCCGGAGTGGATGTGACATTCGCAGATGGATCGGCGGAGCACTTTTCTCTGACCGAACACGATCAGCTCAATTTATTCGGCAAGCAGGTGCAGCTTGCGGCTGGCGTGGAACAATTGGAATACCATTCCGATGGACAGGCCTGCCGATATTACAGCGCCACCGATATGCAGTTGATCATCACCGCGGCGATGCAGTTTGTATCGTATCACACTACTTACTGCAATGCCATCAATATGTGGATCTTAGGATGCGAGAGTACAAAAGAACTCCAGGCAATTTATTACGGAGCGGATATTCCGGAAAAGTACCAGTCAGACGTTCTTAAAGCATATATTGCATTAATGAAAGAGAGTGTAAGTGATGAGAATGCACAGGTTACTGAATAAATATCTGTTCCTGTTTGACGTTGGCGGTCTGTTATACATACTGATAGAGTTGGCATGGCGCGGATGGAGTCATTGGACGATGTTTATCCTGGGAGGAATCTGCTTCATCAATCTGGGATTGATCAATGAGGTCCTTCCCTGGTCCATGCCGCTTTGGCAGCAGGTTTTGATTGGCGCGGTGGGAATTACAATATTGGAGTTCCTGACCGGCTGTATCGTCAATCTTTGGCTTGGTTGGGGAGTTTGGGATTATAGCAATCTACTGGGAAATATCTTAGGCCAGGTGTGCCCGCAGTACGCACTGCTATGGCTACCGGTATCTCTAGCCGGGATTGTGTTGGATGACTGGATCCGATATTGGAAGTTCGGAGAGGAACGGCCGCATTACAATTTAATATGACATACAAAAAAGCACCCGAATCCGCGGCAAATGGATTTTCGGGTGCCTTTTTAACATGATTTGTGGAAGGAGACAAATGAAAAATGAAAAGGAGTACATGTATGAGCACTCAAATCTTTGCAACTGGATTAGTTGCCTGGCTCAGCGAAAAGCTGGGGGTGACATTTTATCTTCTGGGCTTGTTACTATGTTTGATGGTAATTGATTATCTTTCTGGTATGGCGGCGAGTGCTATAGAGGCATTAGACCATCCGGATGACAAATCGTATGGATGGAGTAGCCGGAAAGGAGCCAAAGGTATTGCAAAAAAAGTGGCGTATCTGTTTGTGATTGCCGTGGCGATGGTTATTGATTATATTATCATTCAGACTTCGGATGTTTTGGGATTCACATTACCGAATACAATGTTGTCTTTACTTGTTACGGTGTGGTATCTGCTGAATGAAGCATTATCAATCACAGAGAACGCGGGACGTATGGGAGCACCCGTACCTGACTGGCTTATGAAGTACATAGCTGCGTTAAAAAACAAGATTGATAGTAGAAATGGAGATAGCGAGCAGTAGAAGGAGGTGATCCGGATATCTCCCGCGGCAGCCTGGGTCATGGTTGCCATTGCGATATCGCAACAGGGCGGACCTAGTTCCGCTCCTTACATATTATAAAGAAAAGAGGACAAATCAATGATGAAAGCAATGTTATCCCAGCCGATGGCTGGAAAAACGGATGAGGAAATTATCGCAACCAGAGAAAAGGCGATCAAGGCGCTGGAGGCGCGGGGATACGAGATCGTGAATCCCCTGTTTACAGATGAGTGGTACAACCGTGAAAACATGGAGAAACACGGCGTGGTGCAGATTCCCCTCTGTTTCCTTGCAAAATCCTTAGAAAATATGTCTCTGTGTCATGCGGCGTATTTTTGTAAAGGATGGGAACAAGCGCGGGGCTGCCGGTTAGAGCACGAGGCGGCTGTAGCTTACGGTCTGACTGTTATTTATGAGGAGTGAGATTATGAGAGATATTACATTATGCCATCCGCGTCTCCAGACCCTGACTGCGCAGCTCGTCGATAAGTGTGCCGGTGCAGGTTTGCCGATTAAAATCGGGGAATCTTTCCGGAGCGTCGCCGAACAGGACGCTCTGTATGCACAAGGACGCACGCAGCCGGGCAGTATTGTCACGAATGCAAAAGGCAGCAGCTACAGCAGTCAGCACCAGTGGGGCATCGCAGCGGATTTTTACCGCGCTGACGGAAAAGGCGCATACAATGAAGCAGGAGATTATTTCAACCGGGTTGGAGCGATCGCCAAGCAGCTGGGGCTTGCATGGGGCGGCGATTGGAAAAGCATCGTAGACAAGCCACACGTATATTTGCCGGATTGGGGCAGCGGTACTGGGATTTTGAAACAGAAATATGGGACATTTGAGGCGTTTAAAAAGACCTGGGCGGCGGAGAACAGCACAGTACCAGAACAGTCAAAAACGGTGATCACCGATCTTAAAGAAATTAAGAGCGGCATACGCGGGTTGAGAGTCACTGCGTCCTCACTTATCATACGAACAACTCCAAAAGGTACAGACACAGGCAAGCGCTACACCAAGGATCAGCGTGTGCAGCCAATTAATAAATGCTTTGCCGACGGCGATCCGTGGATCCAGACTGCGGACGGCTGGGTGTCTGGCAAGTATCTTACTGGCTGGGTGTGCCAGGACGGGCGCTGGTGGTATCTGACAAACGACTACACGTATCTGCATGATACAGTCTGCCAGATTGACGGACAGGCGTATGCGTTTGATTCTGACGGCTGGATGATTACAGCTGACCGGATATCAGAGGACGGTCATATCCAATAATTTGGCAAATGGCAAGGGCAGTATTTTATATCACACAACCGTGTAATCCGCATCATTACTCGTAAACGCCGCCGCTGTCAGCCCGAAATTGATACTCTGATCGATGGTCAGGTCATTTTTTGGATCGATGCCATTTTTCTTTAAAATATACTCAAAGACCATTTCCGGCATTCCACCCGCGCGCCCGCCAAGCACCTTTTTGCCTTTCAGATCCTGCCAGGAAAAGTCTGGTTCGGCACTTCGTCCAACGAGAAAGTTTCCGGCACGCTGGGTCAGCTGGGCAAAATTGACAGCATAATCGGCGGAACCTTCCTGGTAGACATAGATACTTGCCTCTGAGCCCATGAATCCGATATCGGCATCCCCGGAGATGAGCGAGGTCATAACCTTGTCGGCACCGGCACCGTTTACGAGTGTCAGAGCGATGCCTTCATCCTTAAAATAGCCCAGCTCGATCGCGGCGTACTGTGGCGCATAAAAAATCGAGTGGGCTACCTCATTGAGTGTGACCGGTTCAAGCGCCCCGTCCGCCTCCTTCGCCTGTCCACACCCGGTCAGGGTGGTAAGCAGAGTGAGCACAGCCAGGGCAGCTGCAAATTTAGTTCGTTTCATGGTTGCCTCCTGCGGTTCGTTCATACTATTAAGATATGGGGAATACAGGAAGGTGTGAGCGGTCTGCTGATTTTTCTTTCTGTCTCCAGAGAAGTCCAATACAAAGCCCGACAAGCGACGGCAGAATCCATCCGAGGTTCAAATCAAACAGCGGAAGCGTATGTCTGGCAAATGCGATGACGGGTTCCAGATGTAGGGCAGACTGCATTTCGTCTGGCAGAGCTGCTAAAAAGTCAAAGATGGAAGCTGCCCAGGAACAAATGGTAACGCAGACATAGACTTTTTTGTTATGCTGGAATGCATTTCCAAGCAGCGCGAGGAGAATCAGCGTGATGGCTGGCGGGTAAATCAGCATCAAAACAGGAACCGAGTAAGTGATGATAGCGGACAGTCCTACATTTGACACAATGAGTGAAAAAAGGGTAAAAACGACCGCCCATGCACGGTAGGAAAGGGCATGGGGAAACAGTTTCACAAAGGTTTCCGCACAGCTCGTTACAAGCCCGATGGAGGTCTTGAGGCAGGCAAATGTGATCGCGATGGCGAGGATCCAGGTGCCCATCCGTCCAAGGTAGTAGTCTGCAATCTGGGAGAGGGCAATGCCGCCGTTTTCTGAAAGTTCGAACTGTCCCAGTGACTGTACTCCAATCAGGATGGTAAGCAGATAGATAAATGCCATCAGAAGCCCGGCCAGCATACCGGAATGCAGAACTTCTTTTGCAATGGCTGAATCTTCCTGAACGCCCATCTGGCGGATAACCGAAACAACCACGATCCCGAATGCGAGCCCGGCAATCGCATCCATGGTTTCATAGCCCTGGGAGAGCGCGGAAAAGAAAGCTCCATTCTGATAAGAGGCATCGGGAACTGCCCCTGAAACCGCGATGCTCGGATGAAGCAGGGCAGTCACAATCAGAACACCTAGAAACAGAAGAAACAGCGGATTGATGATTTTTCCGATCCAGAGCGTGATGCTGCCTGGACGAATGGAAAATACAAACACCAGCCCAAAGAAGATCAGCGAAAACAAAAGCAGCATAGTCTGCTCGGAAAGCTGTGTTCCTAAAAGAGGTCTGACTCCGGCGGTAAAGGAGGTCGTAGCGCACCGCGGAATAGCGAAAAACGGTCCGATTGTCAGGTAGAGCAGACAAGTAAAGAAATAGCTATATCTGCGTCCGATGCGGCGGGACAGATCCTGAAGTCCCTCCGAATGGGTGTTTCCGATTGCGGCAACGCCCAGGATCGGAATGCCGACGGCAGTCAGAATAAATCCAATCGTTGCCGGGAGAAACTGGCGTCCGGCAAGCTGACCGAGGTGCACCGGAAAAATCAGATTTCCGGCGCCGAAGAACATGCCGAATAAAGTTCCGGCAACTAAAAGCCGCTGCTTATGGGAAAGACAGGTCTGCGTCATAGATATTCACTCCTTTTACATGAGAATTGAAAGTTACTGTTCACGCATACGTGTCCAGTAACGGAATTTGCCGTGGCTTCGCATTTAAATACGGCAAATTCCTGCTGCCACCACGTTTTCTTACGGCACTTTCGGTTCCAAAAGTGCCTACCCGTGAACAGTAACAATTGAAAACTTTTTTGTAATCATCATTATAAAGCCTTCCTTGTGGTTTGTGAAAATCTAGTTTATAATAGAAATATGACAAAATGTAATATTCTAAAAGGAGGTGCGGCATGGATGCCAAAAAACTGGAAATATTGATGACGGCGGTAGATCTTGGAAGTTTTTCGAAAGCATCCGAGGTAGTCGGCTACACGCAGTCGGGGCTGACCCATCTGGTGGACAGCCTGGAGCGGGAGATTGGATTTCCGTTGATCCGCCGCAGTTACAGCGGCATCGCGCTGACGGAGGCGGGAGAAAACCTGTTGCCGGATATCCGCCAGTTTTTGCAGGCAAATGCCACCCTGGAAAATAAGATTCAGGCGGTGCGGGAACAGCAGGAGGAGTCGATCCGTGTGGCGGCATATGCGAGCATCGCGATGTACTGGATGCCGGAGATTTTATACCGGTTCCGCCGCCTCTGCCCGAAGGTGGACGTTGATCTCCGCATGGTCGATCATGCGCTGGAACCATTTGAATTATTACAGAGCGGAAAGACGGATGTCATTTTTGCGAGCAGACAGAAAGAACCGAAATGCGAGTGGATTCCGCTGTATCATGAACTTTTGTATGCGATTCTGCCAAAGCAGTATCCCTTAAATGGGCGCAAAGAATTTCCGCTGCGTGAATTTGAAGGAAAAGATTTCCTGATGCCTTACGGGCGGTTTGACATCGATGTACACGCCGCATTTGCAAAAGAGGGAGTCAGGGCAAAGGAGCAGTCTGTCTATGTGGATGATGAGACGGTGATCCGCATGGTGGGAAAAGGGCTGGGCATTTCAATGATGTCTGAACTGATGATCCGCGGAAATACTGAAGATGTCTACTGCGTTCCGGTTTCCCCGACCTGCATCCGGGAAATAGGAATGGGTATGAAGCCGGGGGCGGAGGAAAGTGAAAGCATTGCGAAGCTGACGAAATGTGTGATGCAGTT
Source organism: Clostridium fessum (assembly GCF_027698965.1). Taxonomy (NCBI): domain Bacteria; kingdom Bacillati; phylum Bacillota; class Clostridia; order Eubacteriales; family Clostridiaceae; genus Clostridium; species Clostridium fessum. The sequence continues at coordinate 251,664 of NZ_JAQEQF010000003.1, forward strand.
TGTGAGTACGTTAAATAAAGGAAGAAACGTCTCTTTGAAATAACCGGAATCAAAGTCCAAACAGTCCCAGCCTTGCCATTTTCCCGGTATAGAGTATATAATTATTAAGAAGAAACGACTGAGACTGCCGGCTTTTCGTTTTTTGGAAGAGCTGGTAGTTAGGTGTTTTCAGATATTGAAATATTCAGGAAAATCAGAAACATAAATACAGATAAATATATGGAAGGAATACACCGTGAGTATAAATAAAAACCTTTTTGACGCTCTCCCAATCGGCTTTTTCAACTGCCTGGCAAGCGGTAGCAGCAACCGCATTTATTCGGACTGCCTTCTGCTCATTTATCATGAGTATGACCGGGAGATCACCTACCGCATTGCCCGCAGCCGCATCCGGGATGCGCTTGCCATCTATCTTCTGGAAAATCACATTGATTATTTGGACGATGAGATGACAACCGACCGGAATTACAACCAGCTTGCCAATTCCGTGATCCGCAAATTCTGCTCGAAAGAGGTCGGATGGCTGGAGGAGGATACGGACGATGCGACGTATGAGAAGCATATCATGATGACGGAGCAGGGCGTCTTTCTGGCAGAATTTCTCCAGAAGATGATGAAGCCGGAGTGGGAAGAATTTTCAAGTTATATTTTCAATATTTATAATATTTTGCAGAATCCCGACCAGTGGGAACCGGATATCTATGTCAATGCGTTGCGCTCGGTCTACCGCAACGCGAAACAGCTCTCCGGTGCGCTCAAGCGCCTGGCGACCTTTATCAAAAAAATCATCGAGCGGATGGTGCGCGAGGAAAGCCTGGAAAGTCTGACCGAGAACGTCCTCGAATACTGTGAGGGCGATTTTATCCGCGAGTACGCGCGTCTGACGAAACAGCAGAATATTCATATGTACCGTTCCTTTATCCGGTCAAAGCTGGAAGCGATGCAGAACCGGCAGGAGCTGTTTGAGGGCCTGGTGGCGGGATGCGCGAAGGAAGAAGAACTGGAACACATTGAGGCGGAGAATAAGGTGCTGGATATGATCCAGACGATTCTGCAGTTTTTCTCAGTCGATTACGACGAGATCATGCGGGATATCAAGCATAAAATTAATATCTATTTACAGATTGCGATTGGACGCGCGAGATTTCTTCAAAACCGGGACAGCGATGTGCGCGGGCATGTCGAGCAGACGATCCGCGTGATTGCGGCGGAGATGAACACACTCGGTTGGAAGGAAGAACTGCCGGAGTCGATGAACGGGTTGTTTTTGCTGGAAAATAATGAGTTTATCGATACCGACTCGATCCGCTATCCGCGACGGGAGCAGATGATCCGCGAGGCAACCTATGCAAAGCTGGAAGAAATGACACAGGAGGACATCGACCGTGCGAGGGAGGCACAGGAGAGGGAGGCAGAGAACCCGTATTCGAAGGATAAGATGAAGAATTATCTGGAGGCGCTTTTAGGAGATCGGACGGAGATATCCAGCGAGGAGGTTCCGATGAAGAGCAAGCGGGATCTTTTAAGCGCGCTCTCGGCGGTTGCCTATGGTTCAGAAAATGGGTATGAGATACAGGCGGAGGATGGTTATCTGGAAACGCAGCAGATGCTTCTGCGGCGCTTTAAAATCGAACGCCGGAAGGAGAAATAAAACATGGGATTTGAAGAAATATGGAATGAATATACATCCTCTGAGAAGGACATGTTTCAGAAAAGTGTCAGGCGTCTTCTGAAGCAGACCTTTATCGTGCGCGACCGTGACGAGGACAGCAAAAAAGCGTACTATTTTGTCTCCAAGCGTTCGGAACCATTTTCAGCGTACCTGGGATATATCGGATACGATATTGTAATTGACCGGGAAAATGGCGTGATTATGCTGCAGAACTGCCGGGATCTCGGCGAGAATGGAAAACTGCAGATCAACCATGTGACACTCAAAAAGATGGAGAGTGTGGTTTTATGCTGCCTCTGGACTCTCTATGCGGACCGGGTGCGTTCTGGAAGTCTTTCGAAAAATATTGAGATTTCGGTGACCGATCTGCGCTATGAGATGGAAAAATACGGCATTCGGGATCAGATTGACAAGAGCAGTTTTGCATCGATTCTGACGCTGTTTACCAAATATCAGCTTCTGCAGGTGATTGGAAAGCTCGGCGAGGAGGACTGCCGGATCTGTCTTTATCCGTCGATGCAGTTTGTGCTGGAACCACAGGAGTTTGGCAAATTTGTGGAAAATGTCAACCGGCGGATGCAGGAAAAGTGGAGCCGTGAGGACGAATGGGAAACGGAGCTGACAAAAGAGGAGGAAGACGGCGATGAAGAATCAGACGATCATGAATAGGAAATCGGCGAAAAAACTTTTGATGGTCCAGTGGTCGCGTTTCCAGAATGTCTGTATCGAGCTGGAAGGTTCGACCCTGGTGACCGGTGTCAACGGAAGCGGAAAATCGACGGTGCTTGATGCGATGACCTATCTCCTGACGGGCAACACGCAGTTTAACAAGGCGGCGAAGGACCGAGACCGGACGGTGCTTGGCTATGTGCGCGGCGACACGCGCAGTAATGGTGAGGCGCGTTATTTGAGAAATGGCAGCGTTGTCAGCTATATTGCGATGGAATTTTCCGATCCGACGCTGGGAGTGCCGCTCACGGTCGGAGTATGCATTGAGTCTCCAAGTGAGTCTGGAAAGCCGGTCAGCAGCTGGTTTATCTGTCCAGGGGCGGCGATTGACGATATCGATTTTACACGGATTGAGGGAAATGCACTCCGCATCACGCCGAAAAATGAGCTGACAGTGAATGGCGAGGCGATGAAGCTTTCCTCTTTTATGGGACGGGACCGCGGCACGGAGGCGGTACTCCGGGCGCTGGGACTCCGCGTGGACGCAGCCAAATACCGGACAAAGCTTCTGAAAATGATGGCATTTAACCCGGAAAATAATATCGATCAGTTTATTCAGGACTGTGTCCTGGAACCGGGAAAAGTCCAGTCGCTGGAGGAACTGCGCGAGCAGAAGCGCCAGTTTGAGCGCCTGCGGGAACTCTATGAGAGTCTCAGACAGGGCAAAATCCAGCTCGAAGAGGTGCTTCGCCAGAGTGATGAATACGAGAAGAAAAAGCGGGTACTCCGCATCCGGGAGCTGATGCTTTCGTACCAGACGCTCCGGGAGAAGGAAGAGGAAGAAAAGCAGACGAAAAACCGTTATCAGGCTTTAAAAGACCAGTACGGGCGCCTGACCGAGCGGGCGGGAGAGCTCGCAAGACAGCAGGAAGCCGCACAGGAACGCCTGCGAATTGCAGAAAATAACGATATGGTCAAGGGAATGCAGGAAAGCCTGGATTCCCTGAAACGCCAGATCGAGGAAGCGGATCGTGAGAAAAAGAACTGGGAGGACAAGCTGGCGCAGATTTTGAAATTGAAGAAGAAGATAAGCGCGCTTATCAAGCTTCTGGAAGCAGATCTTCCGTCCTTATCCTCGGAAAACACCTATCTGGAGACACTGGAACAGGCGGATGGGGAGACGGCGAAGAAGCGGGAGGCGTTTGACGCATTCCGCGAGAAGGTGCACCGTCAGGACGGCATCTATGAGGAAAATAAGATCCACCTGCAGGATCAGTGTAAAGAGCGCGAAAAAGAGATAGGGGCGCTGCAGGAGAAGATCCGCCGTCTGGAATCGAATATCCTTGTGTTCCCGGCGGAGGTGGAAAATGCCCGGAATAAGATTCAGAGAGGGTTGGAAAAACAGGGTATCCAGACCGAGGTCCACATTTTTGCCGAATTGGTCCAGGAGGTGACCGCTCCGGAGTGGAGAAAGGCGGTTGAGACATTTCTGGGAAGAAAGCGTTTCTATATCATCGTGGACGGCGCGCACTGCCATAAGGCGATGCAGATTTTACAGAAAGAGCGGATCTATGATGGAAATGTCGTGATCACGGATAAGCTTCCGGAAACAGAGGCGGTGGAAGGTTCCGCGGCGGAGATTCTGCGGATCCCGAACGTCTATGCGAGACGTTACGCCAATTATCTGTTAAACGGCATTCATCTCTGTGAAAATCTGGAAGAGCTGCATGAATACCCGAAGGGCGGACTCATGCGGGATGGCATGCTGGCGAAGAGCTATGCGGTTGCGATGATGGATATGAGACGGACCGAGCTGTGTCTCGGCGCAGACGCGATCCGCTGCCAGCTGGAACAGTCCAGAAAGGAACTGGAAGAATTACAGGTGGTTCAGCAGGCGGATAAAGAAATGCTTTCACAGGTCATCAAGTGCCGCGATGCGATCAAGGAGATCGACTGGGACGGCGGACACTACGATTTCGGCGCGGCATATGGGCTGAAGGACTGCAAAAAGCGCAGGGACAGCCTGGTAAAGGACCGCGAGGAGATAGAGGCAAATCCGGACTTTACCGCAGTGCTGAAAGAGCTGGAGACGGCGGGACGGCTGGCACGCGAGGCAAATGAGAGTGTGAATCAGAACCAGAGTGAGCTCGGCGGCTGTAAGAATGATTTAAAGACCTGCGAAGGAACACTGAGCCGTATCAGCACGGAGATCTATTTATGCCAGAAGGCATATGAGGAAAAATGCCTTGTCAACATGGAACTCAAAGAGGCGATGCTGGAGGAATATAACCGCGAGAGCGAGAAGCGCGGCACGATCCGCGTGACGACACAGCTTTCCATTGACAAGAGCAAAAATATGCTGGCAGAGCGGGAACGTCAGCTGGAGGATGCACAGCTTGCATATTGTCGTCTGGCGGGAATCGACGTCGGAAAGCGCGGCATCGGCTACATCCCGTGGTACCGGGAAGAATACCGGAACCTGGCGCACGTCAAGGTGGAGGAAGCCCAGCAGAGGCTGCAGGAGCAGGCAGGACGGCTGGAGAGCGCGTTTATGAACGATTTCGTGGCGGAGATTGACGAGAATGTCCGCGAGGCAAAACGTGAGATGGACGCGATCAACCGCGAACTGCGCCGTATGCCGTTTGGCAACGATACCTACAAGTTCGTGATGAAAGAAAAGCCAGACCGCGCTCTCTTCTTCCGCATCTGCAAGCGTCTGGAAAAATATATGAGTTCCCCGCAGGTCTATATGAATTCGGCGCGCGACGACGAGGAGATGGAGAATGATATTCAGGAGTTTATGAGTATCATTCTGGCGGAAGAAGATGAGTGGGAATACACGGATTACAGGAGATATTTTTCTTACGATATGGAGATCAGCAGCCGTCAGGGGCAGACCGAGATCACGGCAGAGTTATCGAAAAAACAGGGTTCCGCCAGCAACGGAGAGAAGCAGACCCCGTATTTCATCATTCTGGCGGCGAGTCTTTTGCAGTGCTATCCGGCAAACACCTGCTGCGCCCGTCTGGCATTCATCGACGAGGCATTCTCGGCGCTGTCGAGAGAGCGGATCGAGCAGATGGTCCGTTATTTCGAAGAAAATCACTTCCAGGTATTTTATGCAGCTCCGCCGGAGAAGATCAACAGTATCGGTCAGTTCATCGATTCAACCGTCAGCCTCATCGTGACAGGACGGTATACGAATGCGGTAGAAGGATTGGTGAAGCAGGCATAGGGAAAGAGGAGAAAAAATGGCGGATCGGAAAGAGTGGAAAGAACAGCTTTTAAGTAAATTGCTGGATCAATACGAAAAAAGCGTCACCTATGTCGGTGAAAATAAGGTAAAACAAGTGTTTTCGGTCAAACCATCCGATATTTTCAAGGGCTACAACGAAGATTTTCTCCCGCCGGAACAGCTTTTCCAGGAAAAAGAATTTGAACGACTGATCCGTCAGATGGAATCGGGGGGACTTATTCATGTAGTTCCTCCGAATACTGGTATTCTCCGTCAGATCTGTGCCGTCCCGGAACGCTGGAAAGATTACTATACCTGCCTGAACCGGACGGAAAAGAATATTCTAAAAAAACAGTTGGAAGAAGTTTACCATCGCTTCTGCCAGTGCGATTTATTGGAAGCATATGGAAAAGAAAAGCTTCAGACACTGAAAAACAGCCGTGCGAAAAAGCTGGATGAAAAGAAAGTAGAAAAAGAGATAACCGAGGCAGAAGCTATCTGGAATCTGGTGCAATTTTTAAAAGAAAATCAGGAAAAGCAGAGAACTACGCTGGAGCGGGAAATGTCAGAGGCAGTTCTGCATGACAGTAAACAGTGGGAAAAGATATATCGGAAAAAGGTGTGTGGGATTTTGGAGCACACAGGACGGTATGATGAACCGCTTGCGGAGCTGGAAGAAGAACGGGAGCGTCAGACGGCGCTTCTGGAGGAATTTTACATTTATTCCAATCCGGCGTATATCTATCTGAAAGGGGATGCGCGGATCTGCCTTGAAGATGGACGCGAACTTCGGATTTATCACGATCTGCCGATGTCGATCCCTTTTGAGACATTCCAGAAGGCAAAAAGCATCCACATCCGGGATGCAGCGCTGATGACGGTGGAAAATCTGACCTCGTTTCACCGGCTGGAGCGGGAACATATATTTTACCTGTTTCTGAGTGGTTACCATACCCGCACGAAACAGGCGCTTTTGCAGCGGATCGCCAGAGAAAATCCGGGACTTTCCTGGTATCATTTTGGAGATCTTGATCCAGACGGCCTGGCGATCGCGGGACATCTGATCCGAAAGACGGGACTGCCGTTTCAGCTGTGCGCGATGGGCGTGCGGGAATTGCAGCGGTTTCAGACGTATACAAAGCCATTGGAAGCACCCGATCGGTCGAAGGCGGAAGCGATGATAAAACAGGGCAGCAGATATGCGGGGATATTGCGGTATATGTTGGAGCACAACTGTAAATTGGAGCAGGAGATTATAAGCTGGCAGGAGACGAGATTGGAGAGTTTTCTGTAAAAAGAATCTTTTCGGTTCAATCCGGATTTTTATATATGATATGATAAAGACAAAGTGAAAGGAGTGCAGCGTCTATGGAAAAACAGGAAAAAGCCTACAAAGGTGTCATCGAATATTTCAAGAACCGCATCATGGCGGGCGAGCTGCGTCCGGGGGAGAAGCTTCCTCCGGAGCGGGAGATTGCGCAGATGCTGGAAGTCAGCCGCAATTCCGTCCGGGAAGCGCTGCGGATCATGGATATGACGGGAGTGATTTCCTCCCAGCAGGGCTCGGGGAATTACATCACTTGTGAATTTCAGAAAAGCATTGCGGAGACGATGGGGATGATGTTTGCTATGTCCCAGATTAATTATCAGCAGATCAGCCAGATCCGCTATGCGCTGGAACAGCAGGCGTTTGCTCTGGCGGTTGAACATGCGTCGGAGAGCCAGATGGACGCGCTGGAAGAACTGGTAAAGCGTCTTGACCGGAGCATGGACGAGCAGGAAAACGCCCGGATTGACAAACAGATCCATTTTACACTGGCGCTGGCGTCGGGAAATGTGCTGCTGCTCAATATTTTAGAGGCGTGTTCCGGCGTGATCGATACCTTCATCCGGAATATGCGCGCGGAAATTCTGCGAACAAAAGAGGCGAAAGAAGCACTGAATCTCTGTCACCGGCAGATTGCGGAAGCGCTGCGGAACAAAGATAATGCAGCGGGGAAGGATGCACTGGACCGGCATTTCCGGATGATAGATGAAATTTTGGAAAAACATGAAAAAACACATTCTATGTGAAAAGATAAACAATCGTTGACAACTAGAACGCAGCCCACTATACTAACGAATAAAGAAAATTGGTTCTACCAAAATTCTTTTTCTTTTCAATAAATTGGTAGAACCAATATGCGGATTAAAAATTCTTTACATCCATCATTTAAAGATTTTTACAAAGCATCCATATGAAGGAGGAAACAGAATGAAGATTCTTGTCTGTATCAAACAGGTACCGGAAAGCAATAAAGTAGAAGTCGATCCGGTTACCGGCGTGCTGAAACGAGACGGCGCGGCTTCGAAGATGAACCCATACGATCTGTACGCGCTGGAGACGGCGTTCCGGATCAGGGAAGAAGTGGGCGGAAGTGTTCACGTCATTTCCATGGGACCGCCGCAGGCGCAGCAGGTGATCCGCGAGGCATTTGCGATGGGCGCGGACGGCGGAACGCTTTTATCGGATCGCAAATTTGGCGGTGCGGATGTACTGGCGACCAGCTATACACTTGCGCAGGGCATCAAGAGCTGCGGCGATTTTGACCTGATCCTCTGCGGCAAACAGACAACGGACGGCGACACCGCGCAGGTTGGTCCGGAGATCTCCGAGTGGCTGAATATCCCGAGCGTGGCAGATGTTGTCAAGATCAATCAGATTGATGAGGACGGCATCACCGTCAGCATGGATCTGCCGGAAGAGGTCGAGGTGGCGAAAGTGCAGTTCCCGTGTCTCTTAGCCGTTGACAAGGATATTTTCCAGCCAAGACTTCCTTCGTATGTCCGGAAAATGAACACGAAAGACCGTGAAATCCGGATTCTTTCCTTGGCGGATATGGATGATAAAGACGCGATGCACTATGGACTCAATGGTTCCCCGACGCAGGTTCAGCGCATTTTCCCACCGGCTGTCAATGACAAAAAGGAAATGTGGGACGGAAGCGGCGAAGAGCTGGCGGACCGGCTGTATCAGAAGATCGTGGATATGAAATTCGTGTAGGAGGTGGAATCATGGCTGAGTTAATCATACATCAGGACAAAATCCCGGATAATCAGGAACTTATCAAGCTCTGTCCGTTCGGGGCGATGGAAGAAAAAGACGGAAAGGTGACGATCAGCGCCGCCTGTAAAATGTGCCGTCTCTGCGTGAGAAAAGGTCCGAAGGGCGCGGTTGAATATGTAGAAGACGCGGTAAAACCGAGCGTCGATAAGAGTGCATGGAAGGGCATTGCCGTTTACGTAGATCACGTGGATGGAAAGGTGCATCCGGTTACATTGGAGCTTCTTGGAAAAGCGAGAGAACTTTCCAAGGTAACGGGACATCCGGTTTACGCCCTGTTTATGGGAAATGAAATCGAAGCGGCTGCACACGAACTGCTTCATTATAATGTAGATAAAGTATTCGTCTATGATGCACCGGAACTGGCACGTTTCCAGATCGAGCCGTACACGGCAGTTTTTGAAAACTTCATCCAGACAGTAAAACCATCGTCTATTCTCGTCGGTGCGACCACGGTCGGCAGACAGCTGGCGCCGCGTGTGGCTGCCCGTATGAAGACAGGTCTGACCGCGGATTGTACGATCCTGGAAATGGATGAAAATACTGATTTATCCCAGATCCGACCGGCTTTTGGCGGCAATATCATGGCGCACATCAAGACCCCGAACCACCGTCCGCAGATGGCGACCGTGCGCTATAAGATCATGAACGCACCGGAGCGTGCCGAGAAAGAGAGCGGTGAGATTGTGGTCTGTACAATTGAGAAGGAAAAACTGCTTTCCCACGTGAGGGTTCTGGATATCGTAGAAAAGCCGAAGGAAACCTTTATCGAAAATGCTGACGTCCTGGTGGTAGCCGGACGAGGCGTGAAGAAGCCGGAAGATTTGAAAATGCTGGAAAAACTGGCAGATCTGCTGGGAGGTCAGCTTGCCTGCACCCGTCCGATGGTGGAAGCCGGATGGCTGGATGCCAAGTGCCAGATCGGTCTGAGTGGCCGTACGGTCCGCCCAAAACTCATCATCACCTGCGGCGTGTCCGGTGCGGTCCAGTTTACTGCCGGCATGAATCACGCGGAGACGATCGTCGCGATCAATAAAGATCCGAAAGCGCCGATTTTCAAGACGGCACATTACTGCCTGACTGGTGATCTCTATGAGATTCTCCCGAGACTGATTGAGAAGATTGAGATGGGAAGATAAAGATTCACAGGAAGGAGAGCAGGATATCATGGGAAATTACAAGAAAATAGATAAAGATGATATTTTATATATAAAAAACACAATTCAGGATGACGAGCGTGTCCTCGTAGGTGAAAATATCAACGAAGAGTACAGCCACGATGAGCTGAGCGGCACCAGCAGTTATCCGGATGTGGTGGTAAAGGCAAAATCAGCCGAAGAGATCGCGGCGATCATGAAATATGCATACGAAAATACGATTCCGGTGACACCGAGGGGCGCCGGAACGGGTCTGGTTGGTTCTTCGGTTCCGATGGAACATGGCATCATGATCGATACCACCCTGATGAACCAGATTCTCGAATTGGATGAGGAAAACCTGACGGTCACGGTGGAACCGGGCGTCCTTTTGATGGAATTGTCCGCCTATGTAGAAGATCACGATTTCTTCTACCCGCCGGATCCGGGTGAGAAATCAGCGACCATCGGCGGCAACATCAGCACGAATGCGGGCGGTATGCGTGCGGTCAAATACGGTGTGACGAGAGACTATGTCATGGGGCTGGAAGTGGTTCTGCCGGATGGCACGATCACTCAGTTTGGAGGCAAAGTCGTAAAGAATAGTTCAGGCTATGACTTGAAAGATCTGATTATTGGTTCCGAGGGAACGCTTGGCTTTATTACCAAGGCGATCTTAAAGCTTCTGCCACTTCCGAAGCGTGTCATCAGCCTTCTGATCCCGTTCCCGACCCTGAAACAGGCGATCGACACCGTCCCGGTTATCATCAAATCTAAGACGATCCCGACCGCGATCGAGTTCATGCAGCGGGAAGTGATTGAAGACGCCGAGGAGTATTTAGGAAAAGCGTTCCCGGATAAACAGTCGGATGCGTATCTGCTTTTGAAATTTGATGGTAATTCCACCAAGGAGATCGAAGAAGCGTATGACAAGGTGGCCAAACTCTGCCTGGAACAGGGCGCACTGGACGTGCTGATTTCCGATACCCAGGAGCGTGAGGAATCCATCTGGAAAGCCAGAGGTGCTTTCCTGGAGGCAATCAAGGGATCCACGACTTACATGGATGAGGTCGATATGGTTGTTCCGAGAAGCCGCGTCAATGAGATGGTGACGTATCTGCACGATCTCCACAATGAGATTGATATCCGCATCAAGAGCTTCGGTCATGCGGGCGACGGAAATCTGCACGCCTACATCCTGAAAGACGATTTGAGTGATGAAGAGTGGGAAAAACGGATGTCTGCTGCAATGGAGAAGATCTATCAGAAGGCCCATGAACTCGAAGGTCAGGTGTCCGGCGAGCACGGCATCGGATATGCGAAAAAGCCGTATTTAAGAGAATCCCTGCCGGAGAAGAACCTGGATCTGATGAACGGAATCAAGAAAGTGTTTGATCCGAAGAATATTCTGAATCCGCATAAGGTGGCGCAGAGATAGAAGAAAATAACTGCATTGATATTTTTTAGCCACAAGTGTTGCAAAAACGTTTGAGCACCACGCGGTAAGGCTGATTCTAGGAACTGCAGAAGATTTTTGGCAGAAAAACAGAATAGAACAGCAGTTTTTTGAGAAAGCCACGATCTGAATCAAAGAGTTCAAATCGTGGCTTTTTAGAGTTGTTGAACTATTTTATAGTTTATATCTATCGACCTATCTTTTCTTCTTCAACGCCTGCATCACCCGAACCAGCGGAATCGTCTTCCTGTAAATCCGTTTCCCACTCTTATTTTCCAAAAAATCCCGAAACGCGCCAATTGCTTTCAAATTTTGGCTCTCATCCGAATTTGAACGGGACCCCGCGCTTGCGTCAATCCCCTTTTTCGGCACCATATACCCGCCGTAGGAATCGCGGAACAGATAGAAATAATCGCGGTCCTCACCCAGCTTTTCAAATTCATTGTAAGCCAGTGTGCTTTCGCGGGTGTTTTTCGGAAGAGAATAGACTTCCAGATGATTTTCACGGAATTCATAGCGAGACGCCGGGAACGGCATGCCGCTTTTTTTGATCTGTTCGGCGAGCTTGTGGGCGGTGTGGTTGGCGGAGCTGTAGGTGCTGGTCGTCAGATAGCAGCCGTAGGCGGCTAAGAGGATGCCCCACCACTCGCTTAGATTGATGATACCTCCGGCGATGAACAGGATGCTTAAAATTGTCCGCGTGATCCGGTTGGAAGCGCAGAAGAGATCGTACTGCATCCGGGACAGGGATTCGAAGGTTTTTTCGTTGTGGTGCATTTCTATCTTATAGTAAATCATGGTAAGCCCTTTCATATAAAAAATCAATCATCACCTATATAAAAACAGTATATAGAAGCATAGAAAATATCTTAAGAAGTAGTATACTGTTTCTTCCCTGTTTCCGCAACTGGATCTGTTAAATCTGTAATGTTGATAAAAAATAAACAAGATTGTTACAAAAATATCACACAAAAATCGACTAAAATCGAGAAAAAATTATATAATTTCGACAAAATAGCTTGCCTAATCGTAAAATAAGTGTTAAAATTAGGTAAAAGATGAATAAAGAACCAAAAGCAGAGACGAAGAGATGCGCCATGGTTAGAAACAGCTGGAAAAGACTGTTTTTTAAAAATGGTGCTATTTTTTTGCCTAAATGCTGAAATGGTAATTTATTTAGAAAGTAGTAGAAACTGTTGATGAACCGGTCAGAAAGATGACTGGGGGAGGTTAAGAAAAAGGAGAGAAAACGTATGAGAAAAGTATTATCAGTAGTACTGGCAGCGACGATGGCGATGAGCCTGGCGGCCTGCGGCGGTAGCGGCGCAAAGACTGACACAAAGGCAGCAGACGCAGGAACGGCAGCAGGTGACGAGGCATCTGCAGATGATTACTACATCACCATCAAGTTTTCCAACGTATTCCAGCCGGCAGAGTGGAACTACAAAGCCAGCGAATATCTGGCAGACCTGGTAAAAGAGAAGACCGATGGTCATATCACTCTGGAGTATTACGGACAGAACCAGCTTGACTGCTATGCGGAGTCTGTAGCACAGGCACACAACGGCGCTGTCTGGATGGGTCTGGAGGAGCCGTCCTACTTTGCTGATTACATCGGCGATTACAACGTATTAGTTGGACCGATGCTTTACAAGAACAATGCAGAGTATAATGCAGTGATGGATTCTGATATTGTAAAAGATCTGAATGCAAAACTGGCAAGCGAGCACAACATCCACGTTCTGGATACACATTATTCGTTCGGATTCAGAAGCGTATGTACGAACAAGGTAGTTGAGAAACCGGCTGACTTAAATGGTCTGATCATGCGTTCGACCGAGTCTCCGCTGTTTGTTAAGACGATTACCTGTCTGGGTGCTACCCCGTCTGCAATGAGCTTTACGGAGTGCTTATCTGCTATGTCCAGTGGTGTTGTTGATGGTTTCGAAGGTTCCATCTCCACCCTGAAGGATACAGGTGCTTATGAGTACACCAAGAAAGTTGCAAACACGAACCACTTCATCGCAACCCGTTGGTTATTCATGGCTGAGGACGTATATCAGTCCATCCCGGAAAAATGGAGAAACATCCTGGATGAGTGCTGTGTAGAAGCTGGTAAGTGGGAGCAGGAAAATGCTGAGAACGACGAAGCTTCCATGATCGAGTTCCTGAAAGACAAAGGCGTTGAGTGGAACGATGTAGATATTGACGCATTCACAGAGGCTTGTGCTCCGGTTTATGACTGGATCGTAGACGAGTACGGCGCAGATCCGGAACTTCATCAGAAACTGGTTGATTTCCTGAATGACTACCGTGCAAAGAACGAATAACGTAGATTGTTCCGAACAAATACAGTATTTTAAAGCAATTATGAAATGGTAAAACGTAACGGTTATCAGAACCGCTGCGGAGAAGAAAGTATATCTGCCCGGGCTGTCAGAACAAAGAAGATTGTCTGAGGTCCGGGCAGACTTCCGACAAACGTATAGTGCCGGAAATATGAAACTGCTGGTAACTGTTCAGTAGGTCTGCGCATTTACTGCGCTGACCGTACGAAAACATGGACCAGCAGGCAAAAATCCCATTGCCGTAGGCAATTTTTAATGGATTTTTGCGCGTGACTGTGAAGGTACTGAACAGTTACAACTGCTGGAAAGATGGCTGTATGACAGAACAGTCGTCGGTTATGCAAAACTGACTGCCATTATGAATGCATGAGGATAGACTATGGAAAAGAAAAAAATCACACTGGGGTCGGTGCTGGTAAACCTGGATGCAATTATTACCTGCGTGACACTGACACTCTGTACAATCGTTGTAAACGCAAACGTCCTTATGCGCTATTTCCTGAAAAGACCGTTGTATTGGTCGGAAGAGGTCGCTACGGGGCTCTTCGTCTGGACCGTCTTTATTGGAAGCGCATATGCGTACCGTAAGCACGCACATCTGGGCGTAGACATCCTGATCAACATTCTTCCGGAGAAGATAAGAAAAGTTGTTAAGGTTATTATGGATCTTCTGGAGCTTGTTACTCTGATTATGCTGACCAGAACAAGCGTCCAGTATGTGATGAACACGATGGATAAGCTGACTAATACGCTGCGTGTTCCGAGCTGGTATATTTCCGGCGCGGTTCCGATCGGATTTGGGCTTTCACTGATTTTCTGTATTTACTTTTTGGTTAAGGATATTATCAAGGTATTTAAAGGGAAAGGGGGAAATAACTGATGGGACTCGAATTAATTGAACTCGTTCCGATTTTTATGGTATTTATTCTCTATTTCCTGGGAATGCCGATTGTATATGCACTGTTTGGTTCAACCTTCTTTTATTTTACATTTATTGATACAACCAGTAAAAACTGGCTGATCTTACAGAAGGTTATGACCTCTACACAGTCGTTCTCGATGTTAGCGATTCCATTTTTCGTTATGGCTGGTTCCGTCATGAACTACGGCGGCATCAGTGACAAGATGATGGATTTCGCGGAAGTGCTGACCGGTCATATGAAAGGCGGTCTGGCACAGGTAAACGTAGTACTTAGTATGCTGATGGGCGGATGCTCCGGTTCGGCCAACGCAGATTGTGCGATGCAGTCCAAGATGCTGGTTCCGGAGATGGAGAAGAGAGGTTACTCCAAGGCGTTCTCCGCAGCGATCACAGCGGCTTCCTCGGCTGCTACACCGGTTATTCCGCCGGGAGTAAACCTGATCGTTTTTACACTGATTGCACAGATTTCCCTGGGTCGTACGTTTGCGGCTGGTTATATTCCGGGTATTCTGATGGCAATCTCGATGATGATCGTTGTTTCGATTATTGCACATAAGAGAAACTACCCGACCACCCGTGAAAAATTCCCGTCTCTGAAAGAGATCGTGAAACAGGGTATTACCTCTTTCTGGGGTCTGTTCTTCCCATTTGGTATCATCCTGGGAATGCGTTTTGGCATGTTTACCCCGTCTGAGGGCGGTGCGGTAGCCGTTCTTTACTGTATTATTATCGGACGTTTCGTTTACAAGAAACTATCCCTGAAAGAGCATCTGGTTCCGATCCTGCTTGACAGTATCGCCGGTACTTCCAGCGTTGTCCTGATCATGGTTGCAGCGAATGTATTCGGTTACTACATGACCTGGATTAACCTGCCGAGAGTCGTGGCAACTGGTATGTTAAGCCTGACAACCAACAAGTGGCTGTTCCTTATGGCATGCAACGTAATTCTTCTGATTATGGGTATGTTCCTGGAAGGCGGCGCGGCGCTGATGATTATTACACCTCTGCTGCTTCCGGTTGCAAGACAGCTTGGAATCAATGATTACCACTTTGGACTGGTAGCGATCGTTAACATCATGATCGGTGGTATTACACCTCCGTTCGGTTCGATGATGTTCACGACCTGTGGTATCACGGGATGTCCGATCAGTGAGTTCCTGAAGGAAGTATGGCCATTTATCGTGTCCCTTCTGGTTGTTCTTCTGCTTCTGACCTTCTGCCCGTTCTTAATTACATGTGTACCGGATCTTCTGTACGGCGCAGCATAGAAACAGATTGACAAAACGTTAATAAATTGGATATAATAAAGCCTGTGAGATTAAGAGCAGAAAGGCAAACGTAGAAATACGGATGCTTTCTGCTCTTTTTTGTTCCATAAAAGATACCGGTATCGGTCATGGAAGAGTCTTGTGGAGCGAAAAAGAGCTGTGTTCTAGAAGCTTTACGGGCTTGCAGAGGGAGAAAAAATGGCAGTTTGGAAATGGATTGTGGAGACAGCGGCGACCTGGACAGCGGTCGGCATCTGGATTCGTCTGCTGTTTTCGCTGGCAGTGGGAATGTTCATTGGAATTGACCGTGGTTTGAAACGGCGCGGTGCGGGCATCAAGACGCATGTGCTGGTCTGCCTGGGTTCAGCGCTTGTCATGCTGACGAGTGAATATATGTTCCGGACATTTCCGTCCGCGAAAGCGGACATGGCGCGGATGGGCGCACAGGTTATCAGCGGCATCGGATTTTTAGGAGTCGGCACGATCATGGTAACCGGGCGCAATCAGGTGCGTGGATTGACTACAGCGGCGTGTCTCTGGGTCTGCGCCTGTGAAGGACTGGCAGCCGGTATCGGATTTGTGGACGGTGCGGTTTACGGTCTGATTCTGATTGCGGTTACCTTGAAGCTCCTGACACGTGTGGATACAATGATTCATGAGCATGCAAAGGTGTTCGATTTCTATCTGGAATTTACCAGCAGCCGGTGTGTTGGGGCGTTCATGGATACCATGCGTTCCAAGGATGTGAAAATCGTGTCTTTTGATATTGCCAAGAATAAGTTAAAGGGCGAGGGTCCGTCCGCGACGATGTCGGTGGAAGTGCAGGACAAGTCGCTTCGAAAAACACTTCTGAGCGATATTCAGGCGATGGAGGAGATCCGGTTTGCAGAGGAGCTGTAGCAGCTAAAGGGTTCAGATGGGCTTACGCACGAAATGCAGCAGAAATAGGATGAATTGTCTAAACAAACAGGATAGTTGAAACGAGAACAAGAAAACATTTAGTATAAATAATGGAGGATCACAGTATGAACGGAAATACATACGACGTAGTGATTATCGGAGGTGGCGTCATCGGCAGCAGCATCGCCAGAGCGCTTTCGAAATATGAGTGCCGCACCGTGCTTCTGGAAAAAGAAGAGGATGTCTGCTCCGGCACATCGAAGGCAAACAGTGCTATCGTCCATGCGGGCTATGACGCAAAGACAGGTTCTTTAAAAGCAAAGCTCAATGTAAAAGGCAACGCCATGATGGGAGATTTATCCAAAGAACTCGATTTTGATTTCAAGCGGAATTCCTCCCTGGTACTCTGCTTCGCGCAGGAGGACCTCCCGGCGCTGCAGGCACTCTATGAGAGAGGCGTGGCAAACGGTGTGCCGGATATTTCCATTCTGACCGGCGATGAGGTCCGCAAGATGGAGCCGAACGTCAGCGGGGAGGTTGTGGCAGCGCTCTATGCACCGACTGGCGGCATCGTATGTCCATTTGGTCTGACGATCGCGCTGGCAGAGAATGCCTGTGATAACGGCGTTGAATTTGTATTCAACACAAAAGCAGAAAAAGTTGAAAAAACGACAGAAGGATACCGTGTGATAACCAACAACGGTGTCTTCGAGACAAAATATGTCGTGAACGCAGCCGGCGTGTATTCTGACGAGATCCACAACATGGTTTCGGAAAAGAAGCTTCACATTGTGCCGCGCCGCGGCGAGTACTGCCTGCTCGATAAAGAGGCAGGCAACCACGTATCAGCGACTGTCTTCCAGCTTCCGGGCAAGTATGGCAAGGGAATCCTCGTCAGCCCGACGATTCACGGAAATCTCTTAGTCGGACCGACCGCGGTGGATCAGGAAGATAAGGACGGAACCTACACGACCGCCGAGGGACTGGCAGAGGCATGTGAGAAGGCAGCCAAGAGTGTCAACAACATTCCGTTCCGTCAGGTCATCACTTCCTTCTCCGGCCTGCGTGCCCATGAGGACGGCGATGATTTCATCATCGGTGAGGCGGAGGACGCACCGGGCTTCTTTGATGCAGCCGGAATCGAGTCTCCGGGACTTTCCTGCGCACCGGCGATCGGTGAATATCTGGCTGGGATGATCGAGGAAAAAGCTGGATTTGGCAAGAATCCGAATTTCAATCCGATCCGCAAGGGCATCGTGAAAGCAGCACGTTTAAATACGGAAGAACGCGCAGAACTGATCCGCAAGAACCCGGCATACGGCGCAATCGTCTGCCGCTGCGAGACAATCAGCGAGGGGGAGATCGTGGATGCGATCACCCGTACACTCGGCGCACGCTCGATGGATGGCATCAAACGGCGCGTCCGTCAGGGTATGGGACGGTGTCAGGCAGGCTTCTGCACTCCGAGAGCGATGGAAATTCTCTCCCGTGAGACGGGAATCCCGATCACAGAGATCTGCAAAAACCGCAAAGGTTCCGAAATGATAAAAGGTGAGGAGGCATAACCATGATTCAGCATGACATTGTAATTATCGGCGGAGGTCCGGCTGGACTGGCAGCGGCAGCAGCGGCAAAGAAAAGCGGCGCAGAGGATATTCTGATTCTGGAGCGCGACAGCGTGCTGGGCGGTATCTTAAATCAGTGTATCCACAATGGTTTTGGTCTTCATACCTTTAAAGAAGAACTGACCGGACCGGAGTATGCGGCACGTTATGAGGAAGAAGTGAAAAAGCTGGAAATTCCGTACCGCTTAAACAGCATGGTACTGGATATCAATAAAGACAAAGAGATCACAGTCGTAAGCCGCAGCGAGGGACTGGAGCTCATCAAGGCAAAAGCGATTATCCTGGCGATGGGATGCCGCGAACGTCCGAGAGGCGCCCTGAACATTCCGGGGTATCGTCCGGCAGGTATCTACACTGCTGGTACGGCACAGCGTCTCATGAACATCGAGGGACATATGGTCGGTAAAGAGGTTGTCATCCTCGGTTCCGGCGATATCGGACTGATCATGGCGAGACGTATGACACTGGAGGGCGCAAAGGTTAAGGTTGTAGCGGAGCTGATGCCGTATTCGGGCGGTCTGAAGAGAAATATCGTACAGTGCTTAAATGACTTTGATATTCCGTTGAAGTTAAGCCATACGGTTGTGAATATCGAGGGAAAAGAGCGCGTGAAAGGCATTACGCTGGCACAGGTCGGACCGGACCGCAAACCGATTCCGGGTACCGAAGAGCACTATGACTGTGATACGCTTCTGTTATCCTGTGGTCTGATTCCGGAGAATGAGCTGACGAGAAATATGGGCGTGGCGATGAACCCGGTTACCTCCGGCCCAATGGTCAATGACCGTCTGGAAACAGGCATCGAGGGTGTATTTGCCTGCGGCAACGTGCTTCATGTACATGATCTGGTTGACTATGTATCCGAGGAGGCAGCGCTGGCAGGACAGAACGCAGCGAAATATGTGAAATCCGGCGAGACGAAGAAAGGTCACAGCGTGACACTCAAGGCAGAAAATGGCGTCCGCTACACGGTACCGCAGTCGATCGATACCGAGGCGATGGCAGACAAGCTGACGGTTCGTTTCCGTGTGGCAGATGTTTATAAAAACCGCAGCATTTCCGTTTATTTTGACGGAGAGCGTGTGAGCAGCCGCAAAAAACGCGTGCTGGCACCGGGTGAGATGGAGCAGGTAATCCTGACGAAGGAAAGTCTGGAGAAATATCCGGATCTGAAAGAAATAACCATTTGCACGGAGGTGGATGAGTGATGGAAGTAAGAGAACTGACCTGTATCGGATGTCCGCTGGGCTGTCAGCTCACTGTGACGATGGGAAATGACGAGATCAAGGTAGAAGGAAATACATGCCCGCGCGGCGAGGCGTATGCAAAGAAAGAGGTAACCAATCCGACGAGAATCGTTACCTCAACGGTACGCGTCGAGGGCGGCACGATCGAGAGAACAGCGGTCAAGACGGCTTCGGATATCCCGAAGGGCAAAATCTTTGATTGCATGAAGGAGATCCGCGCCGTGAAGGTGGCTGCTCCGGTGCATATCGGGGATGTGATCATTGATGACTGCGCTGGAACTGGGATTGCAGTTGTGGCGAGCAAGAATGTAGAGCGGGCGTAAGGAACCGTGAAGTAACTGTTCACAGGTAGGAATTTTCTGAACTGAAAATTCCGTACGATACAGTTTTGGCAGCAGATTTTGCCGATTTGGAATGCGCAGCATCGGCAAAATCCCGTTGCTGGGCACACGTGTGTGAACAGTAACACCGTGAAGGCGACACCGACAGCCCCGACATAGAGTACATGATGAGAGATGGGAGGTTGTACAGACTCATAGAAAAAGTTTGTGCAGCTTCCCATTTTTGAAATTGAAATATATGAAAAACCTGCTTGCATATTTGGGCAGGATTGGATAAAGTTGTTTTGAAGAAAATCTTTTTTACAGGTACATATTTACAGAGATAAATTACAAGGAGAGAGGCATGGAAAAACGTGAAATTTTAAAGGAGACAGAACTGTTTGTCCTCGATATGGACGGGACGTTTTATCTGGATACGGATGTGCTCGACGGGGCGTTGGATTTCCTGGAGGAAGTGAAGAAAGCAGGGAAGAGATATGTATTTTTTACGAATAATTCGTCGAAATCTCCGAAAACATATATTGACAAACTGGCAAAAATGGGGTGTTATATTAAAAGGAATCAGATCATTACATCCGGGGATGTGATGATTCAGTATCTGAAAGAGTATTATCCTGAAAAGAAAGTCTATCTGGTGGGAACGCCGGATCTGGAGGAGAATTTCCGTGAAAATGGCATTCTTCTGACAGGGGAGATGCCGGATGTGGTCGTGATTGGCTTTGATATGACATTGACCTATGAGAAGCTGGAGCGTGCCTGCACGTATATCCGCAACGGCGCTGTGTTCCTGGCAACGCATCTGGATATCAACTGCCCGACGAAGGATGGTTTTATCCCGGACTGCGGCGCAATGTGCGCGGCAATCTCCTTATCGACCGGAAAGGAGCCGAAGTATGTCGGAAAACCATTCAAGGAGACCGTGGATATGGTTCTGGAGATGACCGGGGCAAAGCGCGAGGCAATGTCGTTTGTCGGCGACCGGATCTACACGGATGTGAAAACCGGCGTGGTAAATGGGGCACACGGAATCCTGGTGCTGACCGGCGAGACGAAGCTGGAGGATGTACCGAAGGCGGATGTCGTGCCGGATGCGATTTTCACAGGGCTGAAAGAGATGGGAGAAATACTCAAGACTATGAGAGAAGAGGAAGCATAGAATGACAATGCTTGAATTACTGGAGGAATCTCCGATAATCGCAGCGATTAAGAGCTGGGAAGGGCTGGAAAAAAGTCTTAAATCTGAATGTAAGGTAGTATTTGTGCTGTTTGGCACGATCTGTGATATTGATCAGATTGTAGCGCGCATCAAGGACGCCGGGAAGGTGGCGATCGTCCACGTGGATATGATCCAGGGACTGAGCACCAAGAGGGTGGCGGTCGATTTTATCGCCCACAATACGCGGGCGGACGGTATTATCAGCACAAAAAATACACTGGTGGAGCGCGCGAAGGAGATGGGACTTTATGCGATCCAGAGAACCTTTGTTGTGGATTCGATCGCACTCGATACATTGAAAAAACAGATCGAAATGTTCCGACCGGATGCAGTCGAGATCATGCCGGGGGTGATGCCGAAGATTCTTAAGATCATGCGCGAGTACACCGATATTCCGCTGATCGCCGGGGGACTGCTGTCTGACAAAAAAGATGTGATGGCGGCCTTTGAGGCGGGTACGGATGCCATTTCAGCGACGAATGAAGCGGTGTGGTACGTGTGATTTTAAAACTTAAACGATTTAGACGCTGTGAGTGACAGATATATTTGAAATAATGAAATTGATAAAAAAATATCAATCATTTCGCGATTTCGCTTGATTTTTTACCATGAATGCATTAGAATGATGAAGTAATCTCTTTTGGTAAAAATAGATAAAGAGAAGAAAAGGCGAGTTTTCGCATTGTACAAAATATAAGAACCGTGAAAAGGTAAAGCGGTTGCAAACTATACACATGTACAGTGGGGGACACTGAAATCCCCGGTTCGGTGAGAAATGTCAGACAAAATTTAAGTCGAACGTCCGTGAGACTTGGCGCATGATTCTGGTCAGCGAAGCTGACAATTTCACACAGACGGGAGCCGCCGGATAACAGGAAAGGGGTATTAAGATGGCTAAGATCGATTTAAGCAAGTACGGAATCACAGGAACAACGGAGATTGTTTACAACCCTTCTTATGAGATGCTGTTTGAAGAAGAAACCAAACCGGAGCTGGAGGGCTATGAAAAAGGTCAGGTCAGCGAGCTTGGTGCAGTAAACGTTATGACAGGTATTTATACCGGACGTTCCCCGAAAGACAAATTCATCGTTATGGATGAGAACTCTAAGGACACAGTATGGTGGACTTCAGACGAGTATAAGAACGACAACCATGTAGCATCCAAAGAGACCTGGAGCGCAGTAAAGGATATCGCTTTAAAAGAGCTCTCCAACAAGAGACTGTTTGTAGTAGATGCTTTCTGCGGCGCAAATAAAGACACCCGTATGGCGATCCGTTTTATTGTGGAGGTTGCTTGGCAGGCTCATTTCGTAAAGAATATGTTCATCGTTCCGACCGACGAAGAACTGGCTGATTTCGAACCGGACTTCGTAGTATACAATGCTTCCAAGGCTAAAGTTGAGAACTACAAAGAGCTTGGATTAAACTCTGAGACAGCTGTTGTCTTCAATATCACAAGCCGCGAGCAGGTTATCATCAACACCTGGTACGGTGGAGAGATGAAGAAAGGTATGTTCTCCATGATGAACTACTACCTTCCGTTAAAGGGCATCGCTGCTATGCACTGCTCCGCTAACACCGACTTAAATGGCGAGAACACCGCTATCTTCTTCGGACTTTCCGGAACTGGCAAGACTACCCTTTCTACCGACCCGAAACGTCTTCTCATCGGTGATGACGAGCACGGCTGGGATGACAACGGTGTATTCAACTTCGAGGGCGGCTGCTATGCGAAGGTTATCAACCTGGATAAAGAGTCTGAGCCGGATATCTACAACGCTATCAGACGTGATGCGCTGCTTGAGAACGTTACCCTGGATGAGAACGGCAAGATCGATTTCGCTGATAAGAGCGTAACCGAGAACACCCGTGTATCCTACCCGATCGATCATATTCAGAATATTGTACGTCCGGTATCCTCTGCACCGGCAGCTAAGAACGTTATCTTCCTGTCTGCAGACGCATTCGGAGTACTTCCGCCGGTATCTATCCTGACACCGGAGCAGACACAGTACTACTTCTTATCCGGATTTACAGCAAAACTGGCTGGTACCGAGCGCGGCATCACCGAGCCGACCCCGACCTTCTCTGCTTGCTTCGGACAGGCTTTCCTGGAGCTGCATCCGACCAAATATGCAGAAGAACTGGTTAAGAGAATGGAGAAGAGCGGAGCAAAAGCTTACCTCGTAAATACAGGCTGGAACGGAACCGGCAAACGTATCTCCATCAAAGATACCCGTGGTATCATCGATGCTATCTTAAACGGAGATATCCAGAAGGCTCCGACCAAGAAGATCCCGTACTTCAACTTCGAAGTACCGACCGAGCTTCCGGGCGTAGATCCGGCTATCCTGGATACCCGTGATACCTATGCAAACGAGGCTGAGTGGGAAGAGAAAGCAAAAGACCTGGCAAGCCGCTTCATCAAGAACTTCGCTAAATACGAAGGCAACGAAGCTGGCAAGGCTCTGGTAAAGGCTGGTCCGCAGTTATAATGCCAGAAATAAATGGTAAATAAATCCAAGAGGTAAACTTGGTGAGATAGAAAACCTCCGGTTTGTTTGGATGAGAAATGTGATTCTCATTCGAATGGACTGGAGGTTTTTGGTTACAGCAAAACACATGTTTGGATTTGAGTATTTCGTGAAGCTGATGGTTATGCTATAATACAAGCACGTAGTGAGTTTTTAACTGGATTTTCATGTGTACGCTCGGAATCTTTCTGTGCTTGATTTTGTGAGATGATTTTTTACCAGTGGTGCTCAAATTTTAAATTCATAGAGAAGGGAGGAGCCTGCCATGCAGAAAACAGTTTCCAGGCGCGCGTACATTGCCATTGATTTAAAATCGTTCTACGCATCGGTCGAGTGCATCGAGCGCGGTCTGGATCCGTTGACGACGAATCTGGTCGTGGCGAATCCATCGCGGACGGAGAAAACGATCTGTCTGGCGGTATCGCCGCCGCTGAAATCCTATGGTGTGCCGGGGCGTCCCAGGTTATTTGAGGTGATTCAGCGGATTAGGGAAGTCAATGAGGAACGCCGCAGACGGGCGCCGGGACGCCAGTTCCGGGATAAATCGTGGAGAAATGATGAATTAAAGGCGGATCCGTCGCTGGCGGTCAGCTATCTGGTTGCGCCGCCGAGAATGGCGCACTATATGAAATGGAGCACGCAGATCTACCAGATTTATCTCCGGTATGTGGCACCGGAGGACATCCATGTGTATTCGATCGACGAGGTATTCATGGATGTTACGGAATATCTGGGAATTTACAAGGTTTCGCCGCGCGAGCTGGCAAAGCGCATCATCCGCACGGTGTTAAAGGAAACAGGCATCACGGCGACGGCGGGGATTGGGACGAACCTGTATCTGTGCAAGGTGGCGATGGATATTGTGGCGAAGCACGTGGAAGCGGACAAGGACGGCGTGCGGATTGCCGAGCTGGATGAGCAGAGTTATCGGGAGCTTTTGTGGACGCATGAGCCGCTGACTGATTTCTGGCGGGTTGGACCGGGCTATCAGAAGAAACTCTGGCAGGCGGGACTTCGGACAATGGGCGATATTGCGCGTTGTTCACTGGGAAAACCGGGCGAGTTTTACAGCGAGGAACTGCTGTACCAGATGTTCGGCATCAACGCCGAGCTTCTGATTGACCATGCGTGGGGCTATGAGTCGTGCACGATCGCACAGATACGGGCGTACAAGCCGCAGAGCAGCAGCCTGGGCTGCGGACAGGTGCTTCACTGTCCGTACACGGCGGACAAGGCGCGGATCGTGGTTCAGGAGATGATTGACGGGATCTCGCTGGAGCTGGTGGAAAAACGGCTAGTGACCGATCAGCTCGTTCTAACGGTCGGATATGACATCGAAAACCTGACCCGCCCGGAGATACGGAAAGTATACAAGGGACCGGTGACAACCGATCGCTACGGGCGGCGTGTGCCGAAGCATGCACATGGAACGTGGAATCTGCCGCGTGCGACTTCGTCCTCAAGCGAGCTTCTGGAGGCGATGGCGGCTCTGTATGATAAGATTGTCAACCCGGCACTTCTCATCCGCCGGATGTCGCTCTCGGCATGCCATGTGGTAAATGAGAAAATGGCGAAAGAGCGTGAACAGAAGGAAACATTTGAACAGCTTGATTTGTTTACCGATTACGCAAAGAAGGAAGCAAAAGAGAAGGAAGAACAGAAAAAACGCGAGCGGGAGCGCCGGATGCAGGAAGCGCTTCTGACGATCAAGAAAAAATATGGAAAAAATGCGGTGCTGCGCGGGATGAACTTTGAGGAAGGCGCGACCGCCAAGGAGCGGAACGGGCAGATCGGGGGGCATCAGGCGTAGATGGAAGATCAATATAGAGTGAATGAATTTGAAAACTTAAAAGGTGGACGAAGCCAAACCCAAAAAGGGCAGGAAAGTGACGCCCAGCGCCGCTACGGCGATATCCTCGGTCATTCTTACCCATTTCCCTTGCGCCATGCACGGATGCCGGTGGAGGACCGGGCGGCGCAGTTTGCCTCGTTTGCCGCACTGAATGGCTATGAGGAGGCGGTAGAGGAGGAGGCGCGTCTGACCGAGCGGGAGATCGATCTGGATGACAGCGTGCGTGAGATGATCAATCAGACGCTTGTGGAAGCGGAGGAGCAGCTGATGCGTGGCGAGACGGTTCGGCTTTCTGTGACCTGGTTCCAACCGGACGTGCACAAGGATGGCGGCGCTTACCGAACGGCAGCAGGACGATTGAAGAAAATCGACTATTACCGGCAAGTTTTGTGGTTGGCGGAAATAAGGAGTGGAAATCAGCCTGGACTTGAAAATATAGGCGGGGAGATCGCGGTAAATTTTCCACAGATCTGCCGTGTGGAGCTGATAGAAGAGGAAGTGGAGTGAAATGTTACATGGCAGCACAGTTGCTGAAGCTTTGTATGGACCTCCTGACCGGCAAAGGAAAATATCGTTACTGTTTACGGGTAGGCACTTTTGGAACCGAAAGTGCCGTAAGAAAACGTGGTGGCAGCAGGAATTGCCGTATTTAAATGCGAAGCCACGGCAAATTCCGTTACTGGGCACGTATGCGTGAACAGTAATAAAATATCAGAAATCCGTAAGAAAAAAGCACTTTTACTTTTGAATGAAATAGGGTAGACTGTTAGAACAGAGAAAACCAGATAGAAGAGCTGAATACAGAGTATAAAGAAAAATATTTCACTGGTTTTAGAAACTAAAAAGTGCCTGGGAAGTTTTGAAAAATTTCAGAGAAGTCCCTGGGAACAGATAGGGAGCAGGCATAAGAACAGTCGGAAGGAGATTCAAATTATGAAAAAAAAATCGTTATATATTGCGGGGATTTGTGCAGCACTGTCGGTAGGTGCGCTTGGGTGCGCTTCCAGTGCAAAAGCGGGCGATGAGGAGAATAAGACGGCTGTCGAAGATACGAAGGCAGCTGGGGAGACTACTGCAGCGGAAACCAGCGAGAGTAATACGGTTATCGAGAAAAACGCCCCGTCCGGTCCGGCATCCGGTACAGGAAAGAAGGTTTCATCCGAATTTATTTGTGTTTATGGTCCGGTTTCGGAGGTTACCAGTGATTCCGTCACGATTGACAATCAGTCGGGAATCAGCAGTGCCGGCGAGATGGTGATCACATTTTCACCGGAAACGCCGATTTTTGACGCAGAGACAGGCAATCCGGTCGATATGACCGAGGCGGAGACGGGAACCGTTGTATATGCCTACATCGGGGAGGCGATGACGATGAGCGAGCCGCCTATCACGAACGGACAGCTCTTCTTCGTCCATGTAACCGATGTGAGCGCCGTGCCGGTTTACACAGAGATCGAGTCGGTGAAAAAGAGTGCCGAGAATGATGATACCGTCTATGTGAAAGCAGAGGATGGCGTGACTTATACTATCAGCGCTGAGACACATATTCTGCCGTATTTAACCCGGAACATCGTGACCGCAGACGATCTGGAATCGGGAAAGAAATGCGCGATCTGGGCGGACGCGGAAGGAAAGGTATCGAGACTGGTGCTGTTTCAGCAATAAGGGCGGATGTGCATAAAGCGATAAAATTATAAATATGTCATGTAGATCGGACGGTTTGAACAGTGAAAAACACAGCGAAAAACCGTCCGATTTTTGGTTTGACTTTTTGTTGCACAGTAAAATACATTTGTGAAACAAAAAAATTGCATAAATGCATATTGGCTGCTCTGGTTGAAGCGCCGGAAAAGCAGACTTTCAGTCTGTATGTAGATGAATTGCTATATGACAAGACAGATGTAATAAAAAGTGTCAAAATTTCATTGACACAGCTTTTCTCTTAGAGGTATAATCACAGAAGTTTACCGTGTGGAAGCTATATGGACAGAGAAATATGGCGTGGCAAAGATGTCGGATACATAGTAAAGAAGAAAATGAACCGCAGCTGTCGGAAAAATGGTATGGTTTCTGTCAATCGATGGGGATTCGGAAGCGTGAACAGAGCGGTGAAAAAAGGAGAGGGAAAAGAGATGGATCAGGAGATAAAGCAGCGGATCGAGACATTAAAAAAAGAGAAGGATGCCGTGATTCTGGCACATTATTACGTAGATGGAGAAGTGCAGGAGATTGCCGATTATGTGGGCGATTCGTATT
The DNA here is from genome assembly GCF_027698965.1 of Clostridium fessum. Taxonomy (NCBI): domain Bacteria; kingdom Bacillati; phylum Bacillota; class Clostridia; order Eubacteriales; family Clostridiaceae; genus Clostridium; species Clostridium fessum. Next base: position 279,444 of record NZ_JAQEQF010000003.1, read on the forward strand.
ATCTGGCGGAGCTGGCGACGACGGTGCCGCAGAAGACGATCATTTTCTGTGGCGTGTCATTTATGGGCGAGAGTGCGAAGATTTTAAGCCCGGAGAAGACGGTTATCATGGCAGACCGGAGCGCGGACTGTCCGATGGCTCACATGGTTGAGGTGGAGAAGATCCGCGAAGTACGCAAAGAGTATCCGGATGTAGCCGTTGTCTGTTATGTGAACTCGATGGCGGAGATCAAGGCAGAATCGGATGTCTGTGTTACCTCATCGAATGCACTCAAAATCGTGAAAAAACTGCCGAACAAGGATATTTTCTTTATTCCGGATGAGAATCTGGGACGTTTTATCGCAAAAAAAGTGCCGGAGAAACATTTTATTTTCAATGACGGTTTCTGCCATGTACATAAGAGTATTCATGCGGAAGATGTAAAGAAAGCAAAAGAGCTGCATCCGGAGGCAGTTGTGCTGGCGCATCCGGAGTGTACCGGCGATGTGCTGGAGCTGGCAGATTTTGTCGGAAGTACCTCCCAGATTATTGATTATGCGACGAATTCGGATGAGAAAGTCTTCCTGATCTGCACCGAGATGGGCGTGTTCTATGAACTGCTGCAGAAGAACCCGGAGAAGAAGTTTTTCTCCGTAGGTCACCGTCAGTTTTGCCCGAATATGAAGAAGATTCATCTGGACAGCGTACTGCGGGCGCTGGAAAATCCAGAGGAGGAAGTGGAGATGGATGAGGCGATGCGGCAGAGGGCGGTTGGTCCGCTGGCGCGGATGCTGGAATTGGCAAAATAAAGGAATAAATAAAGACACAATATAAACAAATAGACCCAAAAGGATCATTCAAAGGATTCCCACAGAAAATGCTGCAAATCAGCGTTTCCGGCTGTGATTGCCTGTCAGGAAAACATACAATCACAGCTAGAGACCAGACAGCGGCATTTCCTGTGGGATTTAAATTTTAAATGGAGCGGCTCTGCTTATTCAGCCACAACCGCTTTCACAATCTCCGCAATATACATATCATGATAGTCCTTCTCCGGATAGAACTTGCTGTCAGCGTCCTTATCGATAAAATCTGCCGGATTCATGGATGTGCGGTACATTTTGCGGCAGATGAGGATGGTGTCAGCTTCTTCAAATGCCGGTACGCCGTCGATGAAGACCGGGGTCAGGCCGGCTTCCTTGATTTTGTCGTGGTCACGGCCGGATACGGAGCCGCAGAGTTTGAGGTCATCGCGGTGTCCGTCTTTTAAAAAGCTGACGGAGAAGAGTTCTTCTTTGTCTATAAATTCTTTGGTGTAGCGCTGGGGACGGATATAGCAGGTAACAGCCGGTTTGCCCCAGAATACGCCTGCGCCGCCCCAGCTGGCAGTCATGGTGTTGAATTTATCCTCGGTGCCGGCGGTTAAAAGCATCCAGTCGGAACCGATGCGGGTAAACGGGTTAAAATTTAATTCTTCTGGCTTTATTTCTTTGAAGCTCATCGAAAAATCCTTCCTTTCCTGTCTGAATTGATTATTCTGTGAGTACCTTACCATTATCAGAGAAGAAAATCAAATATATTTTCGAAAATTCATTGACAGATGAGAAAAAAAGAGGTAGTCTTTAAATTAAGGTTAGAGACATCTAACTTGAGTTGCGGCATTCTAACCTGAGTTTGTTCATGCTAATTATGTTTTGTTTTTGATGAAACACAATATAATATGAGCACTTAGTGCGAGTCGTATCTAAGGACTTAATGAGGCTGAGCCAGAGGCAAAAGCGGAATTTAGTACTTGCAAAAAGAGTGGCAAGCAGAGTATGCTATATATTTTAAACGAACAGTTAGTCTGCGCTAATAAAAAGCCGGGTTGTGGACGGAAACGGCAGATGTGCGGAAAAATAATTTAGAAGATATGGAAAGAGAGATGATACGATGCAGCAGAGAGAGCAGATTATCAGCGAACTGAAGAGACGGGGGAAACGGATGACCGATCAAAGAAAGATCATGTTGGATGTGATCCTGGAGGGAAGATGGAGCAGTTGTAAGGAGATCTACTACGAGGCATCCAAGCGCGACCCGGGGATCGGCAAGGCAACGGTGTACCGGATGATTGCAGTGCTGGAAGAAATCGGCGTTTTAAACCGTTGCCGCCAGTATTCTCTGCGGAATGAGGATGAGCTGTCAAGTATAACTTCGGATGCTAGCTGATAAAAAATCTCAATAAGAAAAGTTAGGTTTGACTATCATGGGGGTAAGCTGTTACCATCTACTTGTACCTCAGAAATGAGTCATTAAACGCAGCAATATTCGCATTTGAAATGGAATAAATAGTTTTCAAAAATCATATGTGAATATAATTTAGATAATATCAGAGGAGGAGTAATCATGATGGACATTTTCAAATTAAAAAAATTAGGTTTATTTGCAGGCGGCGTTTTGTTCGGAACAGCAGGTGTTAAGATTCTTGGCAGCGAGGATGCAAAGAAATTTTACGTAAACTGCGTAGCTGCCGGACTTCGTGCACGTGATTGTGTGATGACCACCGCTACCAATATTCAGGAGAACGCTGAAGACATCCTGGCTGAGGCAAAGCAGATCAACGAGGCTCGCGGCTATGAGAGCTTTGGTGAGGATGAGGATTTCAACGAGACTGCTGAGGCAACCGAGGCTGCACCGGAGGCTGAGAAGGCAGAGCAGTAATTGCGGATGTCTGGAGTGAATCAGAAGAGATTCCGAGAATACATTAAAAATAAAAGGGGGCTGCCGCAGGATAGCATACGATGCTGTTTCGCGGCAGCTCTTCTATAGCCGGAGGAAGATGAATCATGAAATTCATTATAAAGCATGAAATCAAAGGAAGAATCCGTATCAGCCTTGCCCGGAAATTCCATACCGTGCGCGAAGCGGATGTTCTGGAACAGTATCTGCTTGGTCTGGACGGCGTGACGGCGGCTAAGGTGTATGAGCGGACAGCAGATGCGGTTATCTATTATAAGGAGGATCGGGAGGCGGTACTCGTACAGGTAGCGGCGTTTGATGGTCAGATTACCGAAAAACAGGAGATGGCAGTTAAAAGCAGCGGACGCGCCCTGAATCAGGAGTACAAAGAAAAGTTGATTCAGAAGGTACTGACCCGTTTTGCGACGAAGACATTTCTACCGGCGCCGGTCCGTGCGGTATACACATCCGTGCAGGCGATCCGTTATATCGTGAAAGGTATCCACTGCCTCGTATTTAAGCGCAAGCTGCATGTGGAGGTGCTGGATGCGACGGCGATCAGTGTTTCCCTTCTGCGCCGCGATTTCAATACGGCTGGCTCCGTTATGTTCCTGCTCGGCGTCGGTGAGCTTCTGGAGGAGTGGACACATAAGAAATCCGTTGGTGATCTGGCGCGGAGCATGTCCTTGAACGTGGAAAAGGTCTGGAAGAAAGTGGACGGGACCGAAGTCCTTGTACCGCTTTCGGATGTTACCGCAGGTGATGAGCTGACCGTCCATATGGGTACAGTGATTCCGCTGGATGGTGTCGTAGTGAGCGGCGAGGCGATGATCAACCAGGCTTCGATGACCGGCGAATCCCAGCCGGTCAGAAAAGAGCCGGGCAGCTATGTTTACGCAGGAACCGCGCTGGAAGAGGGAGAGATTACCTTCAAGGTAGAAAAATCCGCCGGATCCACCCGTTATGAGCGTATCGTACAGATGATCGAGGATTCGGAGAAGCTCAAATCATCCGTTGAAGGCAAGGCGTCGAACCTGGCAGATGCACTCGTTCCGTGGAGTCTGGGCGGTACCGCGCTTACCTATCTGTTGACCCGCAATGCGACGAAAGCACTGTCGATTCTGATGGTTGATTTCTCCTGCGCACTGAAGCTGGCAATGCCGCTTGCAGTCCTGTCTGCGATGCGTGAGGCAAGCCAGCATCACATTACGGTCAAGGGCGGCAAGTTTCTGGAGGCTGTTGCCGAGGCGGAGACGATCGTATTTGACAAGACCGGAACCCTGACCAAGGCAAAACCGGTTGTATCCGATGTAGTATCTTTCAATGGCATGGAGAAGGAAGAACTGCTTCGTATCGCAGCCTGCCTGGAAGAACATTTCCCGCATTCGATGGCAAACGCGGTCGTACAGGAAGCGAAAAAACGTCATCTGGTACATGAGGAGATGCACTCGAGAGTGGATTACATCGTAGCGCACGGTATCGCTACCTATGTGGGCGAAGAACGCGTCGTGATTGGAAGCCACCATTTCGTATTTGAGGATGAGAAGTGCACACTGCCGGAGGATGGAAAAGAGAAGTTTGAGAACCTTCCGGAAAATTGTTCCCATCTTTACATGGCAATCGGCGGACAGCTTGCAGCCGTTATCTGCATCGAGGATCCGCTGCGTGAGGAAGCACCGTCTGTCATCCGCCAGTTAAAAGAGGCTGGATTTAAGCGCATTGTCATGATGACCGGCGACAGCGAGCGGACCGCAGCGGCGATCGCGAAGAGGGTCGGCGTGGATGATTATTTCTCCGAGGTACTTCCGGAGGATAAGGCGCGCTTTGTTGAGGAGGAGAAGGCGAAAGGCCACAAAGTTATCATGATCGGTGACGGCATCAACGATTCACCGGCCCTGTCAGCGGCAGACGCGGGCATCGCAGTCAGCGAGGGCGCGGAGATTGCCAGAGAGATCGCGGATATCACGATCAAGAAAGATTCCCTGGATGAAGTCGTGCTTCTGCGTCATCTGAGCATGGATCTGATGAAACGTGTCCATGGAAACTACCGTTTCGTTATCAGCTTCAACCTAGGTCTGATTCTCTTAGGCGTGGCTGGTATCATCACACCGTCGATGTCGGCGCTGCTGCACAACAGCTCGACACTGGCGATCAGCTTAAAGAGCATGACGAACCTGCTGCCGGAGGAAGAGCGGGAAGAGGCATAAAAATGCGCCCTGCTTAGTTGACTTTTAATAAAATATAATAAAAATAGACGGGCAGAAAGAATGAAAAGGAAATTTTATTCTTTCTGTCTGTTTTTTTGCGTTAAATTGCGAAAAAGTAAAACTAAATACTGTACTATATTCTGTAAAAATCTAACAATGAATCAAATGACACTAAACATATAAATGTGTGTTTATAACAGTTATAAATTTTAGTATTGACATACAGATGAAATGTGATATGATCATAATGTAAATGGACTTACCAATTTACCATTATACCAAAAGATAATCAAAGAAATAAAAAGATAATTGAAGGAGGAACGGATATGTATAAGTTATCACAGTTGACAGAAGATGGTTCTATTATGTTACACGGACAGAAAATTGCAGATACAATCCTTTATGTAAATGGAGATTTTGTTAAAAAATCAGAAGCCGTTATCTCCGTATATGACAGTGGTTTTCAGCATGGAGATGGCGTATATGAAGGAATCCGTGCATATGGACGAAAAGTATACCGTCTGGATGAGCATATCAAACGTCTGTATGAGTCCTGCTACACGCTGGGAATCGATATAGGAAAGACCAAAGATGAGATGAAGGAAATTGTAAAAGAGCTGATTCGTCGAAATCTGGATGCAGGATTTACTGATTTACATATGCGTTTACAGGTGACGCGCGGATTTAAAGCACAGACAGGTATGCATCCGACTTTAAATGTGACGAATGCGTCGATCGTTATCTGTGTGGATCAGAAACCCCCTATTTTCAATAAAGAGGGAATTACGCTGGTAACAACCTGGCTGAAACGCTATTCCCCGTCTTACATGGATCCGAAGATTCATTGCTGCAACCAGCTGAACCAGATTATGGCGGCGTGTGAGGCAATCCGTCAGGGAGCGGATGAAGCAATTATGCTTGACCAGAATGGTTATGTGGCGGAGACAAACTCTACGAACTTACAGATGATTAAAGATGGAGCATTAATACTTCCGACTTTAGATTCACAGCTTCCGGGAATTACGAGAAAAACAATGATTCAGATAGCAAAAGAGATGGGAATGGAAGTACAGGTAAGAAACGTATCTGTTTCAGAGTATTACAATGCGGATGAGGTATTTATCTGTGGTACAGTCGGAGAAGTGGTTCCGGTTAAAATGATCGATGGAAAGAAGATTGGTACACAGATTCCTGGTCCGATAACAGAAAAGTTTTCACAGGAATATAAGAAGATGACAGAAACGCTGGGAGTGTCGATTGATGATTGAACATCATAAAAGAAAGTGCACTCTGTGAGGGAACGGGTAAAACCGTAAGCGTGAGATTCATATAGGGGTTTATAAAGAGGGATGGTAGAAGAGAAACATATGATTCGAGCGAAAGGACGGAATGAATATGAAAGAGAAAAGAAAACCGGGTTTTGGGGCTGCGATGCTTCCAATATTGGTGATGGCGTTCGTGTTGGGAATTGGTTTTGGAAAGTTCAGACTAAGTGTGGAAGTACTCTTACTTGTTTGTTCCTTCTTTACGGTGCTTTTAGGATTGTTTTATGGAACAACCTGGAATGAGATTGCAGATGCGGTTTCGGAAAAGATAGGAAAGTCATTTATGGCGATTTTTATCTTTGTATTTGTTGGAATGATTATCGGAACCTGAATGTTATCAGGAACAATTCCTATGTTGATTTATTATGGCCTGAAGCTCTTAAATCCACAGCTGTTTCTGATATCGGCTTTTGTGATTACAGTAATTGTTTCTGTGTGTACGGGAACCAGTTTTGGATCGGTCGGAACCGTCGGGCTGGCACTTATCGGAGTAGCGCAGGGATTGGGCGTTAATCTTCCGGCAGCAGCGGGCGCAATTATTTCAGGTGCTTATTTTGGAGATAAAATGTCACCGCTTTCAGATACGACAAATCTGGCTCCGGTAGCAGCCGGAACCACATTGTTTAAACACATCCGGCATATGTTTTATACGACGGTCCCGGCGGCGCTTGTCTGCTTAGTGGTATATTTTATAGCTGGACGTACTGGAATGGTGGTTTCATCGGTCGATGCATCTGCGGCAAATGAGATGACGGAGGGGCTTGCTTCTATTTATCATTTTAATGTGTTTTTATTGCTTCCTCTGGTGGTTGTGCTGGTTGGTTCAGCGATGGGAAAACCAACGATTCCGGTTATGTTTACAGCATCGGTTCTGGCGGGAGTTTTAGCGATTGTATTTCAGGGAGCGACGATTGCAAAGGTAATTTCGGCAGCATATAGCGGATTTTCTTTATCCATGCTGGGAATTGATCCGGAAACAGTGACAGGAAGCATTAAAACGCTGGTAGAGCGGGGCGGAATGACAAGCATGATGGCAACGGTGCTGAAAGTGCTCTGCGCATTTCTATTTGCAGGTGCTATGAGTGCGGCTGGTTTTATGAATGCAATCTTGGAAAAATTGAAAACATTCGTACACAGTGACGGAACTTTGATTCTGGTAACGGTTATTTCAGTCTTGATTATTGCGCTGATTGTTGGAAATGCATATATTCCGATTTTGATGGGCGGAGAATTGTTCAGTGAGTCCTTTAAGGAAAGAAATCTGGCACCGCAAAATCTTTCCAGAACACTGGAAGATGCAGGAACCTGTTCCATTCCTCTGGTTCCGTGGTCAGCGGGAGGCGCGTATATGTCGGGAACGCTGGGAGTCTCTACGTTCGCATATGCCCCGTGGGCAATCTTTTGTTACGCAGGTTTTTGTTTTGCGGTTCTCTGGGGCTTTACCGGGTTTGGAATCAAGAAATTAAACAAGGATAAATAAGACGTTCATTAAGTAAGTCAAACAGATGTAGGATGGGGAGAGAAAACCTGTTTTACATCTGTTTTTCTAATTAAAAGGGTTATTTGAACGTTGCAGTGGAAAAAAGAAACAGGAGGAATGATGGGGGCAGAAAAATTAGATAAAAAACGATCGGGAGCTTTGGTGGGAGGAATTTTCCTGATTCTGGCAGTTCCAGTATGCGGGATCCAAGTACCGGTGCAGGCATTCTTTTTTCTTGCATGGATCTACGTGATTCTGTTTTTAGAAGCAAATTCTTATTCCTGGAATGAGCTTCAGGAAGCAATGGTTCATTCTTGCACAAGGGCAGTTTCACCTATCTTTTTTCTTTTATGTGCAGGAGCGATGACAGGAATATGGAATCTGTCAGGTACGATTCCAGGACTGACGTATACAGGAATTTTGTGGATTCGTCCGGAATGGTATCCGGTCACCGCGTATGTAGGATGCTTTCTGTTTAGTTTTCTGACTGGCAGTGTGTTTAGTTCCTGTGGAACCATGGGAATCCTATTTTTAAATATTGGAACAAGTATGGGATATGAAGAGAAAATAGCAGCAGCTGTTATAATAGCCGGAGCATTTTGCGGCTATGGGATTTCTCCGATGTCGGATTTTGTGAATTTACTTTCATCCAGTGTTGAAATAGAACTGGCGAAAACCTTGAAAGCAGAACGAAATAGTATCATTCCAACCATATGCGTTTGTCTGGCAGGCTGTTTTTATGCGGGATGGAAGAATGCAGAACTGGCAGGAATATCGATACAGGAAAGCAGTAAAATGATTCAAATATTCGGGGAAATGTGCCTGGGAATGCCCGTGTATATACCGGCTGCAGTGGTTCTTATATTTATGTTAATGAGAAAAAACGCCATCCATGCGTTGATGGCAGGCTGCGTGTCTGGGATGGCAGTGGCATTTTTTTACCAGAAATATCGATGGCAGACAATTTTGAATGTTTTATGGAATGGACCGGACCAAGGATCCTATTTTCACAGCGGAGGTATCAGCAGCATGGCTGGGACGGTTCTTTTGTTCCTTTTAGCGTTTAGTTTGTTTGGAATGCTTGAAAAAAGCGGGGCGATCCGATGCATGATGCAGCCGTTGTTTAAGTGGGCGGATACAGAGAAAAAAGGAAATATAGCAGCAATTTTATTTGTTTTTGTAGTAAATGTTTTTTCAGCATCGGCGATGTGTTCCCTGGTGATATCCGTCTCCTGCCTGATGCCGGTGTATGATGAAAAAGGCTGGAAACGGGAGAAAATGATTCATTCGCTCTTTCTGGGCGCTTTATACATGAGTCTTCTGGTCCCGTGGCATTCCAATGTTGTAACGCCGATGGGACTGTTGGGAGTAGCACAGGGAGGCGCTTGTATTTTTTGGATTGTGCCGGTGCTGGAGGTTGTCTGCTATCTATTAACATTTGTTTTTTCACATAAATAATGATATAATCGATAGGCGTTAGGGAACGTAAATCAGCAGGAGGGAGACTGAGAATGTTTCAGCCAATCGAAGAAAATGTTTCAGTATATAAGAAGGTAGTCGCACAGATCCAGGAAATGATCATGCACGGCGAATTAAAAAAAGGTGACCGGCTTCCGCCGGAGCGCCAGTTAGCCGAGATGCTCGGAGTTGGGCGACCGGCGCTCAAGCAGGCGATCAGTGCGCTGGAAGTGCTGGGGATTATCCGCAGCCGTCAGGGAGACGGCAATTATATTACGGCGGACACGGTCGAGGTGATCAATCCGCTGGCAATGCAGTTTTACTTAAAAAACGGCAAGATGGATGATATTCTGGAATTCCGCTATATCATGGAGGTGCAGATGGCGTCGCTTGCGGCCGCCAAGATCACGGAAGAGGAGATCGGGGAGTTTCAGGCGCTGATGGATTCGATGAAAGAGGCGATTGCGGGCGGAGCCGATCTGAAGACGCGCCAGTATTACAATAACCTGTTCCATTTCCGGGTGGTGAACCTCTCTGGAAACCAGCTGATCCGCCTGATTTATTCGAGCATCATGGATCTGGTGTCGGATCAGATCCGCCAGACGGACGGCATGTATTTCTATGAGAGCCATCTGAAGATTTTCGAGGCAATCAAGAACCGTAACCCGAAAGAAGCGGCGTACTATATGGCAGAACACTTCCAGAATAAGTTCCCGAATTATCAGTATTATATGGACGTTCATGCGTTGTAGGAAATTGTAGGAAAGAAGAGAACGGAGGACAAGTATTTCATGAAAAATGACTTATTCACAATCGGCAGCATCACGATCCACGGCTACGGTCTGATGATCGGCATCGGCATTATCGCTGCGTATTACCTGGCAGAGTACCGGGCAAACAAGCGGGGGATGGATGTCGATATGATCCTCTCGATCGCGATCTGCGGTGTTGTATGTGGAATTTTAGGTGCAAAACTTCTGTACTATGTCACAATCTTTGACGAAATTCTGGCAAACCCGAAGAAATTGTTAGATATCAGCGATGGATTTGTTGTGTACGGCGGCATCATCGGCGGCGTGCTGGGCGGCTATGTGTTGAGCCGGATCAAGCATATTTCCTTTTTCCAGTATGCGGATCTGGTCATGCCGTCGGTTGCGCTCGCGCAGGGCTTTGGACGGATCGGCTGTTTCCTGGCTGGCTGCTGCTACGGTATGCCGACCCACAGCCATTTTGCGATCGTGTTCCACGATTCGGACTTTGCCCCGAACAACATTCCCCTGGTTCCGACCCAGCTCATCTCAAGCGGTCTGGATTTTCTGCACTGCCTGCTGCTTCTCTATGCGGCGAAAAAGTGCAAAAAACAGGGGCAGGTGGTATCACTGTATCTGATCTGCTACAGTCTGGGACGCTTCGTGCTGGAATTTTTCCGCGGTGATTTGAACCGGGGAGCGGTCGGATCCCTCTCGACTTCACAGTTTATCTCGTTGTTTATCTTTGCGGCGGGCGTGGCGATGTTTGCGTTCTGCGGGAAGCGGACGGAAGTACCGTTAGAAAAGTGAAAATTTTCAAATGTCAACCCAAATAAAAATCATTCTTGACATTTTACCAAAATTGCTGTATGATACCTCTGATATGGAAAATCTTAACATTTTAAGAGTCATCCATGCAAATATATCTGACCACCTGTGAAACAGGGAATGGCCATACGGACAGCCGGGTCAAATGCCGATTGGCAGTGCGAACTGCCCTATTGATTGAGTTAAAAGCTCAATTTTATAAGTTGGTTACTTTACAACCAGTGCTCATGCACATCAACTTGTAAAACGGTCAATAAGAGTGGTAAAAGTAGATATTTGCTATATAGACTCTGAATGTAAGATTTCTGTGGATAAAAAGGTTTGAAGCAATGTGCAGTATATGCGGTAAATAGGGACAAGGGAAGATTTCGCAGATATACGGCAGATTTGTAAAAATAGAGCGAAGCAGGAAAAGAACGTTTTTGCGGACGATGTGGAGACACATCATCCGCTTTTTTGATCAACACCATTTATATTTCAGGAGAAGGAAGATATGGATCACAGCGAAAAATTAAAATTATACGGCTTTAATAACCTGACAAAGGCGCTTAGCTTTAATATCTATGATGTCTGTTATGCCAAGACACCGAGGGAGCAGAAGGATTATATTGCCTACATCGATCAGCAGTACAATTCGGAACGCCTGACCCGGATCCTAACATCGCTGACGGATATGATCGGGGCGCGGGTATTGAGTATTTCCCAGCAGGACTACGATCCGCAGGGGGCTTCGGTCACGCTTCTGATTGCAGAAGGCTCGATGGTGCCGGTGCAGGGGGAGACGCAGGTGGCGCATCTGGACAAGAGCCATGTGACCGTCCATACCTATCCGGAATACCATCCGGAAACCTGTCTGGCGACCTTCCGGGTGGATATCGATGTGGCGACCTGCGGGGAGATCACGCCGCTTTCGACACTCGATTACCTGATCGGTTCGTTTGATTCGGACATCATCACGATGGACTACCGGGTGCGTGGGTTCACGCGGGATGTGGATGGAAAAAAGCTGTTTATGGATCGTGAGATCCGCTCGATTCAGGATTATATCTCCAAGGAAACGCTGCGGCGCTACGATGTGGTCGATATCAATGTGTACGAGGCAAATCTGTTCCATACCAAGATGATGCTGAAAGAGATCGACCTGCAGAATTATCTGTTTAAGACAGATGTCTATGAACTTCCGCCGACCACCAGGCTCAGTATTATGGACAGCCTGCGGCGGGAGATGATTGAAATTTTCAGCGGAAGAAATGTGTTTTAAAAGAAATGCTTTTTGAGAGGAAAGAGAATGGTTTGACTGGAAAATACGATAGAAGAAACGAATGAGTGAGTTTCAGGAGGAACGGCAGATGGAAGAAGAGAGAAGAAATCTGGAGCCGGGTGTCGGAAGGAGTACACGGCGCAGAAGGGAAGCTTCAGGACAGAAGGAAACAGGGGAAGGCAGTCGAAGAGATGACGCGCTGACCCAGGAGCGCGCGCCGATCTATGAGGCGCTGGAAGCATTTCAGAAGATGCGCGTGGTGCCGTTTGATGTTCCGGGGCACAAGAGGGGGCGCGGCAACCCGGAGCTGACGAAACTTTTAGGAGAGACCTGCATGCGGCTGGACGTCAATTCCATGAAGCCGCTCGATAACCTCTGCCACCCAGTGTCTGTCATCGCGGATGCAGAGCAGCTGGCGGCTGAGGCATTCGGGGCGGCACACGCATTCCTGATGGTCGGCGGTACGACATCGGCGGTCCAGAGCATGGTGCTGACGGCAGTCAAGCGGGGCGAGAAGATTATATTGCCGCGAAATGTCCACCGCAGCGTCATGGGCGCGATGGTGCTTGGAGGCGCGGTTCCGGTCTATGTGAATCCGGCTGGCGATAAGAGACTGGGGATTCCTCTTGGAATGCGTGTGGAAGATGTGCGCCGGGCGATCAAGGAAAATCCAGATGCTAAGGCGGTGTTTGTGAACAATCCGACGTATTACGGCATTTGTTCGGATCTGCGCTCGATTGTAAAGCTGGCACATGAGCATGGGATGTTGTGTTTAGCTGATGAGGCGCATGGAACCCATTTTTATTTCGGGGAAAATATGCCGGTTTCCGCGATGGCAGCTGGGGCGGATATGGCGGCGGTTTCGATGCACAAATCAGGCGGAAGCCTGACGCAGAGCTCGATTCTTCTGACGGGTCCGGGTATGTCCGCCGGGTATGTCCGCCAGATTATCAATCTGACGCAGACGACGAGCGGTTCCTACCTGCTCCTTTCCAGCCTCGATATCTCCAGACGGAACCTGGCGCTTCGCGGGCGTGAGGCATTTAAGCAGGTGGTGGAGCTGGCGGAGTATGCGAGAACAGAAATCAACCGGATTGGCGGTTATTATGCCTATTCGAAGGAGCTGGTAAACGGCGACAGCATTTATGATTTCGATGTGACCAAACTTTCAATTCACACGCGCGATATCGGGCTGGCGGGGATCGAGGTTTATGATCTTCTCCGGGACGAGTACGATATCCAGGCGGAATTTGGTGATTTGGGAAATATTCTGGCATATCTCTCCATCGGTGATCGGCAGCGGGAGGTAGAGCGCCTGGTCAGCGCGCTGGCGGAGATCAAGCGCCGGTTCAGCCGGGATAAATCGACGCTGATGGATTTTGATTACATTGAACCGATCGTGGCGATGTCGCCGCAGGAGGCATTTTATGGGGAAAAAGAATCCCTTCCGATCCGCGAGACAGCCGGGCGTGTGTGCAGTGAGTTTGTCATGTGCTACCCGCCTGGCATTCCGATTCTGACGCCGGGCGAGCAGATCACGGAAGAGATCATTGACTACATTGCGTATGCGCTGGAAAAAGGATGTTCAATGACCGGACCGGAGGATCCGGGGATTGAGCGCCTGAATGTGCTGAAATAGATAAGCAGTAGATAGAAAGGGGAAAATTATGAATTTCTGGTTTTCAGAGAATCATACGCCAAATGTAAAACTTTCCATCCGGGTGGATCGCCAGCTTTACAGCGGAAAGAGCGAGTTTCAGCGGATCGATGTCTTTGACTCGCCGGAATTTGGGCGGTTTCTGACTTTGGATGGATATATGATGCTGACGGAAAAGGATGAATTTATCTATCATGAAATGATCACGCATGTGCCGATGGCAGTGCATCCGTTGGTCAAAAAGGTACTGGTAATTGGAGCCGGGGATGGAGGCGTGATCCGGGAGCTGACCCGCTATCCGGAGATCGAGCACATCGACATGGTGGAGATCGACCCGCTGGTGCTGGAGGTCTGCCGGAAATATCTGCCAAAGACAGCGTGCCGTCTCGATGATCCGAGACTCTCGATCCACTATGAGGATGGGCTGAAATATGTCCGCTTTAAGGAAAATGAATACGATCTGATCATCGTGGATTCGACCGACCCGTTTGGACCGGGCGAGGGGCTTTTTACCCGGGAATTTTACGGGAACTGCTATAAGGCATTAAAAGAGGACGGCATCATGGTCAATCAGCATGAAAGCCCGTTTTATGCCGAAGACGCGGAGGCGTGCAAGCGGGCTCATAAGAGGATCGTGGAGTCATTTCCCATCAGCCGCGTCTATCAGGCGCATATCCCGACCTACCCGTCCGGGCACTGGCTGTTTGGATTTGCGTCGAAGAAATACCATCCGTTAAAGGATTTGGATGAGACAAGATGGAACCTGCGGGGACTGGATTGCCGGTATTATACGACGACCCTGCATAAAGGGGCATTTTACCTGCCGGCATATGTGGAGGAGATGTTAGAAGATGTTGAAGGCAAATATTGAGACGTTTCTGGCGTGTGACGCCAGCTATGAGAAGGCGGGGATCGTGCTCTACGGCGCGCCGTTTGACTCGACCACTTCGTACCGCCCGGGCACCCGGTTCGGCTCACGGGCGATCCGCTCGGAATCCTATGGGCTGGAATCGTATTCGCCGTACCAGGATCGTGATCTGACCGATTACGCCGTGTTTGACGCGGGCGATCAGGAGCTCTGCTTTGGCGATGCATCGTTAGCGTTAAAGGATCTGCGGGAGCGGGCGGCGGAGATAGCCGGGGATGGCAAGATCCCATTTATGCTGGGCGGCGAGCACCTGGTGACGCTGGCACCGGTGCAGGCACTGGCAGAGAAATATCCGGATCTGCATATCATCCATTTTGATGCACATGCCGATCTGCGGGACGATTATCTGGGCGCGAAACTTTCGCACGCCTGTGTGCTGCGCCGCTGCTGGGAGGTTCTGGGAGATGGCAGGATCACGCAGTTTGGTATCCGCTCTGGCGACCGGGAGGAATGGCGCTGGGGAAAAGAACACGTGACGACGCATCCATTTATCGTGGATATGGAAGTCCTTCAGGAAACTCTTCGGAAACTGGAAGGAAAACCGGTGTATTTTACCCTGGATTTGGATGTGCTGGATCCGAGTGTGTTTCCGGGAACAGGAACGCCGGAACCGGGCGGAATCAGTTTTGAGGAACTTCGACGGGCAGTCACGCAGATCTGCAGTGCAGCTTGGATTGTTGGATGTGATGTGAATGAATTATCCCCGGCGCTGGATGCGTCCGGTGCATCGACGGCGGTGGCGTGCAAGATTGTAAGGGAGATGCTGCTGGCGCTGTTGGGAAATCCAAAGATTAAGTAAGAAATGTTTTTGGCGGGTCCCAAGGTCAAAAATTCTCCTGCAAGCAAGCTTGCGTCGAACTTCTGACCTTTTGACCCTGGTATCATCAAATAAAAGTGTGTGTTTGAGACATGAACTGAAAAGTGTTTGAACAAAAGCAAATGTGAAATTTGGATTATAAAATGGAACAAAAACAGAGTACATTTCAGAATACAGGAGGAAAAAAAGATGGGAAAAGCGTTAATTATCGGATGTGGAGGCGTAGCTTCCGTAGCAATTCACAAGTGCTGCCAGAACAGCGAGGCATTTGAGGAGATCTGCATTGCAAGCCGGACGAAGTCCAAATGCGATGCGCTGAAAGAAAAATTAGAGGGAACCACCAAGACGAAGATCCAGACTGCACAGGTGGATGCAAACAACGTGGACGAGCTGATTGCCCTGATTGAGAAATTTAACCCGGATGTGGTGCTGAACCTGGCGCTTCCGTACCAGGATCTGACGATCATGGATGCCTGCCTGGCAACGAAGACCCATTATATCGATACTGCGAACTATGAGCCGGAGGATACGGCAAAATTTGAGTACAAATGGCAGTGGGCATATCGTGAGAAATTTAAAGAGGCGGGCATTACCGCACTGCTGGGAAGCGGCTTTGATCCGGGTGTAACCGGCGTATTTTCGGCGTATGCGCTGAAACATGAGTTTGACGAGATCAACTACATCGACATTCTGGACTGTAACGGCGGCGACCACGGCTATCCGTTTGCAACCAATTTTAACCCGGAGATCAATATCCGGGAGGTGTCGGCAAACGGTTCTTACTGGGAAGATGGACACTGGGTAGAGACGAAACCGATGGAGATCAAGAGAGAGTATGATTTTGACGGCGTCGGCATGAAGGATATGTACCTGCTTCACCATGAGGAGATCGAATCGTTGGCGCTCAATATGCCGGGAATCAAGCGGATCCGCTTCTTCATGACCTTCGGTCAGAGTTACCTGACCCATTTAAAGTGTCTGGAGAACGTCGGCATGACTTCGATCGAGCCGATTATGTACGAAGGAAAAGAGATCGTACCGCTGCAGTTCTTAAAGGCAGTGCTTCCGGATCCGGCATCCCTTGGTCCTCGTACTGTTGGAAAAACGAATATCGGATGCATTTTCCAGGGTAAGAAGGATGGAAAAGAGAAGAAGTATTACTTATATAATATCTGTGATCATCAGGAGTGCTACAAAGAGGTTGGTTCCCAGGCGATCTCCTACACAACCGGTGTACCGGCGATGATCGGTGCGATGCTGGTGATGAATGGAACCTGGCAGAAACCGGGCGTTTATAATATTGAAGAATTTGATCCGGATCCATTTATGGATGCGTTAAATAAATGGGGACTTCCGTGGAAGGAATCCTGGGATCCGGCACTGGTGGATTAAGATAAAAATACCTCCATGTAAGAAACTGGTTTTATTTTGCGTTTTTTAGGCGCAGGAAGAGAATGGACAGGGAAGATGGAAGCGAGAAGGAAAGGAAGGAAAACAGATGCAGGAACGGGAGGCGGCTGGGGTTCTCCGGGACACGGCGGCGATCCGCACGCCATTTTATGTGGTGGATGAGACGCTTTTAAAGAAAAATCTGGAAATTTTGAAAGATACGGCAGAGCGGGCTGGATGCCGGATTCTGCTGGCACAGAAAGCATTTTCCATGTATTCGGTCTACCCGCTGATTCGTCAGTATCTGTCGGGAACCGCGGCGAGCGGGCTTTATGAGGCGCGGCTTGGAAAAACGGAGTTTGGCGGGGAGACCCATGTGTTTTCTGCCGCCTACCGCCCGGATGAGTTTGATGAGATTTTAAATTATGCCGACCACATCGTTTTTAATACGCCGGGGCAGGTGCTGAAATATGGTGAAAAAGTAAAAAAAGCCGGAAAACAGGCGGGACTCCGGCTGAACCCGGAGTGTTCCACGCAGGAGGGTCACGCGATCTATGATCCGTGTGCGCCGGGATCCCGCATGGGGACGACTCTTCCGATGCTTTCGGAGGCGGGGAACTTTGAAGAAACTATCCTTCCGTATCTGAATGGATTTCATATGCATACGCTCTGCGAGCAGAATTCAGATGACCTGGAGACGACGCTGCGGGCAGCGGAGGAGAACTTTGGAGCCTGGTTTTCAAAGGTAAAATGGCTGAACCTGGGCGGCGGACACCACATTACGAGAGAAGATTATGACCGGGAACGCCTGATCCGCCTGGTGCGCGGGCTGCGCGAAAAATATGGTGTGGAAGTATACCTGGAACCGGGCGAGGCAGTTGTCTTAAACGCGGGATTTCTTGTAACTTCCGTGCTGGAGACGATGGAAAACGGCATGCAGATTGCGATTCTGGATACCTCGGCAGCCTGCCATATGCCGGATGTGTTGGAAATGCCGTACCGTCCGCCGCTTATCGGAGCGGGAGAAGCGGGCGAAAAGCCGTATACGTTCCGCCTGGGCGGACCAACCTGTCTTTCGGGGGACTGCATCGGGGATTATTCGTTTGATGCACCGCTAAAAGAGGGCGGGCGGCTGGTGTTTGGCGATATGGCGCTCTATACGATGGTCAAAAATAATACCTTTAATGGAATGCCGCTTCCATCGATCGTATACCGGCATGAAGATGGGACAGCGGAAGTGGTGCGGGCGTTTGGATATGAGGATTTTGTGGGACGGTTGTAAGTCTGGGGCGAGCCGAGGGATTGTATTTTTTTAATAAAAAGAGTAAAATGAAGAGACTTGCAGAAAGATTACAAAGAACGTCTGCGAGGACAGCCGTTACACAGTATGGAAATAACGGTTGCACAAGTTTTGGAGAATAAAAGGATAGAGAGATAAAGTTATGATACAGGACATCGCACCACATCGCTACGACAATACATACCACATTCAGAAACCTGGAGCACAGGACTATGTCTTCTGCATCCAGAGAGGCCGGATTCTTCTGCGTGAGACCGCGGAGGAACATGTGCTTACTATCCCGCGCCGGGAGGAGATTGAGGCGGCAGTTCCGGAACTGATGGATCGGGCGGTCTATCTCTTTTCGGTTGATGAGAAGCCATATTTTCTGGTCAGTGTGCCGGAGAAAGAAGCAGAAGAGATTCTGGCAAAGCTAAAAGAAGGGGCTGGTCAGATGCCTGTTTCGGACAAAAATAATATGGAAGCTGGGAAGACGGATTCTGGTGCACTGGAAGGGGCAGAAAAAGAGTTGGAACAGCTTTACTATGCATGGAAAACGCCGACCGACATCCGTGCGATGGAGCCGATGCACCAGGCATTTGCAGCGATCACGGCGGTGCAGCTGTGGCGCTGGAGACAGAGCCGTCAGTTCTGCGGACGCTGCGGGGCAAAGACGGAGGACAGCAAGATCGAGCGGGCGCTCGTCTGCCCGGTCTGCGGCCAGACGGAATATCCAAAGATCTCCCCGGCAGTCATCGTGGCGATCACGAACGGGGACAAACTTCTTATGTCGCGCTACCGCGTCAACCACAGTACTTACCGTGGATATGCGCTGATCGCTGGATTTGTCGAGATCGGGGAGACATTTGAAGAGACCGTCCGCCGCGAAGTGATGGAGGAAGTCGGGCTGAAAGTTAAAAATATCCGCTATTTCAAGAGTCAGCCGTGGGCGTTTACTGATACGGAGATGATCGGATTTTTTGCAGAACTGGATGGGGACGATAAGATCCGGCTGCAGGAGGACGAGCTTTCTGAGGCAGGCTGGTATACGCGCGAGGAGATCCCGGATGATGCACGCCTCATCAGTGTCGGAACCGAGATGAAGATGTATTTTAAATACGGTCCGGACTGGGAGAAAAAGTGGCAGGAACACCAGAAATGATGTGTTGATATATCGTTAATGTACACAGGCAGGCACTTTTGGAACCGAAAGTGCCGTAAGAAAACGTGGTGGCAGCAGGAATTTGCCGTATTTAAATGCGGCAAATTCCGTTACTGAGCACGTATGCGTGAACAGTAATGATATATCTCTGAGGAATACTAAGCATTCCTTTTAATTAGTTGACAAACTGAGAATTGGTTGCTATCATTAAGGCTATACGAACAAGACAGAAGATCAAGGTGGGAAGATTGCATGAGCAGAATTGTGTTATCACTGCTGGTAGATAATACTGCCGGCGTTTTAAGCCGTGTGGCTGGACTTTTCAGCCGCCGCGGATATAATATCGAAAGTCTTACAGTTGGCGTGACCGCGGATCCGAGATACTCCCGTATGACGGTTGTATCGCTGGGCGATCATCAGGTTCTGGAGCAGATTCAGAAGCAGCTTGGAAAACTGGAAGATGTACACGACATCAAGGAACTGCGGGAAGGTCATTCCGTATATCGTGAGCTGATGCTCGTCAAGGTGAGGGCAAATGCGAACCAGCGGATGGCGATCAATGCGATTTCCGAGATTTTCCGTGCGTCGATTGTCGATGTGGGAAAAGATTCTGTCACTGTTATGCTGACAGGCGACCAGTCCAAACAGGACGCGCTGATTAATCTTCTGGAAGATTATGAGATTCTGGAATTAGCCAGAACGGGTCTTACAGGTCTTTCCAGAGGCGCGGATGATATCCGCTATCTGCCGTAGTACATCAATTGATAGACTGGATACAAGGCATTCAAGAGGTTTACAAAGTTTGGTCCAAAGACGCACAGAGAGGCGCCGGTCTATGCTTTATAATAAATTTATTTTATTTTTGTTAGATCCAAGGAGGAAATGAAAAATGGCAGCAAAGATTTACTATCAGGAAGATTGTAATTTATCCTTATTAGAAGGACAGAAGATTGCTATTATCGGTTACGGCAGCCAGGGTCATGCACATGCCTTGAACTTAAAAGAGTCCGGATGCGATGTTATCATCGGTCTTTACGAGGGCAGCAAGTCTTGGGCAAAAGCAGAGGCACAGGGATTTAAAGTATACACCGCAGCAGAGGCTGCAAAACAGGCTGATATCATCATGGTCCTGATCAACGATGAGCTTCAGGCAGATATGTACAAGAAAGACATCGAGCCAAACCTGGAAGAGGGCAATATGCTTATGTTCGCTCATGGCTTTAACATCCACTTCGGATGCATCAAACCGCCGAAGAATGTCGATGTAACCATGATCGCTCCGAAAGCACCGGGTCACACTGTAAGAAGTGAGTATCAGGCTGGTAAGGGTACACCGTGTCTGGTAGCAGTAGAGCAGGATTACACAGGTAAAGCACTTGACCGTGCACTGGCTTATGGTCTTGGCATTGGCGGCGCTAGAGCAGGTCTTCTGGAGACTACATTCCGTACCGAGACTGAGACAGACCTCTTCGGTGAGCAGGCAGTTCTTTGCGGCGGTGTTTGTGCTCTGATGCAGGCTGGTTTCGAGACTCTGTGTGAGGCTGGTTATGACCCGAGAAATGCTTACTTCGAGTGTATCCACGAGATGAAGCTGATCGTAGACCTGATTTATCAGTCTGGTTTCGCTGGTATGAGATACTCCATCTCCAACACAGCTGAGTACGGCGATTATGTAACCGGACCGAAGATCGTTACTGCTGAGACAAAGAAAGCTATGAAGAAAATTCTGTCCGATATCCAGGACGGTACCTTTGCAAAAGAGTTCTTACTGGATATGTCCCCGGCAGGTCGTCAGGTACACTTCCAGGCTATGAGAAAGCTTGCTTCCGAGCATCCGTCTGAGAAAGTCGGCGCAGAGATCCGTAAGCTTTACAGCTGGAACAACGAGAACGATAAGCTGATCAACAACTAATCGTTTTTCGAATATAGGAAATCTTATACAGGGCTGCTGCAGGTTTGCAGCGGTCCTGCTTTTTGTGGTTTCATAGGAAAATGCATCCTATGAAATAAAAATCACTCCGCGTGGATGCACACTCGCGCGAAGAAGAAACATGTCGCCGGCGACCGCGCTCGGCGCGAGAATGTGCCAAGGCACATTCTTTTTATATGAATGGGAAAGGAAACGCGGATGAAACGCTATGATGACGTAAATATAATCAAGGCATACGCCTGTCTGGCGGTCTTTGGAAGTCACTGGTTCGGTACATTCGGGAGCTGGGGCAGCAATAAGGTAAATGCGCTGATGGAAATAGGACCGCTTCCCCTGCTCCGCTATGGAACCTTCGGGGTTAGTCTTTTTTTGATGATCAGCGGAATGCTGATAGCCGATAAGGTATATTCCGGGCGATTTACTTCGTGGAGTTTAGAGATCCTGCGCCGCTATCTGAAACTGACCTGCCCGTTGACGGTCACATTTCTGCTGGCATATCTATTTTACCGGAGCGGTCTCTTCTACACAGTGCGGGTTGCGCCGCGTCTGGAAAATGAGTGGCTGAGCAACTTTTACAGCTATCTGCCAGGCGGTCTGAAGGCGCTCCGCTATGCCTGGTTTGATACAATCTTCAAGGCTGATTCAACGTACTATGGTCCGTCCTGGATGCTGACCTACACTTTCATGGGAAGTATTCTGACTCTTGTACTTTCATCCGCCCTCCGGGAAGTAGGAACCCGCCAGAAAATTCTGATTCTGGCAGGCGTCGCGGCAGTGCTGATCGGAATGAACAGCTTTTATATCTGCCTGCTTCTGGGAAATGGGATCTGTCTGCTGATGCGGGCAGTTGAGAAGTCCATGAAAGAAAGAGAGCGAAAAGAGAATCTGCTTAAAGATGGAGAAGAAAAATATGGCATTTTTGGTGCTGCCCTCTGGATTTTCAGCATCTGGTTCGTTCGAAAATCTTTCTGGATCGGAACCACATTGGGAGCGCATGGATTTCCAGGCGGACTCGGAACCATGGAATTCTATGGTCATGTTGCTGCATTCCTGATGATTTTAGGCTTCCGTCTCTTCTGGCTCGGCGGTCTGGAGACCTGGCTCCCGGAGATCCTCAAAAAAATTATTCTGTGGATCGGCGAGTATAGCATGGGAATCTTCCTGACACACTGGCTTGTGATTGCCAGCTTTTCCTGTTGGTTTTACAGCATTTATTCTGAGGCGGGAGAGAAGCTGGCGATCGGGGTGAATCTGGTTCTGAGCTGTATTTTAATAGGAATTTGTTCGAAAGTGTATGTCTGGCTGGTAGATGGGAAAATATTCCCATGTGTGTGGAAATGTGCGAAGAATATTTTAAAATAAAATTGAAAAATAGGAACTAAACAGAAAAAGTCCGGCGTATAGAAGTTCGACCACCATGCGCCGGATCTTTTCCCTCCGTGTTGCTAATTATTTCATCATTCCGAACAAAATTGCACAAAATCATTCATCGTCCGCGTCATCGCCGACGGATGATAAGCAAATCCAATCGTCCGGTTTCGGATTGGCGCTTCCAGCGGGAGTTCGATCAGCGAACCATCCTTTAATTCTTCCTGCACAAACTCGCGGATCACACATCCGATTCCAAGTCCCGTTTTGGCAAATTCAATCAGAAGATCCATCGTCGTCGCCTCTAAAATCTGCTTCGGTTCAATTCCGTGCTCTGCAAAGTACGCGTCAATGTGGGTGCGCGTCATATTGCTGCGGTCGAGCAGCAGGATTGTCCCGGATTCGAACGGATCGACATCGGCACCTTCGCGGATCCGCAGATTTTCCAGATAAGACCGGGTACAGACAAAGGTGTCCTCGATTCGCATGACGGGAAGAAACGAAAGGTAGCGGCGGTTTTTGGGCTCGGCGATCAGACCGATGTCGAGCTTCTGCTGTTCCAGCATCGAGATTGTGCGTGCGGTGTCCTGACTTTCAATCAAAATGCGGACATGCGGGTACTGTGCAATAAATTCTTTTAAATAAGGAAGAAGAATATATTTGCACAGAGTGTTGCTGACGCCGATCTTGAGCTGTCCGATGTGGAGGTTCTGGATCTGTTTCAGCTCATTTTCACCGCGATCCAGTGCTTCAAAGGCGGCTTCTACATGCTGAAATAAGACCTGTCCCTCTGCGGTCAGGGAGACGCCGCGGGAATTGCGGATAAAAAGTGCTATGCCGAGGCTTTCTTCCAGCTTGCTGATTGATTTGCTGATCGCGGGCTGGCTGATAAAAAGTTCCTTGGCGGCGCGGGAAATATTGCCGGCGCGTGCAACGGCGTAGAAAATACGGTACTGGGTTAAATGTTGTTCCATAATACTCCTTTATATCTATAAAGCTACAGTTCACACGTTGTGCAAAATGTGACAGGATTTTGCGGATGCTTCGTATTCCAATCGGAAAAATCGGTGACACTATAACGTTACTGGGCACGTTTTCTTACGGCCCTTTCGGTTCCAAAAGTGCCTACCCGTGAACAGTGACACTATAACTTCGACTCATAGTATCTATCAACAATATATATTTGTATTATAACAGAACCGGTGTTATAATACAAATATAAAAAAGCAAAAGATGTCAGCGGCACCGTTGGAACAGAGTTTTTTCCTACAACAGTAAGGGCATCGGAGCCGTTGCCAAGTATGTATATGCAGGAGGAAATAAATCATGGGAATGACAATGACACAGAAGATCCTGGCAGCGCACGCGGGTCTTGCAGAGGTAAAAGCAGGACAGTTGATCGAAGCAGATCTGGATCTGGTTCTTGGAAATGATATCACAACGCCGGTAGCGGTCAATGAGATGAAGAAGATGGACAACCAGACGGTATTCAATCATGACAAAATTGCGCTGGTTATGGATCATTTTATCCCGAATAAGGATATCAAGTCGGCGGAAAACTGCAAATGCTGTCGTGAATTTGCCTGTCGTCATGATATCACCAACTATTTTGACGTAGGAGAGATGGGAATCGAGCATGCACTCCTTCCGGAAAAAGGTCTGGTTGTAGCAGGTGATGCAGTCATCGGTGCGGATTCCCATACCTGTACATACGGCGCACTTGGCGCATTCTCTACAGGTGTCGGCAGTACCGATATGGCAGCTGGCATGGTAACCGGTAAGGCTTGGTTCAAGGTACCGTCCGCGATCAAGTTCAACCTGATCGGCAAACCGGCAAAATGGGTCAGTGGTAAAGATGTCATTCTTCACATTATCGGTATGATCGGCGTAGATGGCGCGCTGTACCGTTCCATGGAGTTTGTCGGCGAGGGCATCAAGAACCTTTCCATGGATGACCGTTTCACGATCTGCAACATGGCGATCGAGGCAGGCGGCAAGAACGGTATCTTTCCGGTTGATGAGAAGACCATCGAGTACTTAAAAGAGCATTCTAAACGTGATTTCAAGGTATATGAGGCAGATCCGGATGCAGAGTATGACGAAGAGTACACCATAGACTTATCTGAGTTAAAGCCGACCGTATCCTTCCCACACCTTCCGGAGAATACGAGAACGATCGATGAGGTGGGTGACATTGCGATCGATCAGGTTGTCATTGGCTCCTGTACGAACGGACGTATCGAGGATATGCGTATCGCAGCTGAGATCTTAAAGGGCAGAAAAGTGAAAAAAGGTCTGCGCTGCATCGTGATTCCGGCGACACAGGCGATCTATTTACAGTCCATGAAAGAGGGACTTTTAGAGACCTTCATCGAGGCTGGTGCCGTTGTCAGCACTCCGACCTGCGGTCCGTGCCTGGGCGGTTATATGGGTATCCTGGCAGAAGGCGAGAGATGTGTATCCACGACCAACCGTAACTTCGTTGGACGTATGGGACACGTGGATTCTGAGATTTATCTGGCAAGCCCGGCAGTGGCAGCAGCCAGCGCCATTACCGGAAAAGTGAGCGGACCGGCGGAACTGGGACTGTAATAGGCATAAAAGTTTAGGAATAAGTAAAACGGATGTAACTGTTCAGTAGATCTGCGAGTGACTGTGAAGGTGCTGAACAGTTACAAACGGATATTACGGTTCGGGGAAGGGGTTCCTGCAATCGCAGGTGCCGTCTCGTGAATTGGAATAAAATAACAGGATAAATCGCAGGAGGATATAGAAATGAAAGCAAATGGACATGTATTTAAATATGGAGACAATGTAGATACAGACGTTATCATCCCGGCAAGATACTTAAACTCTCCGGATGGCAACGAGCTGGCAAAACATTGTATGGAAGATATTGATAAAGAGTTTGTAAATAAAGTACAGAAGGGTGATATCATCGTAGCAAATAAGAACTTTGGCTGCGGTTCTTCCCGCGAGCATGCGCCACTGGCAATCAAGTGTGCAGGTGTAAGCTGTGTTATTGCTGAGACGTTTGCACGTATTTTCTACCGCAACTCTATTAATATCGGTCTGCCGATCATCGAGTGCCCGGAGGCTGCAAAAGCAATCGCGGCTGGTGATGAGGTAGAGGTTGATTTTGACAGCGGTGTGATTACCGATAAAACCACCGGCCAGAGCTTCCAGGGGCAGGCGTTCCCGGAGTTCATGCAGAAGATCATCACAGCCGGTGGACTGGTAAACTATATCAACCAGAAATAAGAGGAGTGCACTAAATTTGTCTCCAGAAAGGATTTAGCTTATGACAAAAACAAACGTAATGCGTCTTTTAGACGCGGCTGGAATCGATTATGAAGCAGGCGAGTATGAAGTAGATGAGGACGACTTATCCGGCAGCCATGCGGCGGATATGATGGGGATGGACCATGACACGATGTTCAAAACGCTCGTTTTAAAGGGCGATAAGAACGGCTATCTGGTCTGCTGTATCCCGGTCGATGAGGAGCTGGACCTGAAAAAGGTGGCAAAGGCTTCCAAGGACAAGAAAGTGGAGATGATCCATATGAAGGAACTTCTTCCGCTGACCGGCTATATGCGAGGTGGTTGTTCCCCGATCGGCATGAAAAAGAAGTTCCCTACTTATATAGAAGAAACAGCGCAGATTTTCGACAAAATCAGCATCAGCGCGGGTCAGAGAGGTGTTCAGGTCATTCTGAATCCGGAGGAACTTGCAAAATATGTGGATGCAC
The DNA here is from genome assembly GCF_027698965.1 of Clostridium fessum. Lineage (NCBI taxonomy): Bacteria > Bacillati > Bacillota > Clostridia > Eubacteriales > Clostridiaceae > Clostridium > Clostridium fessum. Next base: position 305,728 of record NZ_JAQEQF010000003.1, read on the forward strand.
AGTTTGTAGCGCTGATTTAGAGTGGTAAGGAGTCTGTCTGACACCTTTACAGATACCATGATTGTTCTATTACAGTTGACATAAAAAACAGGCGACTTGATTCGCCTGTTTTTTTGACGGGCAGAATTTAACAGAATTGTAAAAAAATGAAAATTTTATACCAGCCAAAGTTTATAAAAATTGGGAAGAAAAAGCAAAAAAGTTTATAAAATGCTCACATAAATATTAAGGAAAAGTTAAATGAGAACGTGATTTGTCACAAAAATGTAAAAAAGACGTTGACTTTGAAGCCGGAAACCACATATAATGTCTCCCGTCACTTGAAGGAAGCGGCACAGGCAGAGAGGATCTGTCGTAACTGTTCACAGGTAGGAATTTTCTGAACTGAAAATTCCGTACGATACAGTTCTGGCAGCAGATTTTGCCGATTTGGAATGCGTAGCATCGGCAAAATCCCGTTGCTGGGCACACGTGTGTGAACAGTAACGATCTGTCCTTAGCTGTCAGAAAAAATCAGACAGCCAAAGAAGATGCCGCAGATGTTAAATGGCAGTCAGACCGGTTTTGGGAGGACTGCACTGATAGAAAGAGGAGAGTGTATGCCAAGCATTGACACATTTCTTCAGACTGCTTATCAGTTTATAAAGGCATTATTTGTCCGTGTGACAAAAAGGATGTACCGGACCGCAGCCGTATTGATGACGGGGGCAGCGGTTGTGACGGTGATAGCATTTAATTCGGTCAGTTTTGGCGGCGTTGGCAAAAATGCAGCCTCGGCACACCGGGAATATCCGGATGATGTGGAACTGACAGAAATGCTGCAGTCAGAAGAAACGACAGAGACAGAGAGCTTATCAGAATTTACGATTCTCGCCTCCAACGAGGAAAGTCAGCATCTACTCGGACAGAGGATGGAGCAGGGGATTCAGGATGAACTTGCGAAGGAAGCTCTGGAAGTAGAGGTAATCGAACGAGAAGTACGAATGCAGACCCAGCAGGCGGCGCAGGAAGCAGAAGAACGGGAGCGCCGGGAACGCGCAGTCATCTCTTACAGCGATGAAGATTACAGTGTTCTGCAGAAAATTGTGCAGGCGGAGGCGGGTGTGTGTGACGACAGGGGAAAGATACTGGTTGCAAATGTAATCATCAACCGGGTGAAAAACAAGAAATTCCCGAACAGCGTTAAAGCCGTTGTGTACGAACCATCCCAGTTCTCACCGGTACTGGATGGAACGATCAACAGCTGTAAGGTAACGCAGCAGACAATTGACTGCGTCAACCGTGCACTGGAAGGCGAGGATTACTCGGGCGGCGCCCTGTACTTCATGAACCGCGGAATCTCTGCTTCCTCCAATGTACGCTGGTTCGATGGCAAGCTGACCTATGTCATGCAGCATGGTGGACATGAATTTTACAAATAAAGAGTGAAACATGTTACTGTTCACGGGTAGGCACTTTTGGAACCGAAAGTGCCGTAAGAAAACGTGGTGGCAGCAGAAATTTGCCGTATTTAAATGCGAAGCCACGACAAATTCCGTTGCTGGGCACGTATGCGTGAACAGTAACTGAAACGCAGAAAAGAAAGATGGCTGGAGAAAAGTTGTCTTTCTTTTTTGCGTAAAATGTATTAGAATGGTCGTAAGCAATGAAAACGTAGTTTTTTCAAGCTGGTGTGCTGCGGAGTAATGCACCGCGGACTACAATAAGGAGAACGAACCATATGAACCATATCATACTATTTGACCTCGACGGAACCCTTACAGATCCGAAGGAAGGCATCACAAAGTCTGTCCAGCATGCGCTGCAGGCATACGGGATCGATGAGCCGGATCTGGATAAACTGTGTTCGTTCATCGGACCGCCGCTGTCGGACAGTTTTAAAGAATATTACGGATTCAGCGAAGCGCAGGCGCGCGAAGCGATTGACCATTTCCACGAATATTTTACGAAACAGGGAATGTTTGAAAACAAAGTCTATCCGGGAATCCGGGAGATGCTGGCACGTTTAAAGGATGCCGATCTTACGCTGGCGGTGGCAACCTCGAAGCCGGAACCGTTTGCTATTCAGATTCTGGAGCATTTTGATCTGCTTTCCTACTTTACCCTGGTTGGCGGGGCGGATATGGAGGAGATCCGGGTCCGCAAAGGCGATGTGATTGCCTACACGCTGGACCGTCTGGGAACAACACCGGAGGAATCGAAGGTTATCATGGTGGGCGACCGGAAACACGATATTATCGGGGCGCATGAAAATCAGCTCCCATGTGCGGCAGTGCTGTATGGATATGGTTCTCGGGAAGAATTTACGGAAAATGGGGCAGACTACCAGATTGAGACGGTGGAAGAGCTGGGAGATTTCCTGATGAAGTGGGGAGAAGTATAAAAGACAAAAAAGAGCTTCTTAAAAGAGATAGAGAGATGGATAACCTGAACAGTAACAACCTGACCGCATTATCAGAAAATGGAACTTGAAAAAACATCCGACTTGCGGTATAATAGCCGTATCAAAAGAGAATATTTGTAATTCCTGGGATGCTCGACAACTCTTGCTTTTTTTGAACCTACATTTTGACTAACGGGATTCCGATATTTTTAGATGGATGTCAGGCCTCCTCTCGAGTGGAAGACAGAAATCTAAGTGAGGTTGCCCACCTAGCAGCGCTAGGCGTCAATATGGTAAGAGCCGGCATTTTGGGGTTACAAAGGATAAAAGCAGCGAGCAATCGCTGCTTTCTCTGTAAAAGAAAGTGTGTAAAGAAAATGTAACATTTTCCAGAAGCACATTGTAAAATCAGAAAAGAGGAACGGATAAGAACATAAGTATGGAAAAAAGAGATTTCAAAGAATACATTTATATGGGGATGACGGCAGTTTCGGTGATTGCGGTCTGCATACTGCTCTGGTTCAGCATCCAACACTGGGATGTGGTGTCGGCGGGCACCCGCAAGGTTGTGAAAATCCTCGCGCCGATTCTCTGCGGTGCGGTGCTGACGTATCTGACCGCCCCGGCATATAACTGGGTAGCAGGGATCGTGGAAAAGACCCTTGGCTCTGTCACTAAGAATTCCAAATACGTTCGTGGTGCAGCCCGGATGCTTGCGACGGCAGCCTGTCTGGGGCTGGTTATTGTGCTTGTGGTAGGGATGTTCCAGCTTATGATCCCGCAGCTGATCGAGAGTTTGATCGGCATTCAGGATTCATTTCCGCTGTATGTGCAGAATGTGTATGAATGGATTCAGCGTATTTTGAAAAATAATCCGGAGATCGAAAATATGGTTCTGAGCAGTTTTGAAAATAATCTGGCAGTTTTTCAGAACTGGGCGGAGAAATCGTTTACCAACATTGATATGCACCGGATTGGACAGATCGTGACAGGCCTTTCCAGCAGCGTGCTGGGTGTCCTGGAATTTATCAAAAACTGGCTGATCGGTCTGATCGTCATGGTGTATCTGCTAAATATCAAAGATACACTGGCAGCACAGGGAAAGAAGATTGTTTATGGTTGCCTGAATCTAAGACAGGCGAATCTGGTAATCGAGGAGCTCCGGTTTATCAATCAGATGTTCGGCGGCTTCATCATCGGCAAGCTGGTGGATTCCCTCATTATCGGTATTATCTGTTTCATCGGTGTGACGATCTTAAATATGCCGTTCCCGATGCTTTTGAGCGTCATTATCGGTGTGACGAATGTGATACCTTTTTTTGGACCGTTCATCGGTGCGATACCTGCAGCGTTCCTGGTATTCTTAGTCAGTCCGCTCCAGTGTGTGTATTTCCTCATCTGGATTCTGCTTCTGCAGCAGTTTGACGGCAATATTCTGGGACCGAAGATCCTGGGCAATTCGACAGGACTTTCGAGTTTCTGGGTACTGTTTTCGATTCTCTTCTTTGGCGGACTCTTTGGTTTCGTCGGCATGATTATCGCAGTACCGGCATTTGCGGTTATTTATGACTTGATCTCCCGCGCGGTGCACCGGTCGCTGCGGCTTCGGAAATTGCCGATGGAGACAGACGAATACCGGAAGTTAGACCACATTGATGAGAAAACAGGAACGTTTATGGAGTTAAATAAAAAGTGACTGTGAATGAGAAAGGACAGTTAAAAAATAAAGGCGGCTGGAGAAATATGGAAAAGAAAACAGGCAGATCGCGAAAGGCAGTACAGTCTCTGAAACCTAAAAAGCTGGTTTACTGGGCAGTGGCGATTCCGGCTTTTCTGGCACTCCTGCTCTTTGCAATTGTATTTTTGGATCACTCGGATAATGATATTTCACGCGCCATGGCATCGAAAGCTATGGCGTTATCATTTGCAGACCGGGACGACATCGTTGCGTCGCAGGGAGAACACGGAAGCCATTTTGGAACGCCGGATCAGGATGAATGGTATGCCAAATATATTGACTATATGATTGAGGAAGGCTATCTGGAGCCGGGAGACGAGAAGATAAGTAAAAGCTACGCGATGGGCGCACTGACCTATGGCGAAGCGGCATATGCGGCGGATCGCGTTTCCAAAGGGCTTTCGAGCGCCCTGAATGTATCTAAAAATAAATATAAAAAGGCAATGCCGAAGGAAGAATGGTGGCTGTTTTATGAGTCATTCTTAAAAAAGGCAGATTCGGAAAACGCGGTCAAAAAACAGAAGCTGGTGCTTTATGGAACACCGAAAAATGTGAAGGAAGCAGCGGCATGGACGGCATATACGGATCAGGGAACGATGAATTTTGAGGGCGTGTCGCTGGATGCCTGCATCGATCGGAAGATCGAGGTCTATGAGCGTGATGGTTCGATCATCACGCTGTGCGGCGTACAGTCTGAAAAAGTTACATATAAGAATGTCTGGATCGTTCCGGGAGAATCGGGTGGGATGAATGTGTATATTGGCACGATCGTCCGGACATTTCCAGAGGAAGAAAAGCTCAAGGATCGTACCGATGGCGTGCTGGCGGATGTCGAGCTGGATAAGGGCAAGATCCGCAAGCTGTCGCTCAAGGAAGACATGATCGAAGGAAAGGTACTCTCGGTCAAGGATGATACGATCGAGATTGACGGGTACGGAACGCTGAAACTGGACGATGATTTTAAAGTATATAAAACATATGGAGTCGTCAAGGAGCAGAAAAAGCGGGATGTGCTGGTCGGCTATGATCTGGGAAAATTTGTCGTGGCTGGCAAAAAGGTTTGCGCAGCACTCTTAAATCATGATTTTTCAGCGACGAACATCCGCGTGCTGATCATGAATGATGATTATTCCTCCTTGTTTCACACGAAAGTGGTACTCCAGTCGGACAGCACGATGCATGTGACCTGGGGCGAATCAGAGGAGACTTTGAGCCCGGGAACGAAATTGTCCGTGAGTCCTGGCGATGACCGCCTGAAAGAAGGGCGCATGACGATCACGCTGGAAGATCCGCAGAAGGAGATCCGCATCCTGAGCACCAAGCGGGCGCAGGGAACGCCGTCGTATTTCGGCAGCTTCGAGTTGAGCGAGGAGTCGGATGGGCTGCTTCTGATCAATGAGCTGGACGTCGAAGATTACCTGACACGCGTAGTGCCGAGCGAGATGCCATCCAATTATGAGCTGGAGGCGCTCAAGGCGCAGGCAGTTTGCGCACGGACGTATGCCTACCGGCAGATCAAGGCGAATGCCTACAGCCGTTACGGCGCACACGTTGATGACAGCACGAACTATCAGGTGTACAATAATACAGAGAGCAGCGAGCGGACGAATCTGGCAGTCAAGGAGACGGACGGGAAGATTGTATATTACAACGATACTCCGGCGGAAACGTATTATTTTTCAACTTCCTGCGGATATTCGACCGATGGAACGATCTGGGGCGCCAGCAAAGACGAGGTTCCGTATCTGAAAGGGATCGGTTTGACGGAAAAGAAGAAGATTCCGGATTTGACGGACAACGACACATTTCTCAAGTTTATCCAGGGACAGGGTGAGCAGAATTATGATTCCTCGTTCCCGATGTACCGCTGGAAAACAACGATCACGAATAAGAAGCTGCAGCAGAAGGTAGATACCATCGGCGAGATTCAGGGTATTTTTGTGACTTCCCGCGGTAAGGGTGGTATCGCCCAGACGGTGCAGATCGTCGGAAGCGAGGGAACCAAGACACTGAAAGGTCAGAGTCAGATCCGGAGTGTCCTCGGCTCGGAATCACTCGTTTATAAGAAAAATGACGGAACCGAACTGACAGGATGGAGTACGCTTCCGAGTGCCTTTTTCTCGGTGGATGAAACTGCCAGGGATGAGGAAAAAGACATCCGCACATTTACCATCTGGGGCGGCGGCTACGGTCACGGAGTCGGCATGAGCCAGAACGGCGCACAGGAGATGGCGCGCGAAGGCAAGAATTATGAAGAGATTCTGATGTTCTTTTATGATGGGGTTGAAATTCGGGATTGTGAGGAAGATTAGATTTAGAAGATGGCTGCGCTGAAAGGGCACGGTCAGGATTCCTCCCCAAATGATAAGAGTGTGTGATTGGGGTAAATTAGAAAAAATTCAGGTATTATGTATAATTAAGTAGAAAAGAGACGCATTCGTAAAATGAAAGAAGCGTCTCTTTTTCTGTTGCTTGTATGGATTTCAAGGATGAAGCAGTTATACTGTGTGACGGACTATTTGCGGTACAAATATTTTGGAAGTCCGTTTTCCATAATATGGGAAACGTCCCCTTGGATCAGCGGCTGCGAGTAAGCCAGGAAATCATCGCTGACATCGGTACCGTTTTTCGTGATCCACTCAGCAGGTACTTTCTTTTCCTGATTGCAGATCAGATTGACATCCTTGAGAACTGGATGAATTTTATATACAGTGTTACGATGTTTTACGCATGAAGCGGATGCTGCGCCTAAGTCTGCAGCGTTTGAAACGGCAGCAGCTGCATGAACAGGTTCAGAAGCAGCTGTATCAGTCTCACGCTCAAATGCCACCATCTGCCCAGTGTGACCGTCCAGGGCTGCCTGGACGCCGAAACGACCTGCCATCTCGGCCTCATTCAGATCAGTAGCGGAAACGGTGAGACCGGAGCAGCGCTGGTTGACGTTGAGCTCGACCGAGCGCACCTTGACGCCGAACTGGTTGCGGACATAATTTTCCAGAATTTTTCCGCATCCGGCTAACATTTTGTGACCGAAGGTGTCGACCTGGGCTTCGGTTGAATATTCGCAGATAAAACGACCGCCGTGGTCGCGGATGCCCTCGGAGACGCAGACGATGACATTCGCTGTCTTTTCAAACGCTTTCTTTAAGTCGTCATTAAATTGTGCCAGCTCAAATGGAGCTTCCGGCAGATAGATTAAGAGCGGATTGTCACCGGCTTCCTTGCGTGCTAAGGCAGAGGCAGCCGTCAGCCATCCGGCATGGCGTCCCATGATCTCAACGATGGTGACCGATTTCTGCTGATAGACAGAGGCGTCCAGCGCAATTTCACGGACGGATGCAGCGACATAGCGGGCAGCGCTGCCGTATCCCGGCGTGTGATCGGTCAGGACGAGATCGTTGTCGATCGTCTTGGGAATGCCGATAAAGCGGATCGGGCTTTTGATCTGCGCCGCATAGCGGGAAAGCTTGCTGACGGTGTCCATCGAGTCGTTGCCGCCGATGTAAAAGAAATAGCCGATGTCCAGCCGCTCCAGTTTTTCAAAGAGGACGCGGTAGAAGCTGTCGGAGAGGTTCTCAGGGAGTTTAAAACGGCAGGAACCCAGATACGCCGCCGGAGTCAGGCGAAGAAGTTCCAGATCGTCATCGGAGAGTGTTTCTGAAAGGTTCATATAAGAATCCGCGAGAAAGCCCTCGATTCCATTGATCATACCGTAGACGCAGCCAACCGCATCGCTGTGGCGCGCACCTTCGCAGATAACGCCGTAAAGGCTCCCGTTGATAACCGCGGTCGGTCCGCCGGACTGTCCGACTAAGATGTTTTTCTTGTTCATAAGGTAAATCTCCTTTTTGTGAGGTAAGTACAAGGTTTATGATATAAAAAGTTTCAAATCAATATAAAAATGTACATAAAATGATTTGCTGGAGTTGTATTTTTTATAGAGGTAAAAATAAATTAAAAAGTACAACTCAAAACGTATCTATTGTAACGGAAAGAGAGGAAGAAAGCAAGGGAAAAAGGTATGTATGATAAATAATATGAAAACCGGATACTCGGAAGCAGATAAAAGGCGTATAAAAATTTGGAGATTGATGTATAGAATAACAGAAACGGGTCATACTGTTAGTATCACAAAAGAGAAATTTTTGAATACTTATCCTCCCCTTTTTAATACCCTGTTCGTTGGCTTTGTGCAGCGGACGGGGTGTTTTTTTGTTTCATAGGAAATTACTGAAAAGCCTTTTTTAACAGGAAAACCGCGAATTTTAACCCAGATTAGCTTGCAGAGAAATGGAAGCTGCCGCTCAATCATCTATTTTTGATAATGATTTTGCAACAGCCTCTTTGTTCTTGTGATTAAAAGTATTTCCGATTCCCCCACAAATTTGCCTTTTTCAGATCCAGATACTCATTGTAGGCTTTTTCCAGGATCTGTTTTTCGTTGGAAAATTTCAGAAGGTGGTAGGCTTCGTAAAATTTGTAGTAGCCGGAATCGACGAAGTATTCTTCGCGCTGCGGCTTGCTGTAGTAGCTGTCCGCCATCATCAGATACCAGTGCACGGTCTTTTCGATGGTATCCTGAGGGGTGTTGAAGGTGTACTGGCTTTTGCCAATGTACTTGATGATGGAGGCGGCGACGCCAGTCTCCTCATGAACCTCCCGGAGGGCGGTCTGCTTGAAGTCTTCGCCCGGTTCTACGGTTCCTTTGGGAAGAACCCAGCCTTCGTATTTGTTCCGGTAGTTTTTGTAAAGAACGAGTAATTTTCCCCGAAATATAACCACACCGCCGCAGCTCGTTGCTTCGATCATCTGCAATCCCTCCTGTCCTGGTGTGTGCATGGAAGTTGATTCGTGGCGTATATCCGTGTGCCGGGAACCAGCTTTATGCATATGATTTATACTGGTTTTAGTATACCGCGTTTTGCATGATTATGCAAGATTGGAAAGTCACATAAGGCATCATGAGAAAATCCTGTTACAGTTTGCACAATGTGTGAACTGTAAAAAATCATAAGAAAGATATAAGAAACAGAAGAAAGAAAATCTGGTATGATGAAGATGGAAATGGCTCATATTACAAAAGAATGCAGGCATATGTGCAGCGGAACCTAAAAAATACACAGAATTTGGATGATAGAATTACGAAAAAAGACAGGAGGCAGGAAAATGGCACAGACAGAACAGAAGAATCAGAATGTAAAAAAACAGTTTGAGGAGCTGCAGTCTCTTTTGGAGCGGGCGATGGCGCTTCAGACGTCGATGGTTTTGTTTGAGTGGGATGATGAGACGCTGGCACCGAAGGGTGCAGCAGAGCATACCGCGCGGGTGATAGGTTCACTTTCGGAGCAGTATCAGGAGATTCTGGCGTCAATGCGTTTTAAGGAGCTGTTGGATGTCTGCCTGAAGGCAGAAAAAGAGAATGCGGGCGTATTTGATGAGGTGCAGTCGGCAATTCTCCGGGAAGCAGCCGAGGAGCAGGAGCGGCTTTCCTGCATTCCGCCGGAGGAATACCGTGCGTATGCAGAACTTACGGCGTGTGCGACGGGAATCTGGACGCGTGCGCGAGAGAAAAATGATTTTGCTTCATTTGCCCCTGTTTTGAAGGAGATTATTTCCTATCAGAAGAAATTTGCGGCGTACCGGGCAAAGCCGGGACAGAAGCTTTACGATGTGATGCTGGATACCTACGAAAAAGGTTTTAATATGGAGATGTTAGATCCATTTTTTGAGCTGATGAAAGGGAAAATCGTGCCGCTTTTGAAAGAATCGGCAGAGCGCTCGAAGATGGTTCCGGACGCCTTTTTATCCGCAGATTATCCGGAGGCGGCGCAGGCAGAGGCGGCGCGTTTCCTAGCAGAATATGAGGGCTTTGATTTTGACCGGGGAGTACTGGCACTCAGCGCCCATCCGTTTACGACGAATCTGCACAATCATGATGTACGGATCACGACGCATTATCAGAAACGGATTGATTCTTCGATTTTTTCCGTGCTGCATGAGACGGGACATGCTATCTATGAATTTGGCATCCGGGATGACTTGACACAGACGCTGGTGGGGCAGGGAACTTCGATGGGAATGCATGAATGCCAGTCCCGTTTCTTTGAAAATATCGTGGGACGCAGCCATGCATTCTGGAAACCGATTTATGGAAAAGTGGCGCAGATGTTTGGAAGCCCGCTGACGGAGACGAGTCTGGAGGATTTTCTGGCGGCGGTTAATAGAACCGTTCCGGGGCTGATCCGGACGGAAGCGGATGAGCTTTCTTATCCGCTGCATGTGCTGGTGCGCTATGAAATTGAGAAAATGCTGATTGAGGAGGATCTGGAGGTGGAGAAGCTGCCGCAGATCTGGAATGATAAGTATGAAGAATACCTGGGAGTACGCCCGTCCACGGATCGGGAGGGCGTACTGCAGGATATTCACTGGTCACAGGGATCGATCGGCTATTTTCCGTCCTATGCATTAGGAAATGCCTTTGGCGCGCAGATTTATCACCAGATGAAGAAGGAATTGCCGGTAGAAAAACTACTGGAGGCAGGAAACCTGGGAGAAATCCGTGAATATCTGCGGAAAAATATTCACCAGTATGGCAAATTGAAGGACAGCCGTCAGATCCTGCGCGATATGACGGGGGAAGATTTTAATCCGTCATATTATGTGGCATATCTGGAAGAGAAGTATGGACGGCCGGAGAAAGTGCAGTAAGGCGGTCGATCTGTTCTTTCTTGAATTCCAGAGAGGAATGAAAATAGTATTCAAGCGTGACTTTCAAATCGGAGTGTCCCAGAATTTCGCTGAGCGTTTTGGGATCCATGCCATTTGTGATACAGCGGGTGGCAAACGTGTGCCGGATTGCATGAAAATTCAGATAGCGCAGTCCGGCTTGTGATAGAATGCGCTGGTAGTGATTCTGGAAGGTTCGCGGATCCATCGGGGAGCTGGCAGATTGTGACAGCAGAAAATAATCCGGGTGTTCCGGAAGAGAATATGGCTGTAGGATCGGCAGAAGGAAAGCGGGCAGGGGAACCAAACGGTTGGAGGAGATGCTTTTGGGACCGGATAAAATGAGTTCTGATTTATGGGTTGTGTCAAGGCGCGTCAGGCGCTGTACCGTGTGTCGGACATGGAGATAGCGATCGGAAAAATGAATATTTTCCCAACGCAGGGCGCAGAGTTCTCCAACCCGCAGCCCTGTATAGAGTCCCAGATAAATGACGGCTTCGGAGACTCCTGTATGGGCAGTTAGATAGTGTTCGAGCTGTTTCTGTTCCTGAAGGGTAAAAACAGGTACTTCAGGGCGCTTTTTTGGAAGACGGGGCGGGAGATAGAGAATGCCGTTTGTCTGCCCGGTTTCATAGGAAAGACGCAGAATGGAGTTGACGAGCAGAAGAATACAGCGGATAGTTCCGTTTCCAAGCGGATGCAGGGAATCCGGGGATAAAAGGGAATTGCGGAATGTCTGAAGCATAGGCAGATCGATCTTTGAAAGCTGGATGGATCTAAAATAAGGGGAGATATAACGGTCTGCCAGATGCCGGTATTTCACATAGGTAGACAGGGCTCGCGCCGGTTTCTGCTTTTCCAGCCAGATGGAAAGAAGATCGTTAAAGTACATTGTTTCGTTTTTCATGATGAAACCTCCTGTATAAAAAATAGTTGTCGTGGACAATCGTTATTTTACAGGTAGATATGCAGAAGAAATATGTGACTGCTTATGGCGGATGGTTTTGAAATGAGATGTGTCTATATGATGACTGACGAAAATATTACAGCAAATGCTGACAAGAAGATTCTTTTTTGGTATAATCCCGAGTTTGACACTTGTAAATAAAAAAAGTCGCTCCAAACCTTTCATTTATGGGGCTTGAGCGGCTTTTTTGATTCGCGCCGATATGTGCTATATTATTATCTGGCAGATTTCTGAAGATTTTTTGTGTTTTTTATAATGGTTCGCATTCTGGATTTCGAAATAAATTCCAGATCTGTACGGAAATCGAAATGATCGTGCAGATCGTCCGTTAAATCCGTTCTTTTGTAAGATGGAGTATATCCAAGATTTCCAGGCAATAACGTTACCTGCATGGCTCTCAGGGTAGTGAGAAGAGCGTTGCAAGTGTATTTATCATCCAGCTTTTTTTCTAATAACCGGTAAATAAGAAGACTGAGATAGCAGGTCAGAAAGTGTGCTTTAATCCTGTCCTCACGTCTGACGTAAACAGGACGTTCCTCGAATTCGGTTTTCATAATCCGAAAGCTTTCTTCAATCTCCCAACGCTGCTGATTGATCCGGATAATCTCGTCAACATCACAGTTCATGTTTGTTATAACGGCATAAAAACCATCATATCTGGCCTCATCGGCAACCTTATCCTGATCAAGACTATAAATACAGTCATCGGCAATCTCACCATCTGACGTAACGGAAGTTTTACGAATAAAACGAGCCGGATCATTAGGACTTTTTCCTTTTCGTTTCTTCTCAGAACGGGTGATCATCTTCTCAGCCCGTTCAATCTGCCGATTACGGATTTTTCGCTGGTACGCCTTGTATTTTGGAGAATAAGTAACGATCAATGTCTCGTCAAGTTCCCCAGTGGTCACTGGTACCTCTTTATAATAAATGGAGTTAAATACAGTTTCATCAGATTCATCCAGTGTACTCAGATCAACGAACTTTTTGGAATCGATCAACTTATATTGTGCAGGATTTAAAGCGATATCCTGATCTTCTGCCTTCATCTTTTTCAAGGAATGAGTGATAACATGAGAACGGTTTCCGAAGCTATTAAAAAGCCGGTTTTTCTTGCTTCCAAGTATTTTAGCCTGGAACAGGCTATTTATAAGGGGTTGCGCGGAACGGGATGTTTAGACAAGTGTCAAACTCTCGGGACTGCTTATGGCGGATGGTTTTGAAATGAGATGTGTCTATATGATGACTGACGAAAATATTACAGCAAATGCTGACAAGAAGATTTTTTTTTGGTATAATGAGACAGAATATGTACATGACTGAGAAGAAGGTCTATATCGAAGGTGCCGGTCAGGCGCTATTTAGGGATAAACGACATATTTTATAGAAGATTCTATTTTGAAGAATCAATAGATTTATCATATTCTTGAGATAGAGATACGAAGGCGGGAGTGTCTGAGGCGATATGATGGCAGCGGCTCGCTTGGTTGAAAAAAGGAGGAATAATTATATGTGTGGTATCGTAGGATATACAGGAGACCAGCAGGCGGCTCCGATCTTATTAGCGGGTCTGGAGAAGCTTGAATATCGTGGATACGATTCAGCAGGTCTGGCAGTCAGAGACGGAGAAGGTGTACCAGAGGTTGTAAAGGCGAAGGGACGTCTGCGCGCGCTGGCAGAGAAGACAGACAATGGACGCGCAATGCGGGGCAACTGCGGTATCGGTCATACCCGCTGGGCGACACACGGGGAGCCGTCTGAGAACAATGCACATCCGCACTGCACGGATGACCGCAGCGTGGTAGCGGTTCACAATGGTATTATCGAAAACTATCAGGAAATTCGCGAAAAACTGATTAAAAATGGATATACGTTTTATTCAGATACTGATACAGAGGTGGCTGTAAAGCTGATCGATCATTATTATAAGAAATACAACGAGGGACCGCTCGATGCGATGGCGCGTGCGATGATGCGTATCCGTGGCACGTATGCACTGGCGGTTATGTTTAAGGATTATCCGGAGGAGATCTTTGTAGCCCGTCAGGATAACCCGATGATCATCGGAGTAGGCGAGGGTGAATCCTTTATCGCGTCGGATGTTCCGCCCCTGCTTCCATATACCCGCAAGGTATACTATATCGGCAACCAGGAATTGGGACGCTTACATAAGGGAGAGGTTACTTTCTATAATATTGATCAGGAAGAGATTCAGAAAGAGCTTGTGACGATTGAGTGGGATGCAGAAGCTGCTGAAAAGGGAGGTTATGAGCATTTCATGATTAAGGAGATCCATGAACAGCCGCGTGCGGTTCGGGATACATTAAATTCAGTCATCCGCGATGGTCATATTGACCTGACCGAGGCGGGACTTTCCGATGACGTCATTCGTTCGTTAAAGCGTATTTATATCGTAGCGTGTGGTTCTGCTTACCATGCAGGCGTGGCAGCGCAGTATGTGATCGAAGATCTGGCGCGTATTCCGGTCCGCGTCGAGCTGGCTTCCGAGTTCCGTTACCGGAACCCGATTCTGGAAGAGAACAGTCTGGTTATCATCATCAGCCAGTCGGGCGAGACAGCCGACAGCCTGGCAGCCCTGCGTCTGGCAAAGAGCCAGGGCGTTCCTACGATGGCGATTGTCAATGTGGTAGGTTCCACGATTGCACGTGAGGCAGATCATATTTTCTACACACTGGCAGGACCGGAGATCGCGGTGGCGACCACCAAGGCATATAGCACACAGCTGGTTGCCGGATATCTTCTGGGCGTACAGTTCGCCCATGTGCGCGGTACGATCACAGAAGAAAAATATGAAGAACTCCTTGCAGCCCTGCAGGAACTGCCGGATCAGATCGCGAAGCTGCTCGAAGATGACAAAGAACGCATCCAGTGGTTCGCAGCGAAATATGCCAATGCAAAAGACGTGTTCTTCATCGGCCGCGGCATCGACTACGCAGTCAGCATGGAAGGCAGCCTGAAATTAAAAGAGATCAGCTACATCCATTCCGAAGCATATGCAGCTGGAGAATTAAAACACGGAACCATCAGCCTGATTGAGGATGGTATCCTCGTAGTCAGCATCCTGACCCAGGAAGCCCTGTATGAGAAGATGATCAGCAACATGGTAGAAGTAAAATGCCGCGGCGCTTACCTCATGGGACTCACAACTGCAGGCAACTACAATATTGAAGACACCGTCGATTTCGCAGTCTATGTACCGAAGACTGACGAGCACTTTACACCGAGCTTAGCGGTTGTGCCGCTGCAGCTGCTGGGATATTATGTAAGTGTTTCGAAGGGACTGGATGTAGATAAGCCTAGAAACCTGGCGAAGAGTGTTACGGTAGAGTAAGATGGTTTTTTAATTATTTATAGCATAGCAAGAAAAAAACTGGAATTAATACAGAAAAAAGAAGCCCCCATCAAGATGCAGAACAGGTTTTCCCTGAATCAGTTGTACGCATCTTGATGGGGCTTCTTTTTTCGTCTCTATCGCTAATATTGCTATTTCTTTTCCACCCCATGCTCACTCATCAAAGATTTCATCACATAAGCATAAATCTCTTGGCTTCGATCCTTCCAGTGATTGCACATGATTTCCGCCTGCTCTTTATCCGGCACGGAGATGTCAAGGTTG
Source organism: Clostridium fessum (assembly GCF_027698965.1). Classification (NCBI taxonomy): domain Bacteria; kingdom Bacillati; phylum Bacillota; class Clostridia; order Eubacteriales; family Clostridiaceae; genus Clostridium; species Clostridium fessum. The sequence goes on from NZ_JAQEQF010000003.1 coordinate 321,179, forward strand.
ACAAGAACGGCTTTTCCTTCCCGCACCTCGCAGTGAACGATGTAGTCCTGATTGGTCGATTTATAGAAATCGGAGATCAGCCCTACCTCGTTTCGCATGCGGAAGCGGTTCTGTTTCAGGTATTCATCCATGTCGCTGACGATGGCAGGAGAGATGTTTTTGCCGAAAAATTCCAGCGTTTCCTCGCCCTCCTTAGTGATCTCATAGCGGGAGCTGTTCCGCATCGTCTCCTTTTTTACCAGACCTGCATCCAGAAGCTCGTTCAAGGCCTGCTGGAGTGTGAAATACGTGGTGTACTCACGATCCAGGAAAAAATTGGAGAGCTGCGCGTTGGTCAGCGGAAAATTGACCTGGTGCAGCATATAGAGATTCATCAGTTTGTAAAGTGTCATCGGTTCAGCCAGCATGGAAAAACTCCTTTATTATTATTTCGTAACTGTGTAAATTTTGTGCGGTTCTTACGGTAAATGCGAGAATCGCTTGAATTGTTACGTTTATTTCTTAATGTGTTCCTTCACAGCCTTGGAAACAGCGTCAGCTACACGCGGATCAAATGCTGCCGGAAGAATGTTCTCGTCGCTCAATTCGCTGTCATCAACCAGAGCAGCAATTGCGTTGGCAGCAGCCAGTTTCATTTCTTCGGTGATAGCGGTTGCGCGTCCTTCCAGAGCACCGCGGAAGATGCCTGGGAAGATGAGAACGTTGTTGACCTGGTTCGGGAAATCGGAACGTCCGGTTCCTACGACTTTTGCACCAGCAGCTTTTGCCAGATCCGGCATGATTTCCGGAACCGGGTTTGCCATTGCGAAGAGAATGGAATCTTTATTCATGGAAGCAACCATCTCCTGGGAAACGATGCCCGGAGCAGACACCCCTACGAAGATGTCAGCGCCTTTTAATGCATCGGCAAGTGTGCCCGTCTTGTGCTCTAAGTTGGTAACTTCGACCATCTTTTCCTGCATCCAGTTAAGCCCTTCCATGCCCTTGCAGAGCATACCGGTCTTATCACACATGGTGATATGCGGGAATCCGTAGTTTAAGAGCAGTTTGGTGATGGCAACGCCTGCGCTTCCGGCGCCGTTGACAACGACGCGGCAGTCTTCCTTCTTCTTGCCGGTTACTTTCAGGGCGTTGATGATGCCTGCCAGTACGACGATGGCGGTTCCGTGCTGATCATCGTGGAAAACCGGAATGTTTAACAGTTTCTTTAAACGTTCCTCGATCTCAAAGCAGCGCGGTGCGGAGATGTCCTCCAGGTTGATACCGCCGAATGCCGGGGCAATGCGGACAACTGTCTCGATGATCTCCTCGGTGTCCTGTGTGTCGAGGCAGATCGGGAATGCATTGATGCCGCCGAACTCTTTAAACAGAACGGCTTTTCCTTCCATAACCGGCATAGCTGCTAACGGTCCGATATTGCCAAGTCCCAGAACGGCGCTTCCGTCGGAGACAACGGCTACAGTGTTGGACTTGATGGTGTAGCGGTATGCAGCTTCCGGATCTTCTGCAATTACCTTACATGGTTCTGCAACGCCCGGTGTGTATGCCAGAGCCAGATCCTCTCTGGTTTTTACCTGTACTTTGGAGACGGTATCGAGCTTGCCGTTCCATTTTTCATGAAGTTCGAGTGCTTTTTCATTGATCGTCATGGTTTTTATCCTTTCGAATGCTTTCATTTTATTCTTACATTATAATAGCAATTTTGACATTTTAAATCAAGATGCATATTTTAGAATGCAGGAAGGGCAGTACCATGTTACTGTACACACACAGTAGCACTTATTTATAATACTTATACCTATCATATAGCATAGCATATAAATGAAGTGCGTAAATGTCATTTTTATGCATAAAACACACGAAAAATGCATAAAACACGTTTTTATACAAAAATTATTCATAAAAATGCAAAAAAAGTATTGCATAATTAGGATCAAGGAGGTATAATCTGGGTAATTTCACGTGAGGCATATAAATCTGCCGGTCTTGTTTGACCGGGCAGACAAAGAAAAAAGCGTCACGCAGGCAAATGATTGGAGGAAATGAAAAATGGCTAAGAAATATAATAAAATTGTTCTTGCATATTCAGGCGGTCTGGACACATCGGTTTTAATCCCGTGGCTGAAAGAAAACTATGGCTGTGAGGTTATCGCAGTTTCCGCTGACGTAGGTCAGGGTGCGGAGCTGGATGGTCTGGAAGAGAAGGCATTAAAGACAGGTGCTTCCAAGCTGTACATCGAGGATCTGAAGAAAGAGTTCGTAGATGAGTACATCATCCCGACCATGAAGGCTGGCGCTACTTATGAGCATTACCTGTTAGGTACTTCCTTCGCTCGTCCGATTATCGCTAAGAGAATCGTTGAAATTGCGAAGAAAGAGGGCGCAGACGCTATCTGCCACGGCTGTACCGGTAAAGGAAACGATCAGGTTCGTTTCGAACTGGCTATCAAGGCATTTGCTCCGCAGATGGATGTTATCGCTCCGTGGCGTTTCTGGGAACTGAATTCCCGTGAAAAAGAGATCGAGTACGCAGAGGCTCACAACATTCCGTTAAAGATTACGAAAGAGACCAACTACTCCAAGGATAAGAACCTGTGGCATCTGTCCCATGAGGGTCTGGATCTGGAGGATCCGGCAAACGAGGCTCCGATCAACAAACCTGGATTCCTTGAGTTAGGCGTATCTCCGGAGAATGCACCGGATAAAGCTACTTATGTAACCATCCACTTCGAGAAAGGTGTTCCGACCAGTGTAAACGGCGAGGAGATGGATGCAGAGAAGGTAATCGAGGTTCTGAACAAGGTAGGCGGTGAGAACGGCTGCGGACTTCTGGATATTGTAGAGAACCGTCTGGTTGGCATGAAGAGCCGTGGCGTATATGAGACTCCTGGTGGAGCTATCCTTTACAAGGCTCATGAGAAACTGGAAGAAATCACTCTGGACAAAGAGACACAGCACTACAAACAGCAGCTGGCTCTCAAGTTCGCTGAGTTAGTATACAACGGTCAGTGGTACACACCGCTTCGCAAGGCGATGAGCGCATTTGTCGATTCCACACAGGAGACCGTAACCGGTGATGTAAAACTGAAACTCTACAAGGGCAACATCATTCCGGCATCTGTTACATCCCCGTACAGCCTGTATTCCGCAGGTATGGCTACCTTCGATGAGGATGACTGCTACGATCAGGCAGATTCCGCTGGATTCATCAACCTGTTTGGACTTCCGATCAAGGTTCGCGCCCTGAACGACGAAGTTCTGGCAGCAAAGACCGGCGAGCATTTTCCGAGCGTAGAATAATTTAGGAAAATAGTAAATAATCTGCAGGCGACAAGCCCGCAGCCGATGGTGACCATTGGTTTTCCGGTATCTGCCGGTTCCAATGGTCGCATTGGTTCTAAATCAGAGAATAAAAAGGAGTTTACACTTATGGCAAAGTTATGGGCAGGACGATTCGGAAAAGAGACAGATCTGGAGGTAAATGATTTTAACTCATCGATTTCCTTTGACTGTCGTCTTTATAAGGAAGATATCACAGGCTCCATGGCCCATGCGGCTATGCTGGGCAAGCAGGGCATCATTGCGAAGGAAGAATCAGACAAGATTATCGAAGGACTGAAAGGTATCTTAGCGGATATTGAGGCAGGTAAGATTCATTTCTCACAGGATTATGAGGATATTCATATGAATGTAGAGCAGATTCTGACCGAGCGCATCGGCGATGCCGGAAAACGTCTTCACACGGCGAGATCCAGAAATGATCAGGTTGCACTGGATATGCGTCTTTACGTGAAGAAAGAGATCGTGGCGATCAAAAAGGAAATTCTCGATTTCATGGAAGCACTCTGCGAGAGCGCAAAGAACAATCTGGAAACTGTTATGCCGGGGTATACACATCTGCAGCGTGCACAGCCGGTTACATTTGGACATTATATGATGGCATATGCCAATATGATGCGCCGTGATGTAATCCGTCTGGAAAACTGCTTAGAGGGCATGGATGATATGCCGCTCGGATCCGGCGCGCTGGCTTCCACGACTTATCCGATCGACCGTGATTTTGTACGCCAGCAGCTTGGATTTGCCAGAGTGACCAACAACTCCTTAGACGGTGTTTCCGACCGTGATTACTGCGTAGAGCTGACAGCCGCTTTATCCATCCTGATGATGCATTTGTCCCGTTTCTCTGAGGAAATTATTTCCTGGTGCTCCTGGGAGTTCAAGTTTGTAGAGCTGGATGATGCATTCTCCACCGGTTCTTCCATTATGCCGCAGAAGAAAAACCCGGATGTATGCGAGCTGGTCCGCGGCAAGACAGGACGTGTCTACGGCGATTTATTTACTCTTCTTACAATGTTAAAGGGCATTCCGCTGGCATACAACAAAGATATGCAGGAAGATAAAGAGGCTGTCTTTGATGCGATTGACACCGTAAAACAGTGTCTGCGTGTGCTGACACCGATGTTCTCCACGATGCAGATTCTGAAAGACAATATGAAGAAAGCCGCTCTGAAGGGCTTCATCAATGCAACGGACTGTGCAGATTACCTGACCAAGAAGGGAATGCCGTTCCGTGATGCATACAAGACCGTCGGACAGCTGGTAGCCCAGTGTGTACGTGAGGACAAGTCCTTAGCCGATCTGACACTGGAAGAGTACAAGACACATTCCGATGTCTTTGAAAATGACGTATATGAAGCGATTGATTTGAAAACCTGTGTACGTGGACGTAAGGTAATCGGCGGACCGGCTCCGGAAGAAGTAACCCGCCAGATTTCTGTGATTGAGAAATTTGTAAGAGAACACAAGGTTCAGGAGTAGGACAGGAAACGGGGGACGAACAATGGCGAAACCGAAGATTTATATAGACGGAAAAGAAGGAACAACCGGGCTGCAGATTTACGATCGTCTGGCAAAAAGAGAGGACATCGAGCTGCTTCTGATCGATGAGGCAAAGCGCAAGGACACGGAAGAGCGAAGAAAGCTGATTCATGCGGCGGATATCGTATTCCTGTGCCTGCCGGATGCGGCAGCGATTGAGGCAGTTGCACTGGCGGAAGGTTCTGGGGCGCGCATCATTGATGCATCTACCGCGCACCGGACAGCCAAAGGATGGGCGTACGGCATGGCGGAACTTTCAAAGGAGCACCGCGAGGCGCTCAAAACGTCCAGCCGGGTGGCGAATCCAGGCTGCCATGCAACTGGATTTATCACTTCCGTTTATCCGCTGGTGGCGCAGGGGATCATCCCGAAGGATTATCCGATGACAGTCTTTTCCCTGACCGGCTATTCCGGCGGCGGTAAAAAGATGATTGCCGAGTATGAATCGCCGGAGAAGCCGCAGAGCTATTTCGCACCCCGTATTTATGGTCTGACGCTGAAACATAAGCATCTACCGGAGATGCAGAAGGTCTGCGGACTTGATTATCCGCCGGTCTTTAGTCCGATCGTGGATGACTACTATAAAGGAATGGCGGTCACGATCCAGCTTCAGAACCGCCTCTTAAACGGCGGGCCGACCGCGGAAGATATCTATGAGAAGCTGGCTGGCTGGTATGACGGACAGAAGCTCATTAAGGTACATCCGTTTGGATATGACGGTATGATCGCGGCGGCAGATATGGCAGGCCGAGACAGTCTGGAGCTGATTGTCAATGGTCACGGGGAACAGACCATGGTGACGGCGCTCTTTGATAATCTTGGAAAGGGTGCTTCAGGCGCAGCCGTTCAGAACATGAACCTGATGCTCGGATTTGAGGAGACAACTGGACTGGCACTATAGAAAAGTGCTATAATAAAAGAACGGCAGATGGTTTTTTTAGATATTTTGGGGTTGAGAGATAAAACCATAAAATAGCTGCGGGGGACTATAGAGACGAAGTTATATAAAAATGTACTCTCGGAGTCTTTCTGCACTTGCTTTTGTGGCTGATTTTCCGCCAGCCGCACCCGAATTTCATCAACGTACGCACCGCGTACGCCTCAGAAATTTGGGCACAACTGACAAAAAAACATCTCACAAAATCAAGCACAGAAAGATTCCGAGAGTACATTAAAAATGACAGGAGGAATGTCATATGAAGATAATCGAAGGCGGTGTTTGTGCTGCAAAAGGATTTAAAGCGGGCGCGATGCGCTGTGGAATCCGCAAATCTCATACAAAAAAGGATCTGGCGATGATCCTTTCGGACTGTGTCTGCAACGCATCGGCGGTTTATACGACCAACCGCGTCAAGGCATCACCGATTTTACTGACAAAGGAACATCTGGCCGACGGAAAGGCACAGGCGGTTATTGTCAATTCCGGAAATGCGAACGCGTGCGCTCCGTTTGGCATGGAGAATGCAAGAAGACAGGCAAAGGCAGGCGCGCGAGCGCTGGGCGTTTCGGAGGAAAATGTAATCGTAGCATCGACCGGCGTCATCGGTCAGACGCTTCCGGTTGAGGCGATCGAGGCTCATGCAGGCGAGATGGAGATGAAATATGACAACTCCCTGGTAGCTGCAGAAGCGATCATGACGACCGATACAAAAGTGAAGACGATCGCTGTTGAATTTGATGTAGATGGAACAACCTGCCACATCGGCGGTATCTGTAAGGGTTCCGGCATGATTCACCCGAATATGGGAACGATGCTGTGCTTCATCACAACCGATTGTGCAGTCAGCAGCGAGATGATCCGCAAGGCGCTGTTATTCAATGTAAAACGTACCTTCAACCGTGTGACCGTTGACGGCGATACCTCCACCAACGATATGTGTACCGTTCTGGCAAATGGTATGGCTGGCAATGCGGAGATTACTGCAGAAGGTCCGGCATACGAGGCATTCTGCGAGGCATTGCAGGCAGTCATGCAGGATCTGGCTCGTAAGATTGCGGCAGACGGCGAGGGCGCAAGCAAGCTGATGACCTGTACCGTGAAGGGAGCGAAGGATGAGGAGACAGCCGAGGTACTGGCAAAATCCATCGCCGGTTCTTCCCTGACCAAAGCAGCAATGTTCGGTTCCGATGCGAACTGGGGACGCGTTCTCTGCGCGATGGGCTATTCCGGAGCTGCGTTTAACACGGAGAAAGTGTTAGTCGAGTTTGCCTCCAAAGAGGGCAGCATTGCAGTCTGTGAGGACGGCAGGGGACTCGATTTTGATGAAGATCTGGCAAAGAAAATCTTAAGCCAGGATGAAGTGGAGATCAATGTAACACTTCAGGAAGGCAGCGGAAGCGCTACCTGCTGGGGATGCGATTTGACCTATGATTATGTGAAGATTAATGGAGATTATCGGACGTGATGAAAACAGGATCAAAAATGAGCGCAGAAGTCCTGGTAGAGGCGCTGCCATATATTCAGGAATATGCTGGTAAAATTATCGTTGTAAAATACGGCGGAAACGCCATGATTAATGAAGATTTAAAGCAGGCGGTGATCGAGGATATCGTCCTTTTAAATCTGGTAGGCATCAAGGTCGTGCTGGTACACGGCGGTGGTCCGGAAATTTCGGAGATGCTCAAAAAAATCGGAAAAGAGTCTAAATTTGTCAAAGGTCTGCGCTACACAGACCGCGAGACGATGGATATTGTCCAGATGATTCTCTGCGGCAAGGTTAACAAAAACCTTGTTTCCCTGTTTGAGAAAGCAGGCGGACATGCCGTTGGTCTGGGCGGCATGGACGGCGGACTCTTTAAGGCGATCCAGTTAGTCGATCCGGATGGAACGGAATACGGCTATGTGGGAGATATTAAAGAAGTCAATGAGAAAGTCGTTCTCGATGTTTTAAATGAGGGCTTTATCCCGGTTGTTTCCTCCGTGGCAGCAGGCATGGACGAGGAGACAAACTATAACATCAATGCAGATACGGCAGCGGAGAAGCTGGCGGTGGCACTGAAAGCGAAAAAACTGATTCTTCTGACGGATGTATGCGGTCTGATGCGCGATCCGAAAGACGATTCGACATTGATTCCGAGACTGAAAGTTTCCGAGGTTCCGGCACTCATCAAAGAGGGCGTGATCTCCGGCGGCATGATTCCGAAGGTAGATTGCTGCGTTGAGGCAGTGCGCCAGGGCGTAGAACGTGCCAATATCCAGGATGGTCGTGTGCCGCACTCGATTCTGGTCGAGCTTTTGAGCAATGACGGTGTAGGAACCATGTTCTCGTAAACAAAGTTTGAAAGATGCATGGAGGATTTTTATGACATTTGAAGAAATCAAGCAGGGCGAAGAAACATATATCATGCATACATACGGCCGCTTTCCGATTGCGCTGGATCACGGAAAAGGCGCGACGCTGTGGGATACGGAGGGAAAGAAATACATTGATCTGACCTCCGGCATCGGTGTCAACAGTCTTGGTCATGACAACGATGCGCTGACGACTGCGATATCGGAGCAGGCACATAAGCTGATGCACGCCTGCAACCTGTATTACACCGAGCCTATGGTGCAGGCAGCAAAGAAGTTGGTCGATGCAGCCGGAATGGGAAAAATCTTTTTTGCAAACTCCGGTGCGGAAGCCAACGAGGGTATGATCAAGCTGGCAAGAAAGTATTCCTTTGACAAATACGGCGAGGGAAGAAATAAGATTATCACGCTGAAACAGTCCTTCCACGGACGTACCGTGACGACATTAAAGGCAACCGGACAGGACAAGTTTCATCAGTATTTCTTCCCATTTACGGAAGGATTTGATTATGCAGCAGCCAATGATATCGAAGACATGAAGCGCAAGATCGATGGTACGACCTGCGCTGTCATGATGGAGATGATTCAGGGCGAGGGCGGCGTCCTTCCGCTTGATAAGGAATTTGTACAGGCAACTGCCGAGTTCTGCAAGGAGAAGGACATCCTGCTTCTGATTGACGAGGTTCAGACGGGCATCGGACGTACCGGAAGCCTGTTCTGCTATGAGCAGTACGGCGTTCAGCCGAACATCATCAGTATGGCCAAAGGACTCGGCGGCGGTGTTCCGATCGGTGCTGTCATGGCGGATAAGAAATGCCAGGATGTACTGGGCGCCGGTACGCACGGTACAACCTTCGGCGGCAATCCGCTCTGCTGTGCGGCTGCCAATACCGTATTAGATATCGTAAATAAGCCGGAATTCCTGAAATCGGTTCAGGAAAAGGGCGAGTACCTGAAAAAGGAGATTTTAGCGATCGGTTCTCCAAAGGTAAAGACTGTTCGCGGCATGGGATTGATGTTAGGCATCGTAGTGGACAAAGATGAGAGAGCTGCGATGGTCAGTCAGTTGATGGAAAAAGGCGTCCTGGTCCTGACAGCCGGTACAGAGGCGATCCGTCTGCTTCCGCCCCTTGTCATCACGAAAGAGGAGATGGACGAGGCAATCGCTGCTATGAGGGAGGTATTTTAGACATGAAGCATTTATTAAAGCTGTTAGACTGCACACCGGAGGAGATTACCTCGATCCTGGATCTGGCAGATCAGTTAAAATATGAACGAAAACATCACATTTCACATCGTCTTCTGGAGGGCAAATCTATCGGTCTGATTTTCCAGAAGTCATCCACCCGTACCAGAGTTTCCTTTGAGACAGGTATGTTCCAGCTCGGCGGACAGGCACTGTTCCTTTCCTCCCGCGACTTACAGATCGGACGCGGTGAGCCGGTACAGGATACCGCACGCGTACTCTCCCGTTATCTGGACGGCATCATGATCCGTACCTACGAGCAGAAAGAAGTGGAGGATCTGGCAAAATACGGTTCTATCCCGATCATCAACGGTCTGACTGATTTCTGCCATCCGTGCCAGGTACTGGCTGACCTGATGACGATCCGTGAGAAATACGGCGTACTGAAAGGGCTCAAGATGTGTTACATCGGCGACGGCAACAACATGGCGAACTCCCTGATCGTAGGCGGTCTGAAATCGGATATGCAGGTATCTATCGCAACTCCGGATAATTACCGTCCGGCGAAAGAAGTGCTGGATTTCGCAGCTGGCAATGACGCATTTACACTGGTAAATGATCCGATCAAGGCAGTGGAAAATGCAGACGTTGTCATCACAGATACATGGACTTCCATGGGTCAGGAAGAAGAGAAGAAGATCCGCCAGCAGGCATTCCAGGGATATCAGATCAATGATGAACTGATGGCTGCGGCAAAACCGGGGGCGATGGTAATGCACTGTCTGCCGGCTTACCGTGGACAGGAAATTACCGAGAAGATCTTTGAAGAACATGCGTCAGAGATCTTTGAAGAGGCGGAAAACCGGTTGCATGCCCAGAAGGCGGTTATGGTTACGCTGATGAAATAGAAATATATAGAAATGCATAAAAATGGCAAGGTGACGCGCCAGAAGCCAAATGCCCTCCGTTGCGGTTTCGGAGCCGGTAACACTAGGCTTGCATAGATTTGTTAAAAGCAGAGTCCAAAATACAAACTCGCTTCGCTCAGACAGGTGTATTTTGAACTCTAACACAAATCTCTGCGAGCCAAGAGTTACCAAGACTCCTGCAAATGCAACGGAGGGCATTTGGCTTCTGGCGCTGTATGTTGTATGCTTTTTGGGGTGTTTAAAAAGTGGGAATGTATGTTATAATTGGCATAAATAGTACAATATAAAAAAATTAGCAGATTAAGAAAATTTTAGGAGGTATCAGTATGACGAAAGAAGAGATTTCAGCGCGTCAGCAGCAGGCGGCTCAGTTTCATGCAATGGGGTATAATTGTGCCCAGTCGGTGGCGTGTGCGTTTGCGGATAAGGTGGATTTGGACAAGGTGGCGCTGTTTAAGGTGACGGAGGGGCTTGGTCTTGGCATGGGCGGCATGAATGGTACCTGCGGGGCCATTTCGGCGGCGGCTGTGCTGGCAGGGCTGAAGGATAGTACCGGGGATCTGGAGCTGGCGAATTCGAAGGCGGTTTCTTATAAGGATGCCAAAGAGTGCATCGCGCGTTTCCTTGAGAAGAACCAGAGCGTGGTCTGTAGGGATTTGAAGGGTGTGGAGACGGGAAATGTGCTGCGTGCCTGTCCGGACTGCATCAGCGATGCGGTGGAGATTATCGGAGAAGTATTGTTCTAATATATTCTCCCAAAGTGGCACGTTTGAAACTTCAGGTCTATGTTTTCCGTACCGTAGAATGAGTCAGACTGGATGGCAGATATTCTCCATTGTGTGAGAATATCTGCTTTTTATATATAAGGCTTGAAGGTCTGAGAACAGGGGTGGCAGCGACTGACTTAATTCGCATCCCCTTAAATTTTTCTTAGAATACATCCAAATCCTGTCCATTTACAACGGCGCCTTCATATCCAGCATCACGGATTTCCTGCAAAATGGCGGTGTTTCTGCGCGCCATCTCAACCTCGACATCGCGGGTGTTGTCCTGGATTTCCATGTGATAGATACGGTGGTAGGTAACCAGAAGCTGCGGGTGTGCTTTGGCGGCAATCTTTGCCAGATCAACGCTGAGAGTGTGAACTTCCTGGTGGTATTTCTGCCATTTTGGCTCTCTGGCGGAAAGACCGGCGGTGTACTCGACCTCATGGAGGAGGATATCGCAGCCTTCCGCTTTCTGCGCCACAATCTCAAGCGGAGCCGTGTCACCGCTGATCACGATCACTTTATCCGGTGTTGTAAACTTAAATCCGTAGCTTTCAAGCGTACCGTGGCTGACTGGAAATGCTTCAACCGTCACACGGTCATCCTGATAAATGATACCAGGCTGGATATCAGTAGTTTCGACTTTGTAGCCATTTTCGTTGGCTTTTTCAAAGCCGTGGATACGGAAGTTGATGTCCGTCTCATATGCTTTTAAAATATGTTCGGTCATGTTCTGGATGCCTTTTGGACCGAATACTTTCAGAGGTTCCGGGCGTTCCAGCACCCAGGGGGTAAAAATGAGATCCGGATAGCCAGCCGTGTGATCGGTGTGCAGATGTGTGCAGAATGCGATCATCAGCCGGTCCGGGCGCAGGGCATCAATTCCCTGTTGGTATGCTTTCGCCGCCTGACGAACAACGCCAGGACCAAAATCTACAAGATAAGCGCGGTCGCCTACGACAACTGCGGAAGAAGGACCGCTGGCATTCGGGCAGGCGTTCGGGGTGCCGGTTCCGAGAAGTACAAGCTTTGTTTCCATCATAAATATTCATCTCCTGATTTCATATGTAATATATTTTGCTCGAAATCATGAAAAAAGTTCGGGCAAATTAGATGTGTTCAGCCTTTGCACAGGTAAACACCGTGTCAAAGGCTGAATATATGTTTCGATCCTTTTGTTTTCATCAAGTGAAAGGTTTAATTTTGAGCGTCGTCTGTATGCCGGATGGAGATTCCCGTAAATCCATAGAAAATACTGAACAAAGGTGTTAAGTACAGTAAGAACAGGTACGGGAAGAATACGGACCAGGCAACGCCGAGGGTTCCAGACATGTATACACAGTAACCGTGCCACGGAATCATCGGACCGGATAAAGTACCTGCGTCCTCAAGGGTACGAGAAAGGATTTCTGGTGTGATTTTTCTGGATTTGAACAGCGGTTTCATCATATTTCCAGTCAGGACGTGGGACATCGGCTGGGAACAGCTGATTAAGCTGGTTACATAGCCGACTAAAAGGCTTGCTGCAATCAGGCTGCCATCGCTGTTGATGTGATTTACGATGGCGTTTAAGAGATTGCCGAGAACGCCGAGGCGATCCAGCATACCGCCCATACCAACTGCAAAGCAGATGATTGCCACATACTGAAGCATGCTGCTCATACCGCCGCGGTTTAAGATGGTCTGTAAAATACCTTCCTCAATGCTGGTACTGTATCCGTTGTAAGCAACACGGATGATACTCTGCAGAGTTGCGCCCTGATAGAAGAAAGAGACAGCTCCGGCGCAGATGGCGGAAAGACCAAGGGAGACAACCGCGTTTACTTTGCATAAAAGCAGAATAATGATTGCGATGGCTGGCAGCAGAGTGATGAAGCCAAGTTTAAACTCATCTTGCAGGGCATCGATGTATGTCAGAAGATTTCCAGTTTCATAGTTCCCTGAAGTCTGGCTGATGCCAAGAATTACAAAGAGAACCAGGCTGATGACAAAGGTCGGAAGCGTGGTCCAGAGCATGGAACGCACGTGGTCGTTTAATTTAGAGCCAGCAACCGCTGGAGCCAGGTTGGTTGTGTCGGAAAGCGGGCTTAATTTGTCACCGAACATCGCGCCGCAGATGACAGCACCTGCCACCATGCCAGGATGGATGCCCATCGCGTTGCCGATTGCCATCATGGCAACACCGGCACTGCCGACGGAACCGTAGGAGGTTCCGGTCACAAGGCTTAATACGGCACAGAAAATCAGGGTCAGAGGCAGCAGCCAGGTCGGGTTGATCAGTTTTAAACCGCCGACAATGATGGTTGCAATCGTGCCGCTTTGCAGCCAGGTACCGATCATGACGCCGATTGCCATGAGCAGGCACAAGGTAGGAACGACAACCCGGATCGCGTCGTAAGCGCCGTTTACAACATGCTCATAATTTATGCGTAATACCTTACAAAACAGATAGATGATGATCCAGCTCATAAATAGTCCAATCATCGGTCCGCCCGTTTTCAGCCGGATGCAGACTGCAACCGCTCCGATGATCAGGAGCAGAAGCAGAAGCGATTGAGGCATGTTTAATTTTTTGTCTTCGCTCATAACATAGTTCCTCCCTAATGTGAAAATCGTGCTTTTTTGAATTTAATGCGTTGAGGTTTAACGCGTTAAATTGTAAATTTATTTTCATTATACAGAATAATTCCGAAAAAATCAACCGTAGGAATAATATTTATTTGGCTCAAGGGAGAAGAGGTGCAGGTGATGTTCCGTGATGTGAAGAATTATGATATAATGAGCGCAAGTGAGCCAGAAAGCTGCTTGCAGATTTATGGCGAACGGCGAATGGCGATCACGATAGCTGCGTCAGCAGCGGTAAGCATCGAAGATGCGAATCGTGATATAATGGCAGAATTACTTAAAAATTTGACAGGAGAATGTTATGGAACAGAGGATTCAGTTATCGGATCATTTCGGTTTTGGGAGATTGATCCGGTTTACAATTCCATCTATTTTAATGATGATTTTTACCTCCATTTACGGAGTGGTAGATGGATATTTTGTATCGAATTTTGTAGGAAAAACGCCGTTTGCGGCGGTCAATTTCATTATGCCGTTTCTGATGGTCGTAGGTGCCATGGGATTTATGTTCGGCACGGGTGGAAGTGCCCTGATCGCCCGGATTATGGGCGAGGGCAGGCGTGAGAAGGCGCAGGAGATTTTTTCCCTTCTGATCGCTGCGACCTTTGTTTCTGGTCTGGTAATTGCGGTTATCAGTATTCTGTTTTTACCGCAGATCGCTGCCTTTCTTGGCGCGGAGGGAGAGATGCTGGCGGACTGCATCCGGTATGGACGGATCATTCTGGTGGCGCTTCCGTTTTTAATGTTGCAGTATGCGTTTGGCAGCCTTTCCGTGACGGCGGAGAAGCCGAAGCTGGGGCTGATTGTAACGATCATTTCGGGTGTGCTCAATATGACGGGAGATGTTCTGTTCATGGGAGTGTTCCATTGGGGAATTGCCGGAGCGGCGATGGCGACTGCGATGGGACAGATCATAGGCGGAACGATACCGCTGGTTTATTTCCTGCGGAAGAACAGCAGCAGCCTGCGCCTTCGCAGACCAAAGTGGGATGGAGGAGCGCTCAGACGTGCCTGCACCAACGGTGTATCGGAATTGATGAGCAGTATTTCCATGTCCATTGTCGGCATGCTGTATAACGCGCAGCTGATGCGCTACGCGGGAGAAAACGGAGTCGCAGCTTACGGAACCATCATGTATGTGGATTTTATTTTCCTTGCGATTTTCATCGGTTATGCGACCGGCGTAGCTCCGGTTATCAGCTATCACTACGGCGCAGGAAATAAAAAGGAGTTAAATAACCTGCTAAAGCGCAGTGTGCTTCTGATCGCGGCGGCGTCTCTGAGCATGCTGCTGCTGTCCGAGGTGATGGCGGCACCGTTGGCAGCTATTTTCGTAGGATATGATGCCGGGCTTCTGGACATGACGGTACATGCGTATTCCATTTATGCGGTTTCGTTCTTATTCTGCGGTTTCTCCATTTTCAGTTCCGCCTTTTTTACGGCGCTGGGAGATGGACTGACCTCGGCGCTGATAGCATTTTTGCGTACTCTTGTGTTTGAAAGTGCATCGGTTATCATTCTGCCGCTGCTCCTGGGCTTGAACGGAATCTGGGGTGCAATTATCGTGGCGGAATGTATGTCCGTGACGGTGTCAGTTATCTTTTTGGTGGCGAAGAGAAGGAGGTATCAATATTTTTAGGACAATAAGCGGGAATCCTCGGCAATTCAATTA